>JAAYEA010000554.1 GCA_012689325.1 Chloroflexota bacterium
ACCCAGTCGGGCATCACTTGCCGGGGCCGCGTCAGAAGCGACCAGTCTTGCTCGCTCACTCGTCCTTCTCCCGCGCCGCCCGCACGTGCCGGGCGATCAGCTCATGGAACCGTATCTCGCTGTTGTCCTCCGGCGCATAGCCGATCATCTCGCGGGCGTTGGCGATGCTCCAAAAGGCGTGATGGTTGCCGCTGATGCCATAGAAAATCTGGAAGGGCACGCCCCGCTCGTCGCGGATGTCCTCCGCCTCGATGGCTTTGATGAAAAGCTGCTGCATGTCGCGCTGGCTCATATAAGCCCCCAGGTAGCGGCGCAGGCAGCGCCAGTCGCCCGGCGCGCAGCGGTCGCCGTCGGTCTCGCGCGGCGCGCCGATGCGGATTTGCACGTTCTCCAGCGGGCGGCCGTTCACCTGGCCCACGGCAAAGACGAACCCCAGGTGCTCGTAGGTCTCCTTGGCCCACCCGTAATAGTTGTCCGAGAGGGCGCGCATCTCGGGGTTCACCACGTCCATCTTGCCGTCGAGGATCAGCCGCTCGTAATAGTCGGCGGCGTGGTTGGAGCTCATCACCACCACCCGGCGGGCGTTGGCCTCCCAGGCGGCCTGATAGACGTTGTAGGCCATCTCTACGTTGGCCAGCTCGTCCCAAAAGGCCTGCGTCCGGTCGGCGTTGCCGACGAACCCGCCGTGCACCACGGCGTAGGCGTCCTGGAAATGGCGGCGCAGGGCCGCGCGGTCCCTGTCCAGCAGGTCCACCACCTGGATGTCGGCGATCTCGACCCCTTCGCGGGTGGTCTTGCGCCGGTCCAGCAGCGTCAGATCATACCGTTCGCGCAGCGCGGGGAGGATCAGCCCCACCATCCGCCCCGCCGCGCCGGTCACCACCACATGCTTGCGCTCGCCCATGGCCCGCCTCCCTTCGCGCGCCCCTATCGGATGCTCTCCGGCTTGACCTCCACCTGGTCGCCGGTGCGCTCCTGCCAGCCCACGATCCGCCCCGCCAGCTCGCGCATCCGCGGGCGATGCTCGGCCCGGCGCGCCAGGTTGTTGACCTCCAGCGGGTCAGCGGCGAGGTTGTAGAGCTCGTGCTCGCCCAGCGTGGGGCTATAGTTGAGCTTCCACCCGTCCGGCGTGATCACCGTGCGCACGGGGTCCAGGATCGCCGCCGCCATCTGCTCCGGCGTGGCCAGCCCCTCGGCTCCCTCGGGCAACACCACCTGGCCGATCACGTCGCCGAAACCGTTGTTGTGGCCGCTCCATTCGATAAACACGTCGTCTTGCAGCGCGCTGTCCCGGCCCGCCTCCACCGCTGATCTGAGGCTCTGGCCCTCCAGCCCGCTCGGGACCGGCTGTCCCAGCAGGTCCAGCAGTGTGGGCACGATGTCCACCTGGCTCACCGGGCCGCGCACCCGCCAGGAGCGCTTTTGCCCCGGCAGCCGCACCAGGAAAGGCACCCGCGCCGCCTCCTCGAACATCACGGTCTTGGCGATCAGCCGGTGGCTGCCCATCATGTCGCCGTGATCGGAGGTATAGACCACGATAGTGTTGTCGTCCAGCCCGCACTCGGAGAGCGTGTCCAGGATCCTCCCCACGTGGGTATCCACCAGGCTGCATAGCCCCCAATAGTGGGCGATCATCCGCCGCCAGTCGGCCTCGGTCTTGAGGGGGAGCCCGCTGTGGCCGCGCTCGTAGTAGGCCTTTTGGTAAATCTGCGCTTTGAGCGGCTGGTCGGCGGTAGGCGGGTCGCTGAAATTGCCGGGCAGCTTGACCGCGTCGGGCGAGTATTGGTTGTCGCGCGGCCCAAAGAAGGGCATGTGCGGCTCCAAAAAGTTGACATAGAGGATAAACGGGTTGTCCTTGTTCTCGCGGATGAAACGCGAGGCCTCTTGCCCCAAAAAGGCCGGCTTGCCGAACGCCTCCGGCAGCCGCGCCGCCTCGCCCCGGCCAAAGACGCTGCCGTTCTTGGGCG
>JAAYEA010000555.1 GCA_012689325.1 Chloroflexota bacterium
CCGTCCAGCAGCACATAGGGCGCGGCGCGCTCCGCCACGGCGCCGACCTTTTTCAGGTCCGCCAGCTCGCGGAACTTGGTCTCCCCTCGCAAATCCACGATCCGCGAGGCCGAGCGCGGCCCCACGCCGGGGATGCGCAGCAGCATCTCGCGGCTGGCCCGGTTCACCTCGATAGGATAGCGCTCCGGGTGGCGGTCGGCCCAGATGCGCTTGGGGTCGGCCTCCATGGGCAGGTTGCCATCCTGGTCAAAGACCAGCTCGCCAAAGCCAAAGCCGTACTGCCGCAGCAGCCAGTCGCTCTGGTAGAGCCGGTGCTCCCGCAGCGGCGCCACCGGCGCATGTCCCTCCAGCGGCGTGTCCGGCACCGGCTGGAACGCCGAGTAATACGCCCGGCGCAGCCGCAACTGGCTATAGAGCCGGCTGGTCGTGGCCATGATCTCGCGGTCGGGCTCGCCCGCCCCGCCCACCACGAACTGGGTGGTCAGCCCGGCGCGGCCGCCGCCCCACCGCCCGCGCGGGCGATAAGCCGCCTCCCGCAGCACCTCCGAGGCCCAACCCAGCCGGCTCAGCAACTCGCCGCCGAACTCTTTGGTGCCGGTGAGCCGCTCCAGCCGCGCGGCGTTGGGCGCCTCCAGGTTGATGGAGACGCGGTCCGCCAGCGCCACCGCCCGCTCGATGGCGGCGCGCTGCACGCCGGGCAAGATCTTCAGGTGGATGTAGCCTTGGAAGCCCTGCTTCTTGCGGATGATCTCCACCGTGTCGATCATGCGCTCCTGGGTGCGGCCCGACCCGCCGCAGACGCTAGAGCTGAGGAAGAGCCCCGTGACCCGCCCGGCCAGCAGCAACTGCTCGAAAAGGTGCGCCAGCTCGTCGGGGGCAAAGCCGGTGCGGCGGCAGTCGCGGCTGGCCCGCTGGGCGCAATAGAAGCAGTCCTTCTCGCAGGCGTTGGTCTGCAAGACCTTGAGCAGCTTGATCCGCCGCCCGTCGGGCATCACCGCCGGATAGATCCAGCGCCCGATGTCGTCGCGGACCCGGTTGGCGGCGGTGCCGCACCCCTCGGCGCAGAGGTCGTAGCGCGCCGCCTCGCCCAGCATCTCGATCTTGCCTGTCGTGTCCATGCTCCGCCCCCAAGGAAACATTTGTTCTAGATGGCGTAAGTATAGCACCGGATGGGCGCGATGTCAAGGGTCCCGCCGCGATTTGCTCTCCGCGCCTATTCGATTATCATGACCCCTGCGCAATCCGTACCAGGAGGTATCCCCATGAGCCTACACATCGCCGCCCAGCCCGGCGAGATCGCCGACGTGGTCCTGCTCCCCGGCGACCCCCTGCGGGCCAAGCATATCGCCGAGACCTACCTGCAGGACGTCCGTTGCTACACCCAGGTGCGCGGCATGTTCGGCTTCACCGGCACCTACCGCGGCCGGCGCATCTCGGTGCAAGGCACTGGCATGGGCATCCCCTCGTCGGGGATATATATCCACGAGCTGCTGGCCGATTACGGCGCGCGCACGCTGATGCGCGTGGGCACCTGCGGCGGGGTGCAGCCCGACCTCCAGCTCGGCGACGTGCTGCTGGCCATTGCCGCCTGCCACGACTCGGCCATCAACCTCCCCCGCTTTGGCGGCGCCACCTACGCGCCCTGCGCCGATTTCTCGCTGCTCAAGGCCGCCCACGACGCCGCGCTTGCCAAGGGCATCCCCGTCCGCGTCGGGCCGATCTTTAGCACCGACGCCTTTTACCACGAGGAGCCCGACTATTGGCGCAAGTGGGCCGCTTACGGCGTGCTGGCCATCGAGATGGAGGCGGCGGGGCTCTATACGCTGGCGGCCAAATTCGGCGCCCGCGCCCTGGCCCTGCTGACGGTGAGCGACGTGATCCCCACCGAGGCACGCGCCACCACCGAGCAGCGCCAGAGCGCCTTCATGCACATGGTCGAGATCGCCCTGGAGGTCGGCGCGGGGGTCTAGTCCACCGCCGAGACGC
>JAAYEA010000556.1 GCA_012689325.1 Chloroflexota bacterium
CATCTCGTACGCCGCGGCCAAGAGCGGCGTGGCCGGGATGACCCGCGGGCTGGCCAACGAGTGGGCGCCGCTGGGGATCAACGTCAACGCCATCGCGCCGGGGTACATGGCCACGGACATGACCGACACCCTGGTGCACGACCCGGTGCGCAACCCGCAGATCCTGGCGCGCATCCCGGCGGGGCGCTGGGGCACGCCGCAAGACCTGAAGGGCGCGGCGGTCTTTTTGGCCTCCGCCGCGTCGGATTATTTGCAGGGGGTGATCATCCCGGTGGATGGCGCCTGGCTGACGAGGTAGCTCGCTTTCAACGCAGGGATGGAATGGGACGCAGATGAACGCAGATCGACACAGATTCCGGATGCCCTATCCCTAATCCGTGCGAGCTGTGAAATCCAAGTCCCTTACGACGAACTCGAATCAAGAGGAGGAAGACACAATGAGCAATCCGACCATCGGTTTCATCGGGCTGGGGATCATGGGGCGGCCCATGACCAAGAACCTGCTCAAGGCAGGGTTCACCGTCATCGGCTACGACCTGTTCCCGGCGGGCATCGAAGAGGTGGTGGCGGCGGGCGCCAAGGCGGGGACCAGCATCGCCGACGTGACCAAGCGCAGCGACGTGATCATCACCATGCTCCCGGACACCCCTGACGTGGAAAAGGTGGCGCTGGGCCCCGACGGCGTGATGGCGAACATCAAGCCCGGCAGCCTCTACATCGACATGAGCACCGTCTCGCCCACCGTGGCCGAGCAGATCGGCAAGCTGGCGGGGGAAAAGGGCGTGGAGGCGCTGGACGCGCCGGTGAGCGGCGGCGACGTGGGCGCGCAAAAGGGCACGCTCTCCATCATGGTCGGCGGCACCGAGGCGGCCTTTGAGCGGGCGCTGCCCGTCTTTGCCCCCATGGGCAAGGCCACCCTCTGCGGCAAGCACGGCGCGGGCCAGGTGGTCAAGGCCTGCAACCAGATCCTGGTGGGCGTGACCATCGCCGGCGTCGCCGAGGCGCTGACCTTGGGCGCCAAGGCGGGCGTGGACCCGGCCAAGATCGTGCAGGTGCTGGGCGGCGGCTTGGCCCGCTGCGGCATCCTGGAGAATCGCGGCCAGCGCATCGTCAGCCGCGATTTCAACCCCGGCTTTCGCTGCCGGCTGCACTATAAGGACATGCGCATCATCATGGCGGCGGGCCAGGCCTACGGCGTGCCCCTGATGGTCTCCAGCATCGTCCACGACCTGTTCAAGCGGATGATCGTGGCGGGGCGCGGCGAATACGACCACACCGGCCTGATCACCGCCGTGGAGGAGATGGCGGGCATCGAGGTCAAAAAGCACGAGGAGTAGTTGATGGGCAAACCATTGCAGGGCATCATCGTCCCCATCGTCACGCCGTTCAAGGCGGACGAGTCGGTGGACGAGGCCGCGCTGCGCCGCATGGTCGATCACCTGATCGCCAGCGGCGTGCATGGGCTTTTCCCGGCGGGGAGCCAGGGCGAGTTCTTTGCCCTGACGGTGGACGAGAAGAAGCGGATCATGGACGTGGTGGTGGACCAGGCGCGGGGGCGGGCGTTCGTCATGCCCAACACCGGCGCCGTGACCACCCGCGAGAGCGTGGAGCTGGCGCGCTATGCGCAGCAAGCGGGCGCCGACGCCATCTCGGTGATCACGCCGTATTTCATCTCGCCCAGCCAGGACGAGCTATACGGCTTTTTCGCCGCCAGCTCCGAGGCGGTGAGCCTCCCCGTGCTGGCCTATAACAACCCGGGCCGCACGGCGGTGAACGTCACGCCGCCGACCATGGCGCGCCTCGCGGCCAAGTACCCCAACATCGCCGGGATCAAGGATTCCAGCGGCGACCTGAGCAACACGCTGGAATACGTGCGGCTCTGCCCGCCGGGGTTCCGCACCTTTATCGGGCGGGACACGCTGATCTATGCCGCGCTGACCAATGGCTGCGCCGGGGCGGTGGCGGCCACGGCCAACGTCGCCCCCCAGATCGTGGTGGGCATCTATGACGCCGCGCTGGCCGGCGACGCCGCGCGCGGCCAAGCGCTGCAACGCGCCCTGGCCCCGCTGCGCATCGCCTTCAACCTGGGGACCTTCCCCGTGGTGGTGAAGGAGGCGCTGGAGGTGATGGGGCTGATCCCCGATGGCCGCGCCCGCGCCCCCGTGGGCCCG
>JAAYEA010000557.1 GCA_012689325.1 Chloroflexota bacterium
CAGCGCGTAGGCAAAGCTGTAGCCGCGGGCCATGCAGAACTCCACCCGGGGCTCCATCCAGGCCAGCGCCAGGAGCTGCTTGTAGGTCATCTGCGTCGGCACCTGGTGATCGTGCCAGATGTTGTGCGCCGTGGAGCCCAGGTAGCTGTCCAGCGGGCCCACGCCGGCGGGGAACTGCCCGCCGATGATCGCCCAGACCTCCTCAAAGCTCAGCGGCTTGGTTTGGTCCCAGCCCTGCGCGAAGGCATGGTTGATCACGGTCTGGTGGGTGGGGAACAGCTTGGGGTACAGCGCGTCGAACGGCTCCCAGTAGCGCGAGGCGAAGGGCTGCCTCGACGCGTAGACCTCCAGGCCCAGGCTGCGGGCGCAGTCGTCCGCCGCCAGGTAGGCGGCCCGGTCCATCTGGCTGTATTGCCGCTTGCCCACGACCCGGCCCAGCAGCTCCTCGCCCAGGGCCTCCCGCTGGTGGTCGGTCAGGTTGGCCGCCTGCCGCTTGCTCAGGTGCAGCGAGGCGATCCAGACGCCCCAGGCGCCGGCGTCCTTCACCGCCTGCAACAGCGGCTCCGGGTCGGGCTGCCACTCGGGGACGCAAGGGTTGAAGCCCACCACCACGACGTGGCCCGCCTCCCGCAGCCGCCGGATCAGCCGGATCCGCTCGCTGGGCACCGGCGCGCCGGGGCTCAGGCGCTGGCCCAGCTCGTCGTCCATGGTCTCGATGGAGACGTACCAACAGGAGGGCGGCAGGAACTCCAGGGCGTCCTCGATCCCATAGCCGCCCCGGGTCTGAAAGCTCATGGGGATGCCCATCTCATGCATCACGTGCATCACGGCCAGGGCCTGCTGGTGGTTGTTCTTGCTGAAGGGGTCCGTGCGGTTGCTCATGAGCACCGGATAGCCCTCCCGCAGCAGGTAGGCGGCCCAGGAGCTGCGCTCGTGGTAGCCGGCCAGGAGCCTCATGTCCGTCTCGATCAGCGCCTGCCGGCGGTCCTGGGCGCCGTGCTTCTTCTGGAGGTTGGCGAAACAATAGGCGCAGGCGTGGGAGCACTGGTCGCCCGCCCACTCCAGGGGAAACGGCGAGATCATGAACTCGCCCCAATAGACGTCAAGCATCTCTGCCTCCTGCTACGCTACAGCCCGGGCACGGGGAACAGGGGCCGCTGGCCGCGGGCGATGCGCTCGTAGAACTGCTGCTTGGCCCTGAGCCGCTCCGAGGCCGACCGCCCGCGATCCGGGTTGCGCGCCTCGTATTCGTTGTCGTACCAGCGGCTCGGCTCGTTCTCTCGGCGATCCCAGGCGTTACCGCCTCTACGCGCCTGCCGGTGTCGCCGCCCTGCTGGAAGCGATTAGCCGTTTGGCCTGTGCCCTGGTCAGCTTGCCCTCCCGCCGCGCCTTAGCAATCACGTCGCGGTATTCCTGCTCCATCCCCCCGTAATCCTTCCCAGGCTTTTTCCACCTGAGGGTCCCATAGTTTAGGCGATTCACCGCGTCGACCTGGGCTTTCCACCCCGCTACCGTCCGGGAGGGTTTCGCCATGATAGCTTCCTTCGCGGCCATCCACTGCTGGTAACTCATGCGATACGGTTGACCGCTCGCTCCGCCCGCGCTTCCCGCCGCGACAAAGCCAGTCCCGCCGCCCGTCGACTTCACCCAATGCCCGCCGCTCGCTGCCATGGGTCACTTTCCTTTCTTGGACTTGTCCCGCCGCTTGCGCTCCTGCTCAGGGCCATAGCGGGGCCCGCGGTCCGTCTTGTCGATGGTGAATCCGCCCTTTTTGGTTGCCATCATCGTATCCTCTCTCGCGTGTACTCCAGGCCGGTCCTGGCGGCCAACTCTTTCATCACCAGGTCCCGATGCCACGACTCCAGCGCGGTGTGGAATCGTTTGTTTGCCCTTCCGGCCACTCTGGCCCGGTCGAGCTTGCGCCAGCCCCGGCGGTAGACCGCCTCTTCGGCGTTCTGCTTGGCAACGATGTATTCAGCGCGAGACTTCCAGCCCCCGGGCCCCGGCCGAACGGTGTACCGCCACTTGCGCCCGCCGGCGTCCACGCCCACGGCCGACATGCTGGCCACCTTGGCGCGTTGCGCCAGGAGGACGTCGTCCAGGCTGAACGAGCCGCCGGAGGGATGGGTGTGCACGAAATGGGCGCCAGCCAGGCGGTCGATGAGGTCATCCGGGATGATGATGCAACTGTCCGCTTTGTCTCCGTCGATCCGTCCCGTCGTCCCATCCGCCAGGATGTAGGCCCCATATTCGCGACTCTCCCGGTGGCCATAGTCGTCATACGGCGTCGGGTCATCGCCGGCCAGGCCCAGCAGCGTGTGGTGCAGGCCTTCCAGCGTGCTGCGGCGAGGTCCTGCCGCTGACACGAACCTCGTCCCCTGCGCTGACTTGATCCAGTGTCCCCCGGTAGCCGCCATCCTAGACCATCCTCAACAGCGCCAGCAGCGCTTGCTTGTCATCCTTCACGCCGATCTCCTCCTTGGCCGCCACCCAGGTCGCGTATTCGTCGTGGTCCAGCACGATGGCCAGGGGGTAGCCTCGCCGCGGCGCCGCCGGGGCGGCCCGCTCCACCTCGCCGGCGTCCATCGCGTCGAGGAAGGCGTATGCCGCCCGGTTGCCCGCCGGCCCAGCCGCTGGCTCGGTGGCCTCGGCCTGGCCCATGAGTTGCATCAGCTCGGCGTCGGTAAAGATCGCGTGGATGGCCGGCAGGCCCTGTGCGGCGTCGGAGGCGATCTGCTCCGGGTCCCAGTCCGATAGCTCGCCGGTGCGGTTGTCGTAGTAGGCCAGCGCTCGCTTGCCGGATTCGTCCAGGCCCCGCCGGCGGACCGCCACCAGGGTCCGGCCGTCGGCGTCCACCACCAGGATCCGCGAGATCCCCGCGCGGGCCGCGGCCTGCACCGTGGCATTGCCGGCCAGGATGCGGCCGGCCTCATCGATCACGATGGAGCGGGCCGCGCCGACCTTGCCCATGCCGTCGGCGATCAGGCCCAGGCCCCGCTCGCTGTGCCGCCTGGCGTTGCGCTCGTCCGGCACCAGGTCGTGGATGCTGATGATCTCGCCGGCGTCCTGCGTCGTCATCTCGTGACCTCTTTCGCCACAGCCCTGCTTGGTTCGTAGTAGTACAATACGACTTTTTGCTACTCACATTATACCACTCGCACATCCGTTACGCAATCACCAGCGGCCCTCACGGCCGAATGACGCTTGGGAAAGCCGAGCAGTGGGCGGACCCGGAGCGGGTGTCGGGGGGTTGCCTTGTTCTTGCCACGTGGCAAAACTGGAAACGGAGGAAA
>JAAYEA010000077.1 GCA_012689325.1 Chloroflexota bacterium
ACGGTGGTGGGCACGCCCTCCCGCGCCAGGTGAATCGTGCCGGAATCGGTGCTGCCCATGAGGGGCTGTTTGAACTGGTAGGGGATCCCCTCCGCCTGCGCCGTATCGATGAGCAATTGCACCAGCCTCCGATCGGCGATCATGGAGCGATCCATGATGGTGATGGAAGGTCCCTGGCCCAGCACCGTGGTGGAACTGATGTCTTTCTTCTTTGGCATGTCGTCGCAGATCGTTCCCTCCAGCGCGATGGCGGCGTCCGGGTCCACCGCATAGGCGGCGACGCGCGCCCCGCGCAGTCCCACCTCTTCTTGCACCGTGAACACGCCATATAGGTCGAAGGGGTAGGGATCGCCGCGCAGCAGTTCGACCAAGACGGCGCACCCGGCGCGATCGTCGAAGGCTTTGCCCTTGACGAGCCGCGCCTGCGGCCAGGGTTCATAGGGCGTGTCGAACACGGCATAATCGCCGCGCTGGACCAGCCGCTCAGCGGCTGCGGCGCTGGAGGCGCCGATGTCGATATAGAGGTCGTCGCTGGCGGCCACCTGCCCGAATTCTGCGTCGTGGAGCAGGTGCAGTGGCTTGCAGCCGATGACGCCGGGGACGCGCTTTTCGCCCACCAGCACCCGCTTGGAGGGCAGCACTCGGTCGTCGATGCCGCCGATCTTGCGGAAGCGGAGCAGCCCCTCGCCGGTGATCTGAACGATCATCAGCGCCACCTCGTCCATGTGCGCCGAAACCATGACCCGCCGGGACCGCCCGTCCGCTGCGGGGGCGGCGCCCCGCTTCAAGGCGATGCAATTGCCCAGGCCATCCACCTGGTAGCTGTCCACGTGGTCCCGGATGGCCTCGATGACGACCTGACGAACGGCCTCCTCGCGGCCCGAAGGCCCGGAGGCATTGGCAAGCTGTTGAAGGATCAAATCGCCCTCCTTACCTGTTCAGGCCCAGCCGGCCCGCAAAGGCAGCATCCAGCGAGGCGGTGAAATGCGCCAGCAAGCGCCCGGTGCGGGCGATGTCCTGCGCCACCACGGTCTCCACCGAGGTGTGCATGTAGCGCAAGGGGATCGAGAGCAGCCCCGCGGGAATGCCCTCGCGGACCACCTGGATGGCCCAGGCGTCGGTGCCGGAGGCCCCGGGGATCGGCTCGATCTGGTGGGGGATCTCGTTCGCTTGGGCCACGCTGACCAGTTGTTCGTGGATGGCGGGGTGCGCCGTGGGGCCGAAGGCGATGGACGGCCCCTTGCCCATCTCGATCGAGTCGAGCTCGGATTGGCCGGGCATGTTCCCAAAGCCCACGTCGATGGCGATGCCGATATCGGGATAGACGCCGTAGGCGCTGGTCATGGCCCCCTTGAGCCCCGTCTCTTCCTGCACCGTCGCCACGGCATAGACGTCCCACTCGTGTTTGAGCCCGGCCAGCCGCTCCAGAGCACAGGCGATGGCGACCACGGAGGCGCGGTTGTCGAAGGCCTTGCCGGAAAGCCGGTCATCCTCCAGCTCGGCCATGCTCCGGCGGACGGTGATGAGATCGCCCACCTGCACCAGCTCGGCGAGGCGCGAGCCGTCCAGTCCCACATCGATGAACAGCTCGTCCCAGGGCACGGGCTTGTTGCGGGCCTCTGGCGGCAGGACGTGGGGCGGCCGGGTGCCGATGATGCCGGGGAGGGGTTCGCGGCCGTGTACGACGACCTCTTGGGCCAGCAAGGTCCGGGGATCGATGCCGCCCACCTGGGTGAAGCGGATGAACCCGCCCTCCAACTGGGTCACCATCAACCCGATCTCGTCCATGTGCCCGGCCAGCATCACCTTGTAGCGACGCTCGCCCGCGCCCGTGCCGCGCTTGAGGGCGATCACGTTGCCCAGCACGTCCTCCCGCACCTCGTCGGCCCAGGGCGCCCAGGCCTCGCGCACCAACCCGCGCAGCTCGGCCTCGTAGCCGGAGACGCCGCTGGCCTCCGAGAGCTTTCGTAATAGCGTCTTGGTCTCCATGCATCCGCTCTCCCTGCCATGATCATCGTTCCTGGCCAGCCATTATAGCCTGCCGCAGGGATCTGTCAAAGCGATTCGGGTAACCATCGGCCCAGGTAGTGGTCTGGGGGCCTGGTTCGGGGATGGGGCGACGGAGATGACGGCGTTGGGTGCTAGGCGCTCTGCCCGGCGAGCGCCCTGGTGCGGATCAGGGCGCGGGCCTCTTCCGAGCCCATATCTTGGGCTACGGCCAGCTCGGAGGCCAGGAAGGCCTCGGCCTTTTCCAGCAACTCGCGATCGGTCTGGCTGAGCCGCTGTTCCCGCCGGCGCGCGGTCAGGTCGCGGATCGTCTGAGCGATCTGGAGGATATCGCCGGTGCGGATCTTTTCCGAGATGTGGCTTTGGCGCAGTTTCCAGTCACTGCAAAGCTCTATGGACTTGCTCTCCAATACGTGCCACATCTCTTGTAGCGCCGCAGCCCCGCTGATGGGGCGCAAGCCCACATCGTCCACTTTGTGGACCGGAACCATTACCGTGATGCGCTGTGTTGGTACCTGGATCACGTAATAGCGGTCGATCTGTTGTCTGAACTGCTTTTCGTGTATGGCGGTGATTCGCCCGGCTCCATAGATGGGATGAAGCACCTTGGCTCCGACTTGGAATTGCATCGAGACTCCTTTCTATGCTGTTGGGCCGCGCGTTAGTGCTGGATGCCACCGGCATGAGGATCTCGATCAGGCCATCGAGGTGACGGGGGCCTTGTACCGGAAAGTGATCCTACCGCGATTGAGATCATAGGGCGACAGCTCCAGCCTAACGCGGTCGCCGAGCAAGACGCGGATATAGTATTTTCGCATCTTGCCGCATAGATAGGCCAACACCTGGTGTTCATTCTCCAATTGGACGCGAAAGGTCGCGTTGGGCAGCGCCTCCACGACGGTACCGTCCACTTCGATCTTTTGCTGGCTGTCCTTGAGGTTTTTCTTCATCTGGTTGAGCTCCTTTTTGGGGTGAGAGAGGCTGCCTAGAAACAAAAAACTCGGCTTGCCGCAGAGGCACTCTGCGGTGGAACCGAGCTCACGCGTGCTGATGGGTAGCAGGCCGCCTACTCGGCATGACGCCTGCTGAGCCCCAGCAAGATGCGATTTGTGCGAGTCGCTGTAGCAGCCTGTCGCTTATCGCCCGGCGGGTGCCGGGACACCTCTCCACGCTCCTGTGATAAACTGGTCAGATCACGCTCTTGCGAGGCGTCGCCTGCTTACATTATACAACACAACAGAAAAAATGACAAACAACATAATTAGCCTCTCAGATATTCTGGTATGCCGCCGCACGCTGTCGGAGCGCCGCTCGGCCCCCTGAAGCGCTTGTGCTATAATCCTGCCCAACCAACCGGAGCGAGGCGGGCATGGGCGGACACGTGACGGTCGTGATCGTCAATTGGAACGGTGAGGGCTATCTGGAGCGCTGCCTGAGCAGCCTGCGCCAGCAGACCTATGCCGATTTCGAGGTCCTGCTGGTGGACAATGGCTCCAGCGATGGTTCCGCGGCCCTGGTCCGGGAGCGCTTCCCGGAGGTACGGCTGCTGGCGCTGGAGCGGAACGCGGGGTTTGCCACGGGCAACAACCTGGGCATCCGCGCCAGCCAGGGCGCCTATGTGGCCACGCTCAACAACGACACCGAGGCGGAGCCGGGCTGGCTGGCGGCGCTGGTGGCGGGGATGGAGGCCGCGCCCCGCGTTGGCATGTGCGCCTCCAAGATGCTCTTCTTCCACCAGCGGGAGCGGATCAATTCGACCGGCATCGCGGTCGACCGGCTGGGGATCGCCTGGGACCGGGATGGCGGGCGGCTAGACGCGGGGGCGGGCCTGGCGCTGGGGGAGGTCTTTGGCCCTTGCGCCGGGGCCGCGCTCTATCGCCGCGAGTTGCTGGAAGAGACGGGCGGCTTTGACGACGGCTATTTCTACCTGTACGAGGATGTGGACCTGGCCTGGCGGGCGCGGCTGCTGGGCTGGCGGGCCTGGTATTGCCCCGCGGCGCGGGTCTACCACGTGCACGCTGGCGCGGGGACGGAGGGCTCGCCGATGAAGAGCTATCTGCTGGCCCGCAACCGCATCTGGACCCTGATCAAGGATTATCCGGGACCGCAGTGGTACGTGCGCCTGCCGCTGATCTGGCTCTATGATCTGCTCGCGGTGGGTTACAGCCTGCTCCGGCGCGGCGACGCCCAGACGCTGCGCGGCCGGCTGGCGGGCTATGCCGCCTTTCCGCGCTTGTGGCCCCAGCGCGTCGCCATCCAGCGCCGCCGCCAGGTGAGCTGGCCCGCGCTGGCGCGGCAGATGGCCCCGCTATCCGGCCCGTTCCGGGTCTGGCGGCGCTTTGCGCACTTGTCAAGGCGGGCAGATCGCCTATAATGGGAGAGCTTGGCGTCCTGGGGAACAAAGTGGCCCCCGGCGCCGTCAGGTACCACATGACGAGTTGAGCGGGAGGGACCATCATCCATATGATCGCCATAAAGCCGTCCGTCAAGGGCCGCATCGCGCGCCTGGTGTTGTTGCTTGCCTTGCTGGCAGCCACTGCGCTGCTGGCTTCTTGCTCCGAGGAGGCCGCAGAGGCGACCATCCCGCCGACGCGCACGCCCAAGCCGACTTTTACCCACACGCCGCCCAGCACGGATACGCTCGTGCCCACGGCCACCTTAACCGCGGCGCCCACTGATACGCCCACGCCGCCGCCCACCAGCACCCCCACGCCGGTGCTGCCGACGCGCACGCCCACCGAGGTTCCCACCGATACCCCGGTCCCGTCGCCGACGCGCGACCCGCTGATCAACCCGCTGAACGGCCTGCCGGTGAGCGATCCCACTGTGTTGCAGCGGCGGCCCCTCCTGGTGCGCTACGGCAACGATGCGGGCGCCTGGCCCCATGCCGGCATCTCGCAGGCCGAGGTGGTCTACGAGGATATCATGGAGGCGTATTGGATCACTCGCATCACCGCCGTGTTCCTGGCGCAGCAGCCGGAGGCCGTTGGTCCGCTCCGCAGCGCGCGCCCGGTGAACTTGGCCACGGTGCCCCAGTACGATGGCGTTTTCGTCTATTCCGGCGCGAGCAACGGGGTCAACCAATTGCTGGCCCAGGCCGGGTTCCCCCGGATCACCGAGGGCAGCACCAACGCCGGCTTTTACCGATCGGCCAAAAAGAAGGCGCCGCATAACCTGTATAGCAGCGTCCCCGCCCTGCGCAAGTACATGGCCGCCAACAACCTGGAAAAGCCGGTGAGCTTGACGGGGTTCGTCTTTGCCGCCGAGCCGCCGCAGGGGCAGCCGGCGACCAAGATCCATATCCCTTACCCCAAATTGAGCACCGTGGACTATACCTATGACGCCGGCGCGGGGCTCTATATGCGCCTCGTGCAGGGCGCGCCCTATCTGGAAGAGCTGACCGGCCAGCAAGTCGGGATGGCCAACGTGGTGGTGCAATACGTGCCCCACGAAAAGACGGATATCGTGGAGGATAGCCTGGGCAGCACGGCCATCAACATCGTCACCATCGGCGAGGGGAAGGTGCAGGTCTTTCGCGACGGCCGGGTGATCGAAGGGACCTGGAAGCGGGCCAAGGTCACCGATTTCCCGCAGTACCTGGACGCGCAGGGCAACCCCATTCCGCTCAAGCCGGGCTCCACCTGGGTGCAGTTCGTGCCGCCCGATTACCAGTTGACCATCGCCGGGCAGTAACGCTCGCGACCTCCTGACATAGAAAAAGCGCGCCTTCTCTCGAAAGAAGGCGCGCTTTTTGCGTGCATTCAGCTTGCACTAGCTGCAACAGGAGTCGCCGCCGCAGCAACCATCGTCGCCGCACGAGACCTCGGCGCTGCCGGTGAGCGCGGCCTTGATCATGGCCGCGGCGCAGCCGACGCCGCTCTCCACGGCGATCGCGCCGGTGGGGCAGTTGCGCTGGCAGGCGCCGCACTCCATACAGGCCTCGTAGCGGACCACCCGCGCCACCCTGCCGTTGGGTGCAAAGACCCCATGCGGGCAGACCGCGCTGCACAGGTCGCAGCCGATGCACCGCGTTTCGTCATAGCGCAGCGAGTTCAGGACTTTGGGCATGGTCGCCATCTCAGCCTCCGATCCAGCGCGCAATGGCCAGCGCCATGATCAGCAACGCCCCAGCTCCAAAGGCGATGGCCATGGGGCGGATGTACGTGAATATCTCGCGGCGCACGGCCGTGGGCGAGGTAAAGGTCGTCGAGCCGGTAAAGTTGAGCGCCAGGTAGGCGGTCACCGGCGGCATGGCCAGCAGGTAGGCCAGGGCGTGGCCAGCGCGCAGCCACCCGCTCGCCTCGCGGCCCAGTTCCGGCGCGGCGAAAGCGAGGGCGGCCAGCCCGCCCAGGATCCAGCCTTTGGCGCTAAAGTCGCGCGTGGGCAGCCAGGGGAGCAGCAGCGGAAAGAGCGCCGCTCCCGCCAGCACCGCGACCACGGCGGCGGCGCTGGCCTTGGCGCCGAGCAAGAGATAGAGCAGCAGCGCGGCCACCAGCGTCGGCCAGGCGAGGTGCACGAGCTCGACGGGAACCAGGGTCAGCCGGTCCCACAGATTGAACCGTACCCGCCGCATCTGGGGCGAGGCCTGACTCGTGCGAAGGTATTCCGGCAAGTCGGCGGCGCGCACCGGGCCATACTCAACCCGAAAGCCGGAACGCCACTTGACCTCGTGCGCGGCTACGCCCGTGGCGCCCAGTTGGGGCAGGATCAGCCTGCGATGGGCGACCACCTTTTCCAGCCCCGTGACGGCGATGCGGTGGACCAGTTCGTCGGTGCCAAAGGTCCCCTTGCCAGCCGCGCACCAGACGTTGATGCCCTTGGTGTCCAGCACGAGGAGGTAGCCATCCTGGCCTGCCAGGGCGGAGCGGAGGGCGTCAAAGCTCAAGGAATAGTTGGCGGTGACGAACACGGGCGATTGCGGCGTGGGGTGGCCGAGCGCATAAAGCCCCGGCTGAACGCGATGCGCGCCGCGTTTGTAGCCCCAACGCGCCTGGAGGTGATCCAGCCGGTTCGCCCGGGTGATCTCGCTGGTGGCGGGGTGGATGGTGCGGTCAGCCACAAGTGGCGTCGCCGAACCCGGCGACGCAGCCCGATTGGGCGTTCAACAGGACTGCGGTTGCTGACGATAGGCCTCGGTCATGTGTCCCCTTTCGATCACGGAGCGCTACTTGCGCTCCATGGGATATCCGGCCGCTTCCCAAGCGCTCAATCCGCCCCGCAAAGCCGCCACGTCCGTGTACCCCAGGTCGTACAGAATCAGCGCCGCACCGGCGCTGGTCGCTTCCGCGGGTCAAGTTCAGTAGAGCGCGAGGGGCCGGTCCTTGGGCAGTTCCCTGTAACGCGTGGGGATCTCGGCCAGGGGGATGGAAATGGCCCCTTGGATATGAGACTCGTTGTAGGCGTCCAGGCTGCGCGTGTCCACGATGATGAGCGTCGGGTCTGCTTGTTGCAATTGGCGCAGTTCCTGGGCGGTGATGCGCGGCACGTCGGCGACCACCGAGGGCCGCGGCAGCGCCGCGACCGGCGTGGCGGTCTGAAACCCCGTGGGCAGCGCAGGCCCATGAAGCTGATCCGTCGTCGGGCTTGCCGGCGCGCCCTGGCACCCCGCCAGCAGCAACGCGATCAGCAGGCCAGCGATATATAGCATTTTACGCATATAACCCTCTCATGGCAAATGAGCCGCGCCAAGTGGTTGTGTCCCAGCGATTACTGCCAGTCCGCCATATAGTTGGCGATGAGTTCGGCGCTCATGGGGCCGATGTGGTGGTCGCGGATCACCCCGTCGCGGTCGATGAAAAAGGTGGCCGGGATGCCCGACACCTTGTAGGCGCGGGCAAAGCTGGCCTGCTCATCCAGAAGCGTCGTGAAGGTCAGCCCCTGCTTCTCGACAAAGGAGGCGACGTCGGCCTTGGCCTCGGCCACCGACACCGCCACGATGACCAAATCCTGATCCTGATACTCCTCGTGGGCCTTTTGCAGAGCGGACCGCTCTGCGCGACAGTACGGTCACCACGTGGTCCAAAAGTTGAGCAGCACCAGCTTGCCGCGATAGTCGCTGAGCTCGATGCTGTCGCCGCCGAGCGCGGGCAAGGCCACCTCCGGCGCCAGCGCGCCCACCTCCGGGGCCACCGGCAGGTTCAGCGTCGGCGTGGGCGGGACCGTCGTGGCGGTGGGCGGCAC
>JAAYEA010000558.1 GCA_012689325.1 Chloroflexota bacterium
CCAGGCTGGCGAAAACCCGCTCGATCTCGTCCAGGGTCAGCTCGTCGGCGCGGCGCTCGGGGTGCTGGCGATACAGCTCCCAGATGCGGCAGGTCTGGCAGCGCGACTGGCAGGCGTTGGTCACGGAGAAGGTCAGGGTGAAGGGGCGCGGCGCGCGGCGCCACCCCCGATAGGCGAGCTTGGCCGCGGCGATCTGGGGCAGCAGCTCGGTGAGGTAGTCGCTGGCGTTCATTCCAGGTATCCCAGGCCCCGCAGGCGGCTTTCCACCTGGCGCGCCTCGTCGTCGGAAAGCTCGCGTTTGGCCTCGCTGGCCGGGGTAGCCTGGCCGCGCTGGATGGGGTGATGGGCGGCGAACTCGTCGCTCAGCGCGCCGGTCAGCACCCGCCCCTCCATGTCCTCCGGCACGGGCAGCCCCAGCAGGTGCAGGAGCGTGGGCGCGATATCGACGATCCGCGCGCCGGCGAGCTCGCCGCCGCGCCGGGCGCCCGGCCCCGCCAGCAGGAAAATGCCGTCGGGCCGGTGGTCGCCGTCGATATTGCGCCGCTCCACGATATCCGCCGCCGAGCCCACCGTCACCGTCTGTCCCGCCTCGTCCTCGAACTGGTAGCCGGAGACGACCTGGTCATAGTTCCATTCGATGTGCAGGTCCGGGGCCTGGTCCAGCCGGGGGCCGCGATAGACCTCCTCGCGGCGATAGACGCCCCGCACGATGGGCGCGCCGGTGCGGGGGTCGCGGCAGCGCGAGAGGAGCGCGATCAGCCGCGCCCGCAGCGCCTCGTATTCCTCCCCGGGCTCCACGATCCCCTGCGGCTCGCGACCACGCAGGTTGATCCAGATGCCGGGCTGGATATAGTCGGCATAGGCGCGGGTGCGGGACCAATCGCAGGGGGCGCGGTGCAGCTTGCTCACCAGCCCCGCGCGCCCGCCGGGCAAGAGGCGCATGATCCGCCGCCGCCAGCGCTTGCCCAAGAGGCCGTCGGCCAGGGCGGCGGCCCGTCGCAGCAGGTAACGCAGCGCCCGCCCCGCCTGGCCCTTGGCGCTGTCCGCCGCTTTGTGAAAGAGCCCCAGGCTCTCCAGCCAGGGGTTGAGGTACATGTTGCTCTGGGGGTTGGCGCCCATGCCGTGGTCGGAGACCAGCATCACGCTGGCGCCCTCGCCCGCCGCCTCGACCAGCCGCCCGACCACCGCGTCCAAGCGCTGGTAGAACTCGAGCACGGCGTCGCTGACCGCCTGATGAGGCGGCAGCTCGGCGCTGGGTGATTCGTCCCCCGGCGCCTGCCAAAAGGCGTGCTGGATGCGGTCCAGCGCCGTAAAGACCACCACGAAAAGGTCCCAGGGCCGCTCGCGCATCAGCCGCTCGGCGGCGCGAGCGCGCCGGTCGATCACCTGGCGGGTGACGGCCAGCGCCTGCTCGCGGCGGCCCGCGCGGGCATAGCCCAGGATGTTGGTGTCGATGAGGTAGCCGCCCTGGCGTTGCAGCTCGGCGGCCAGCTCGGGCGGGTAGGTGAACCCCGCGCTGGACTCGTCGGGCGCGTCCATGCCGGCGATGA
>JAAYEA010000078.1 GCA_012689325.1 Chloroflexota bacterium
CCGGCCTGGACGTACCAGCCCCAGTAGCGGTTGATGAACACCACATCCGCCAGCGCCATCCACTCCACCGGGCACCCCATCACCGCCGCCGATGTGGCTGGCCGGGTGGGATCCAGATCGCGCACCACGCTGTAAAGCTCGCGGAAGAAGGCGAGGGCCGAGGCGTCCGCCGCGTTGGGCTCGTTCCGCCCGCCGTCGCCGCCCATCATCCGCCGCATCGCGTTGGGAGGCATCGGCTCGTTGGCCACGCTCCACATGATCACGCTGGGATGGTTCTTGTCGCGCGCCACCAGCTCGCGCAGTTGCCGCTTGCACAGCCCCAAGCGCGTCTGGATATTCTCCTCGCCGTCCTCGAAGAACAGCCCCACCGCCGGGATCTCGTCCACCACCAGGGTGCCCTCGCGATCGGCGATGTCCATGGCCTCATCCGAGTAGGGATAATGGGAGGTCCGGTACGAGTTGGCGCCGATCCACTTGAAGAGCGCGGCGTCCTTGATGATCAGGGGCATGTTCAGGCCGCGGCCGTGCACCGGGAAATCCTCGTGCTTGCCAAAGCCCTTCAGCATAATCGGCTTGCCATTGAGCAGCAGTCGATCGCCTTGCACGCTGATGGTCCGGATGCCCACGGGCAGCCGATAGCGATCGATGACCTCCCCCGCGTCAAGCGTCACCTCCAGATCGTAGAGGAAGGGGTTGTCCGGGGACCAGAGGCGCGCCTTGGGCACGCGGATCGCCGCCTCCGCGACGCTCCCTTGGAAGGACAGAGGCGCGTCGGCCTCGAAACCCTGCCCCCGCACCCTCACACGTCCGGCGCCGCCCTCGCCACGTTGGATGACCTCGACGTCCACGATGCCATCCTCGCCGACCAGCACCGTGTTCACGGTGACGTCCTCGATGCGCCTAGGGGGGACCGCGAAAAGGATCACGGGGCGATGCAAGCCCCCGTAGGGGAAAAAGTCGAAATTGGTGCTGGGGAACCCGCTCATAAAGCCACCGAAACCGCCGCGGGCCACGTTGCCTGGCGGCACCCGCGTCGGCTTGAGCTCGTTCTCCACACCGATGGCGATGAGGTTTTCTGCACCCCACCTGACCTGCGGGGTGATCTCCAGGTCGAAGGGCAAGTGCCCGCCCTCGTGCGAGCCCACTATCTCCCCGTTGATCCACACCTTGGCAGCATAGTTGGCGGAGCCAACGCGCACGAACAGCTCCTGGCCATTCCATCCACTGGGCACATAGAACGCGCGCGCATACCAGGCCAACCCCATATAGTCGCGCGTGTCCTGGAACTGCTCGTTCCAACTCCCCGGCACCGCGATCTGGCGCGGAGCGCTCAGCCCGTGCTGCCAGCCCTCCGCCTCGCCGACCTGCCCGGGATCGAGCTGGAACCCCCAGAAACCCGACAGGTCCAGCAAGTTGCGAATATCGTTCTGCTGCGGGTAGAGCATCGGTACCTCCTTGTTCCCATGCCGGATGGCCCCTATTATCCGCAGCCAGGCCGATCTGTCAAGTCCTGCCGGGGCGGCAACTTGACGATCGGGCGATTGCGTGCTTAACTGGCCTGGCAGCCGCGCGGACGCCTTCGCCACGGCAGCTTCGGCATCAGGATGGGAGGTCCAGATGACCCTATCGCCCTGCCCAGAGCGAACAGTTCAGGCCAACGGAATCGAGATCTGCTACGAGGCCTTCGGCAGCCCCAGCGACCCGCCTTTACTGCTGATCATGGGCCTCGGCGGACAGATGATCTCCTGGGACGATGGTTTCTGCCAGGCGCTCGCCGACCAAGGCCTCTATGTCATCCGCTTTGATAACCGCGACGCGGGCCGCTCCACCCGCTTTGACCAGGCGCCCTCGCCCAGCACCACCGACATGATACGCGCGACCCTGTTCAGAAGCCCCCTCCACGCGCCCTACACGCTGCGCGACATGGCCGACGATGCCGCCGGGCTTCTCTCGGCGCTGGGCATCGAGTCAGCTCACCTCGCGGGGATCTCCATGGGCGGCATGATCGCCCAGACGGTGGCGATCCATCACCCCGACAAGGTTCGCTCGCTGATCTCCATGATGTCCAGTGTGGGCGACCCGGAGCGGGGGCTGTTGGTGCGACCCAAGATCCTGCTGGCTTTGCTACAGGCGGGCCCTCGAGACCGTGAGGCGCAGCAGGAGCGGGCTGTCGAGATCATGCGGATGATCAGCGGGCCCGGATTTCCCATCGATGAGGAGCGCGTCCGGGCTGGCGCCGCTCGCTCCTTCGAGCGAGGCGCCCCGCCCAGCGGCACGGCGCGCCAGTTGGCCGCCATCGTGGCCTCGGGGAGCCGCCGCCAGGCGCTTGGCGGCATCACCGCGCCGACTTTGGTCATCCACGGCGAGGCCGACCCCCTCCTCTCCGTCGAGGGTGGCATCGCCACGGCCAAGGCCATCCCTGGCGCCAAGTTGCTGATTATCCCCGGCATGGGCCACGGCATCCCGCACGCCGCCGCGCCACAGATCGTTGATGCCATCATCGAACACATCACCGCTGCCGAGAAAGGAATCGTCCATGGCTGATCGCGTCGATCGCTCCTTGGCCAACCTGCTGGAGGCCCCGCGGGATAGCGAGGATCACGCCCTTGCGGCGCGCTACGCGCCGGTCATCCGCTTCAACGACCGCGAGCCCTTCTTGCCCTTGGCCGCGGGCTATACCATCTTTCGCGAAACGGGCGACTCGCCCTCTTTTCGCCAAGGCCGCCACATCGCGCTGGTCGCGCCGGGGCAGCCGCCAGCCGCTCTGGCCATCGAGTATGCCATCTGGTGGGACTGGGATATCGGTCATCTCTACGAGCTGGAACACGCCTGGGTCTACGTGGATGAGCGAGGCCAGGTGGTCCGCTGCGAGGCGAGCTGGCACGGCGGCCACCACGACATGCGCTGGCAGGGCCGCATCGAGCTGGAGGGCGACCACCCCGTGCTCTATAGCGAGCCGGGCAAGCACGCCTTTGCGCCGACCACCGACTGGTTCGCCGAGCGCCGCGCCAAGCTTCCGCGTTCGGAGACCAGCGAACTGGCTGGGATGAGCGGGGTGCTCATGGCCACTTACTTGGAGGGTCACGTCCACCCCGCGCCGCTGCACACCACCCTGGTGCGCACCTTCCTCCAGCAGCACGCCTTCGAGCCCGCCCCCTCCTTCGGCAAGCGTTTTGCGATCACCGCCGACATGCTGGTCCCCTGGCCAGCGCTGGAGGCCTGGATGCCCCAGCGAATCAATCACTGGCTGGAGCGCCTCGAGCGCGAGATCCCCAGGGTGGACTACCGCTTCTTGCGCATCGGCCACCGCGGCGCCCGAGCCCACGCGCCCGATAACACCATCGCCGGATTCCGCAAGGCGGTGGGGCTAGGCGCGGATATGGTCGAGATCGATGTGCAGCGCACGGCCGACGGCGAGATCGTCGTCGTGCACGACGGCAGCCTGTCCGATGCGGCGGGGCGGCACTGGCCCATTGGCAAGAGCACTCTCGCCCAGCTCAGAGCCATCGACCTGGGCGGCGGCGAGCGGATCCCCACCCTCTCGGAGGCGCTGCTCCATTGCCGCGACGCCGGGCTGGGTGTCTACATCGAGATCAAGGATGGCGGCGCCGTCCGCGGCGTGGTGGATTTCCTCGTCGAGCACGAACTGGAACAGCACTTCTGGGTCGGCTCTTTCCGCCCAGACTGGCTGGCCGAGGCCAAGGCTGTCGCGCCACAGGTCGTAACCTCCATCCTCTTTGGCTCCGCCGAGCTGGATCCCGTCAAGCTGGCCCAGTCCATCGGCGCCGACTATGTGCATCCTTGCTGGGGCGGCCGTCCCAACTCGAGCCAACTGGTGACGCCCCAATGGATGGCCCGGGTGCGCGAGGCCGGGCTGGGCGTGGTCATCTGGAACGAGGAGCGCCCATCCGAGATCGCCGCGCTGCGGCAGATCGGCGTGGATGGGGTCTGCAGCGACGCTCCCGAACTGCTCAGATAGGAGTCGATATGCCCGACCGGCCCAACATCCTGCTTATCCTGGCCGACCAGCTCTACTCCGGCGCCCTGAGCGCCGTCGGCAACCCCTGGGTCAGCACCCCACACCTGGATTCCTTGGCCCTGGGCGGCGCGCGCTTCTGCCGCGCCTACTGCACCGCGCCGGTGTGCGGCCCCGCCCGCGCCAGCCTCCTCACCGGGCGCATGCCCCACGCCCTCGGGGTGGACTATAACCACGATCCCCTCAGCCCCGCTGTTCCAGACCTGGGCCACCTCATCCGCCGCGCGGGCTATGATACGGCCTATGTGGGCAAGTGGGGGCTCAAGACCCAGCCGGGCTCGCCGGGGTTCGACTTTCCGCCGCTTCCCGCCGGGACGCGCCTGCGCTTGGGGCTGGAGAGCGACGACGCCATCGCCGACACAGCGGCGGCCTATATCCGCGAGCCAAGGGAACGCCCCTTCCTACTGGCCGTGGGCCTCACCAACCCCCATGATATCTGCTACTGGGTGATGAACGAGGATCTGGGCATCCCCACCGAGGGCGCGCTGCCGCCCTTGCCGCCCAATTTCGGCATCCTGGCCGACGAGCCGGAATTCGTCCAGCGCTGTCGGGCGCGGCTTCATTACGGCCAGGAGGTCTCGTATACCCTCAAGTGGGATGAGGCGCGCTGGCGCAGGTATCTCTATACCTATTACCGCCTGGTGGAGCGCGTCGATGCCAGCATCGGGCGCATCTTGGACGCGCTGCGAGAGGCTGGGCACGAAGAGGACACCCTCGTGGTCCTCACCAGCGACCATGGCGAGGGCGTCGCCGCCCACCATTGGGTGGTCAAGCTGGTGTTCTACGAGGAGCCGGCGGTGATCCCCTTGCTGCTGCGCTGGCCGAGGGTGATCCCCGCTGGCTGGACGGACAGCCAGCGCCTGGTCTCCGGTCTGGATCTTCTGCCTACGCTCTGCGCAGTGGCCGGAGCGACGCCGCCTGAGGGGATCGAGGGTCGCAGTCTGCTCTCGCTTCTGTCAAGTTCAGATCAGACCATTCACGATTATGTCATTTCCGAGCTGCAGCCTGACCCCGAGCACCGGGACTTGGGCGGACGCATGTTGGTGACGCCCCGCTGCAAGTATTGCGCCTTCTCCGAGGGCGCTCGACCTGAGCTGCTCTTCGATCTGGCCGCCGA
>JAAYEA010000559.1 GCA_012689325.1 Chloroflexota bacterium
GCGGCATGGAATGCCGGTGCGGCATGGAATGCCGGTGCGGCATGGAATGCCGCGATAGCATTCCATGCCGCCTTCCCTTCAGTCGCTATCCCGCGTCCAGCCCGTACATCATGGCTGCGGTGCCGCCGAGGATCTTCCAGCGCAGCTCTTCGCTGAGCCCCAGCGTGCGGATCACCACGTCATAGTCGTGCAGCATGTCCGCCGCCTCGAAATGGGCCACGTCCGTGCCAAAGACGATCTTTTCCCAGGCATCGCGGCCATCGGGGTCGCGGTAGCGGGTGAAGCGGTTCCACCAGAGCAGGTCGCCAAAGAACTGCGGGCGCTTGGCCTTGAGCGAGGAGCCCGAGAGGTCGAAATAGAGGTTGGGGTTCCAGCGGCAGCACATCGCCGCCTCCTCGTACCAGGGGTTGCCCAGGTGCGCGCCCTGGATGATCCACTCGGGGAAGAGTCGCGCCAGGGTGTCCAGGTAGACCGGTCGCATATAGTTGGAATCCACGAAATAGGCGTTCTGCATGCTCTCGCGGGTGGCCGAGCTCATAAAGCCGCTCTTGGTGCTGCCGCCGCGCCCGACGATCCCCAGGTGGAAGAGGCCGGGGAGCTTCATCTCTTGGCATTTCTCATAGATGGGCCAGAAGGCCTTGTCGTGGTAGGGCGCGGGCGGGCGAATGAACTTGACCCCGGCAAAGCCCTCGCCCTTGAAGCGCACGATGTCATCGGGGGTGTGGTTCTGCCAGTCCAGCATCGCCAGGCCCAGGATGAAATCGGGGTACTTGCGCATGGCCGCCACCATCTGGGCCAGGCCATCCTCCCCGCCCCGCGAAATCAGCGCGACCTTACTGATGCCCAAGCGGGCGTACTCCTCCGCCAGCAGGTCCTCATAGTGGGGCACGTTCTGATAGTGGTGGTGCGTGTCGATGATCAGCTTGGACATGAATGGCCTCCTCTGCTATAGCACGACGTAGCCGGACCCCAGCACCTGCCGAGGCGGAGCGTCGCATTCGAATTTGTACACGGCCACGCCGGCGTGGGGATCGGGGCTGCGCTGCGGCAGGTTGAGCATCTTGAGCTGCTGGTCTCCTTGCCAGAACTGCACCGGCTCGCCAGTAGCCAACAGGGTGATCCTGTTCACCTTGGTCCGGATACCGCCGATGACCAACTCGCCGCCAGGCCAGCGCGGACACCAGCGGTAGGCCACGTTCCCCTTGATGGTCCATCCACCCTCCATGGCTCCCCGCACGCGGTCCACCGCCCCGTACACCGCCTCGCCGTTGTCGGCGAGCCACCTGCCCAGGGGAGCCAGCTGCTCCACGGCCTCCTCAGGCACCGAGCCGTCGGGCTTGGGGCCAATGTTGAGCAGCAGGTTCCCCTGCCCCGCGGCGCAGGTGCCCAACATGGAGATCACCTCGCGGGTGGAGCGCCAGTCGATGGCCGAGGGCATGTAGCCCCAGGCGTAATTGAAGGTCATGCACGCCTCCCAGTCGCGACCCTGCTCCGCCGGGGTGACGCGCTCCTCGGGGGTGCCATAGTCTTCCTCCAAGAAGGCGCGGTTGTTGATAATCAACTCGGGCTGAAGCTGGCGGGCCATGGCGTTCCTCTGGACGGATTCCCAGGCGCTGGCATCGGGCAGCGGCCAAACGCCATCATACCAGAGGATATCGATCTTGCCATAGTTGCTCATCAGCTCGCGCACGCAGCCCTGCGTAAAGTCGAGGAAGCGGCGACGCGCCGTCTCGTCCTTGGCGCACTGCGCGCCGTCGGGATGATGCCAATCCAGCAGCGAGTAATAGAGGCCCACGCGCAGGCCGAACTCGTGGCAGGCCTCCACGTACTCGCGCACCAGATCCCGCCCTGGGCCCCGCCTGACCGCGTTATAGTCGGTCTGTTGGGTATCCCACAGGCAAAAGCCATCGTGGTGCTTGGTGGTCATGACCATGTACTTCATGCCAGAGTCCTTGGCCAGCCTGGCCCACTCCCGGGCGGGGCGCTCCTTGGGCTTCCAGGCGGCGGCCAGGCTCTCGTACTCGGCCACCGGGATGCGCTCGCGGTTCATCACCCACTCGTTGCGGCCCAACTGGGCGTATAGGCCCCAATGGACGAACATGCCAAAGCGGGCCTCCCGCCACCAGGCCATGCGCTGGGCGCGAGTCGCCTCGACCTGCGCCAGATACTCCTCCTGCGTCACCAGGGCCTCCTTGTGCTCAGGCTATCCAGCCCATAGAAGCGTGTCGCCGTGCCACCCAGGATCGCCTCGCGCTCGGCGGGCGCAAGGCGCGCGATATAGTCCGTGACGATGCCCATGGTCTCGCCATAGCCCGCCCCCAGGGTGCAGACCGGCCAATCGGAGCCGATCATCAGGCGCGAGGGGCCA
>JAAYEA010000001.1 GCA_012689325.1 Chloroflexota bacterium
GAGGTGCGCGCCAGCAACGGGCGCTATGACGCGGCGTCTGGCCGGTACGAGGTCACCGGGCGCGTCCATAACGCCGAGAGCCAGCGCCTCGAGTATGTGGGCGTGGTGACCACGCTCTATGATGCCGCCGGCGTGGTGATCGGCGCGGGGTTCGCTTATGTGGATAGCATCCACCTGGACCCCGGCCAGGAGAGCGCCTTCGCGGATGAGATCGGCGGGCGCGACTATGGCGAGGTCGCCGCCTTCCGCGTGCAGGCCGATGGCGCCGCCGCGCAGGCGGCCCCGCTCCAGCGTGGCGGGCGGAAGGCGGCTGCGGATGGGCCCGCGCCGAGCGATGTCCCCGAGGCCGAGCGTCAGGCCCTGCTGGCCCTGTATGGGGCCACCAACGGCCCCGCCTGGGCCCATCGCGAGGGCTGGCTGACGGCGACCAGCCCCTGCACCTGGTATGGCGTGACCTGCGACGCTGGGCATGTCGTCTATCTCGATCTCTCCGACAACCGATTAGCGGGGGCCATCCCGCCCGAGCTGGGCAACCTGGGCAGCCTGCAAGAGCTGCGCCTCGCCGACAACCAGTTAAGCGGGGCGATTCCGGCGGCCCTGGGCGACCTGACCCGACTGTCCACCCTTTCCCTCGCCTTTAACCAGTTGAGCGGGCCGATCCCCGCGACGCTGGGCGGCCTCCCTGTTCTGACGTGGCTCTATCTCCACGCCAACCAACTGAGCGGGGCGATCCCCGCCGAGCTGGGCGGCCTGGCCAAGTTGCAGACGCTCTCCCTCGGCACCAACCAGTTGACAGGGACCATCCCACCCGCGCTGGGCAACCTGGCCAGCCTGCGCGACCTACGCCTCGGCAACAACCATCTGCGAGGGGGCGTCCCGCCGGAGCTGGGGAACCTCGCGCGCCTGGGCCAACTCTCCCTAGGAGATAACCCGCTCAGCGGGGCTCTTCCGCGCAGCCTGATGACCCTGCGGCTCGCCGCCTTTGCCTATAGCAGAACGGCCCTTTGTGAGCCGGGCGATGGCGACTTTCAGGCTTGGCTGGCGGCCATCCCTTACCTAGAGCGCACTCTGGTGACCTGTGGCGAGGGCCAGATCTTCCTGCCGGTCATCCGAAAGGGGTTTCATGGTGGATAACGTGACACCTTACCAACGCTGCCTGGCTACCCTCGCGGGAGAGGTCCCCGACCGCATGCCCGCCTATACCCCCACCATCGCCTGCGACGTGGCCAGCGCCATCCTGGGCCGGCGCGTGGATGCCGGCGGGCCGTCGCTGTGGTACGCCGAGGCGCGGGCCTGGGTGGCGGGGGAGACGGCCCACGACGAGTTCGTCCATGCCTACGTGGAGGCGCTGGTGGACCTGAACCGCAGGCTGGATATCGAGGTCTTTCGCTTCGGCTGGCGCAAGACCGATCGCCCAACCCGGCAACTGGACGAGTTCACCTTCCTCTATGGCGATCCCGACGGCGTGCGCCAGGTCTGGCGATGGGATGCCGAGGTGGGCAACTATATTCCCGTGCTGGACACGGCGCCGCGCATCCGGCCGGAGGATTATCCGCGGCTGGCGCGGGAGCGCACCCGTGGCGCCGCACGCGCGGCGGAGGCGGCGCGGGCCAACGCGGGCGCCGCCGAGCAGGCGATGCAGGCGCGGCTGGGCGAGAGCATGTTCGTGGCGGCGGGCGGCGGCGGGATCGGCGTCGGGCAGAGCGAGGCCGGGCTGATGGCCTGCCTGCTCGAGCCGGGGGCCGTGGGCGACATCCTGGACGCCCAACTGGAGGTCGGCCTGGCGCAGATGGAAGGGATCGCCGCGCGAGGGATCAAGGTCGTGCTGGGCGGCGGCGACATGGCCGACAAGAATGGGCCGCTCTATTCCCCGCGGGTTTTTCGGCACCTGATCCTGCCGCGCCTTGCCAAGCTGGCGGCGCGCTGCCGCGAGCTGGGGTTGCACTATGTCTGGCGCACCGATGGGCGGCTCTGGCTGGTGAGCGACATGATCTTTCGGGAGGCTGGCGTCCCCGGCTATGGCGAGGTGGACTATGACGCCGGGATGGAGATGGCGGCGATCCGCCAGCGCTATCCGGAGCTGGTGGTGTGGGCCAACGCCAGCGGCGACCGGTTGCGTCGCGGCTCCGCGGCGGAGGTCTATGACCACTGCCGGGCGATCCTGGAGGGAAGTGGCGGCCGCGGCTACTTTCACGGCTGCAGCAATACGGTGCTGGGCGGCACGCCGGTCGAGAACGTCTGGGCGATGATGCAGGCCCGCGACGACTATCGCCCGCAGGCGTAGCGCGATCCTCCGGATGGCGGAGTGTCGGCAGGTTGGGTAGCGCAATCCATAGGAGTGCGCCGCGTTAGCAGGCCGCGTAGCGCAATCCTCCGGATTGCGGCGTGTCGGTGGTTCGGGCAGCGCAATCCGGAGGATTGCGCCACGGATAGCGCACAGGGTATCGTCTATGTGGTGGAGCCCCATGACCGCACAACGTGTGTTGGCTCGGTCCCTGCGCCTCATCGGCGCGCTGGGGGTCGCGCTGCTGTGCATTGCCCTTTGGCTCATCTTGGTCGAGGTGGGGAGCTATGCGCGGCTCACCGACTCGGGCAGCTTGTTCTTGGTGGTCTGGCCCAACCTGCATTGGCTGTTGCTCTGGCTGGCCACGGCCGTGGCCGGGTTTCGGGGGTGGCGCCCGCTCCTGCCGCTCCTGGTGCTCTTGAGCCCGGCCCTGATCGCCCATGCCCTGCAAGGGCTGCGGACGAACACCGGCCGCCTGGTGGGCATCTTGCCTCTGGACCTCCTCTTCTGGGCGCAGGGGCTGGCGGAGGTGCTGCTGTGCGCCACGGCGCTGGCCGGGGCGGCCTGCTGGGCTTGGGCAAGGCTGGCCGGACGAAAAAGGATTTGACAGTCGTTTTCTTGTATGCTATAATCTCGAGGATTGTGAAGGGATTCACAGTTGATTGCCATGCGCGCCAAGCCTGCCGGGGCCACGCTCGCGCGCCAGATGCCGCAGGAGAGCGCTTTTGACGCTGCAAGAAGTTCTCGCCATCATCGAGGGAAAGGTCATATCCAAGCGCGCCAACCTGGCGCTCGTCGTCGAGGCGGCCTGTGGGGCCGACCTGATGAGCGATGTGCTGGCCTTTACCCACAGCGGCACCCTGCTGTTGAGCGGCTTGGTGAACCCGCAGGTGGTGCGGACCGCCGAGATGTCCGATATCAAGGCCATCGTGTTCGTCCGCGGCAAGGTTCCCCCTCCGGAAACCATCGCCCTTGCTGACGAGAAGGGCATCCCCTTGTTGGCGACCAAGTACACCATGTATGAGGCTTGCGGCCGCCTGTATCGCGCGGGACTGAAGAGCTGCGGCCTATTCGATCTATCGCAACACCCTAGGGAGGGCAGCTCCTCCGGCGGTTAGGCACAGGGGCCCAAGGCGGGGCCTGGAGGCAGATGAGCGCCACGGAGCCGATCAGCGAAGAGAGACGCGCCGAGATCACCCGAATCCAGGAGCTGATCTATGAGCTCAAGATCGGGCAGATCATGACGCGCAAGCTGATCGCCATGTCGCCTGAGCAGACCATGGCCGAGCTCAAGGATGTGCTGCGGATCAACCGCATCTCGGGCGCGCCGGTGGTGGAGGGCGGCAAGCTGGCGGGGGTCATCAGCATCGAGGACCTGATCAAGGCGCTGGAATCGGGCGAGAAAGAGGCCCGCATTCGCGACAAGATGGCCACCAACGTGCAGACCGTCTATCAGGACGAGTCGGTGGTCAGCGCGGTCAACCGCTTTGCTCAATTCGGTTACGGTCGTCTCCCGGTGCTGGATCGGTCCGGGGAGCTCGTGGGCATCGTTACCCAAGGCGACGTGGTGCGCGGGCTGCTGAAGCGGATGCAGATCGAATATCAGGAAGAAGAGATCCATCGCTACCGGGCCAGCCACATCTTTGAGGACATTGTCTCGGACCAGACGGGCCTGATCCTGCGCTATCGCGTCAAGGCCAAGGATTTCGTCAGCGGGGGCGAGGCCTCCAGCAAGCTCAAGCGGGCGCTGGGACGCTTGGGCGCCCCGCCGCAGGTGGCGCGGCGCGTGGCCATCGCCACCTATGAAGCCGAGATGAACATTATCATCCACACCGACAAGGGCGGGGAGATCATCGCCGAGATCATGCCGGAGCGCATCCGCATCGTGGCCACGGACAGCGGCCCCGGCATACCCGATGTGGAGCAAGCCATGCAGCCGGGCTATTCCACCGCTCCGGATTGGATCCGCGAGCTGGGGTTTGGGGCGGGCATGGGGCTCAGCAACATCCAGGCCTGCGCCGACAAGATGACCCTGAATTCCACCATGGGTGTGGGGAGCCGCCTGGAAATCGTCTTCCAGGTCAAGTAAAGGCGGGGCAGAGATGACAACCGTTGCCGATATCGTGGACAAGCTCGCTTTGCAGGTCCGCACAGGGACGGGGACGCTGCGGGATCGCCCCGTGACCGGCGGCTATGCCTCCGACCTTTTGAGCTGCGTGATGGCCGGCGCGCGCAAGGGCGATGTCTGGGTGACGCTGCAGGCGCACCCCAACGTCATTGCCGTCGCCGTCCTGTTGGAGCTGGCCGCGGTGATCATCACCGAGGGGGCGCAGC
>JAAYEA010000079.1 GCA_012689325.1 Chloroflexota bacterium
CGACCCCACCGCGCTCAAGACGGCGGTGGACAACTTTGACGTGCCCGGCTTTCCCAACGCCACCGCGCTGATCAATAGCGGCCTGGTGGACGCGGTGATCATCGCCACGCCGCACTATTTCCACCCCATCATTGCCGTCGAGGCGATGAAGGCCGGGCTGCACGTCATCAGCGAAAAGCCCATGGCCGTGCAGGTCTCGCAGGCGGATGAGATGATCCGCGTGGCCAAAGAGACGGGCCGGGTCTTTGGCGTGATGTTCAACGTGCGCAGCGTGCCCGCCGCGCAGGCCGCCAAGAAGCTGATCCGCGAGGGTCGGCTGGGCGAGATCTATCGCACCCTCCACGTCGCCGCCTATTTTCGCAGCCAGGCCTATTATGACTCGGCCACCTGGCGCGCTACCTGGAAGGGCGAAGGCGGCGGCGTGATCATGAACCAGGGGCCGCATGGGCTGGACCTCTTTACCTGGCTGGGGGGCATGCCCTCCCGGGTCTTGGGCCGCACCATGACCCGCCAGCATCGCATCGAGGTGGAGGACGAGGCCTCGGCCATGCTGGAATACCCCAACGGCGCGACGGGCTATATCCACCAGAGCGTCAACGAGATGCCTGGCTTTAGCCGCATCGAGATCTGCGGCGAGTACGGCAAGCTCGTGCTGGAAGATGACAAGTTGCGCTTTTGGGAGGTGCCCCAGGGCGTGCGCGGCTATTCAGATTCCACCGACCAGATGTGGGGCAGCCCCGAGACCCGCGAGGTGCCCGTCGAGATCGAGCCGCGCGAGTTCGGCCACGCTGCCATCGTGCGCAACGTCGCCAATGCCATCATGCACGGCGAGCCGCTGATCTCCCCCGGGGCAGAGGCGATTCTGGGGCTGGAAGTGGCCAACGCCATGTGGCTCTCCGCGGACCGGGGCGGCCAGTGGGTGGACGTGCCGGTGGACCGCGCCGCCTTTGACGCCTTCCTGGAGCGGAAGAAAGCCGCCTCCAAGGACAAAAACGCCGCCGGCCCCGTCAGGCGCATCACCGATCCGCGCTTTGCCAAGTAGCTGGAACCTATCGCGAATAGCCCAGTCTTTTTTCAAGAATGGGCTATTCGCTTTTGTTGCAGAATTTCAACATCTATGCTATAATAAGCGGCGAGGCTAGGTTGCAGGCTAGCGGGGATGCTCGGCATGGGGCCGATTGGCATGCCGCGCGATCCCGATGTTTGGGCCCTTGGCGCAAAAAGGAGGACAAAAACATGATCGTGCGTAAAGGATCTAGTCGGGGAAAGACCTGGCATGCGTCGTTTGGGGTGCTCCTCGCTTTGGTGATTCTGCTGCCGCTGCTGTTGCCCATGTCCGCCGCCGCGGAGGTGCAGGATGTTGGGCCGTGGCGCGGCGAGTACTATGACAACGCCAACCTCGCGGGCGCGCCCAAGGTGGTGCGCACGGACCAGGTCATCAGTTTTGACTGGGGGCTGGCCGCGCCCGATGCGGCGCTCCCCAACGAGCATTTCTCCGTCCGCTGGACCGCTTTCATCCCCTATGCCGCGGGCACCTACAATTTCCGGACCTACACCGACGACGGCGTGCGCCTGTGGATAGACGAAAAGCTCGTCCTGGATCAGTGGCACGTCCAGGCCGCGTCCCCCTACGATGCCCAGATCAGCTTGGCCGAGGGCCATCACTATATCCGCATGGAGTATTACGATCATAGCGACCGCGCCATTGCCAAGTTGACCTGGGAGTTGGTGGGGGCGTCGCAGCCCACGGCGGGCGGCTGGACCGGCGAGTATTACAACAATGTCTATCTCAGCGGCACGCCCGTCTTTAGCCGCGCCGAGACCGAGGTCAATTTCGATTGGGGCTCCGGCTCGCCGGGCGGCGGCATCCCCACGGACAACTTTTCCGCGCGGTGGACGCGCGTGCAGAGCTTTGCCGCGGGGAATTATACCTTCTCTCTCGCCACCGACGACGGGGCGCGGGTCTGGCTGGATAGCCAGATCATCTTTGACCGCTGGTTCGACCAGTCGGCCAGCACCCAGTCCAAGACGGTCTATGTCGCGCAGGGCCAGCACAGCTTGCGCGTCGAGTACTTTGAGCGGACCGGCACGGCCAAGGCCAAATTCTGGTGGCAGGGCAGCGCCCCCGCGCCCACCACGCCCGTGCCCCCGCCGCCGCCCGCTGGCGCCACCGAGGTGGTCGTGGATAACCTCAGCGCTGGGTTCAAAAAGGGCGGCGTCGCCGCGAACTGGCACGCAGCCAACCTGGGCTATGGCGGGCACACCTTCTGGACCTACAACAGCGTCTACCAGGTCTTCAACTATGCCACCTGGACGCCCAACCTCCCCGGCGCGGGCTATTACGACGTCTCTATCTATGTGCCGCGCAACTATGCCGACACGCGCAGCGCCCGCTACCGCGTCTTTCACAACGGCCAGCGCCACGACGTCTGGATCGCGCAATCGCTCTACTTTGACAAGTGGGTCAAGCTAGGCCAGTTCTACTTTAGCGGTCAGGGCGGCGAGTACGTCTATCTCTCGGACAACACCCACGAGACCTACGCCTCGCGGCGGCTCGCCTTTGACGCCATCAAGTTCGTGCGCGCCGGCGCGCCGTCGCCAGCGGCGCCCACGCCCGCGCCGACGCCGTCCACCTATGGCTGCGCCATCACGCCGCAGGCGGGCTTTGGCGCCATATGGACCAACAACTCGACGGTGCGTAGCCGGCTGGGCTGCGCGCTCGAGCCCGAAAAGAGCATCCAGGCCGCCGAGCAGAACTTGCAGTACGGCATCATGTTCTGGCGCTCGGACAACAAGCTGATCTATGCGCTCTATAACAACGGCGTCTGGCAGGCCGTGCAGGACGTGTGGAAAGAGGGCGACCCCGCCTCCGATCCGGGCATGGTCCCGCCGTGGGGCTATTATCAGCCCATCCGGGGCTTTGGCAAGGTCTGGCGTGACGAGTCCGGCGTCCGCGCGCGCCTGGGCTGGGCCACCGACCAGGAGCGCGGCTTTTCCGCCGCCGTGGAGCCCTTCGAGCGCGGCACCATGATCTGGAGCGACAAGCTGGGCACCTTCGTCCTCTACCAGGACGGCACCTGGCAGCGCTTCAACTAGCGAAAAACCAGAAGGCTCCGGGTTCTGATCGAGCTCGGAGCCTTCGCCCTATGGAGCCATGCATGAACAAACGATCTCGTTTCAGCCTTCCCTGGTTGGGTTTGGCGGTCCTGGCCGCGGCGCTGGCGTTGGGCGGGCTGGCCTGCACCTGCGCCGGCGGGCGGCGCACGCCAACGCCCACACCGCCCATGCCCACCGCCAAGCCGCTGGCCACCGCCACCCGGGTGCCTCCCACGCTCGCGCCCACCAAGCAGGCGGCGCCAACCCAAACCGTGCCCCAACCCACGGCCGCGCCCAAGACCCCGGAGACCCTGACCCTGCGAGACCCCAAGCTGGAGGACGTGCCGGGGCTCTTTGAGGACCTGGACGTCGGCGCCAAGTTCGAGTTGGTCCTGACCGAAGACTATGTGACCCAGCAGGCGCTGGCCTATCTGGATAGCGCTACCGACCTGCCGATGGAGATTCAGGACGTCGCGGTCAAGTTCGACGACGAGATCGTCACCATCAACGCGCTGATCCCGCTGGGGTTCCTGCGCGTGGACGTGCAGGCCCGCGGGCGTTGGTGGGCGAAGGATTGCCAGTTCCAGGCGGAGATCATCGATCTCAAGATCGGCGGCGGGGCCGCCCCGGCCTCGTTGCGCGAGCAGATCGAGCCGTGGCTCATCGATGGGCTCAAGGCCAGCACCTCGCTTCCTGCCTGCTTCACCGAGGTAGCCATCGGGGATGGCGAGCTGACGGTGCGAGGGTACAAGAAATAGGGACTAGGCGGTCGCGCGCGCGGCGATGAATTCGTACGTCCGGCGCGCGACCAGCTCCCACTCGCTATCCACCGTGATGCAGTGGCCCGAGTTGTGCAGGGTCACCAGTTCCTTGTCCTCGGAGCCCACTCCCGCATAGGCCATCTGCCCGCAGCGCGGGTCGATGGCCGCATCCCTGGTGCTATGCCAGATCAGCACCGGCTGGTGGACCTCCCGCAGCGACCGCCGCACGATCCGCTGTAGCTTGAGCACCTCGTGCGCTGCCCATGTGGGGTTGTTCTCATAGCTCCACAGCCGCTTGACGGCTTCCGGGTCAGTCAGATCGCCGTCCGCATTCGCGCCCTTGCCCCAAAAGTGGATCGCATGCTTGAGCACGGGGGTCAAGTGGATGAGCTTGTCGCTGGCGATCAAGGCTGGCGAGTAGAGGATCAGGCCAGCGATCTCGCGGTGGTGGGCGCCCAGGTAGAGCGTGATCAGCGCCCCCAACGACAGCCCTCCCACGAAAACCTGCGAGCATCTCGCTTGCAGCTCGGCCAGGGCGCGCGCTGCATCATCCGTCCAGTCCCGCCAGGAGCAGCGGTTCAGGTCGGCCGGATCGGTGCCATGCCCGGCCAGAAGCGGCGCGGCCACGGTCAGGCCCTGGCCCGCCAGGTATTCGCCCACCAGGCGCATCTCGGGCGGCGATCCGGTGTAGCCGTGAATCAATAAGCAGCCCGTTTTGCCGCCCGGAAGAAAAAAGGGACGGGGATCCAAATGCGGATAGCGCGTCATCTCGCACCTCCCTCTCCTGAGCTGCATTGTACCCTTGCGGCGACGTGCGGCAAGTCTCGCTTGCTCAATTGGCGCGCAGAGGTTAAAAAGATCGTAGCAGTTGCTTGAGATGGCCACTAATAAGCGCCGCACCGGCGGCTCGGATACACCGCTGGTAGTGCCATGCTTAAAAATACGAAAACTGGGATGAAAACCCCTTGACATCCGGGCTTGTCTGTGTATAATGATGGCTAGAAGAGGTCCTGAGGAGCTAAAGCAAACCTTAGGCGAGAGCACCCTAAAAAGCTGAATATCGCGACTAGAGAGAAGCTCACAGAGAAGGTTTATGCGTAAGCTAGTGGAAAGGTTTCAAAAAGCCAGAAAGCTAGCGATCCAGAGTGGGGAACCGCAAGGTTCACTCGAGCTGTGGTGAACCAGGGAGTAGTAACCGAGCGAAGGCCTGGGGTCGAAAGCTGGCAAGCGGTAAGTTGGACTGTGAGATGACTCGATAGACCAGCCAGGAGCAAAATCCCTGGGTGGGATGCAAAGCCAGACCCGAAAAGGGCGATGGCGAGCATGGACGATAGGCAGCAAGACTGGGAAACCGGCGGGGGCGCTGGAACCAAGGTAAGAGCAGAGGTTACTTGGGGCCTCTTCGCGTATACGGAAAAAAAGGAGCGCCGTGCAAGCGGCGCTCCTTTTTTCGTCTAGTTCGGCGTTGCCGGTGGGGGCGCATAGACCTCGGGCTTGAGCACGCCGATAAAGGGCAGATTGCGGTATCTCTGCTTGTAATCCAGCCCATAGCCCACCACAAAATGATCCTCGATCTGAAAGCCGCGAAAGGCGATGGGCAGGTCGATGAGGCGAAAGCTCTGCTTGTCCAAGAGGGCGCACACCTTCAGGCTGGCCGGGTGGCGCGTGCGCAGGATGTTGAGGATGTAACTCAAGGTGAAGCCAGTGTCGATAATATCCTCGACAAAGAGGACGTGGCGCCCCTCGATCGGCTCCTCCAGGTCCTTGATCAACCGCACCACCCCGCGTGTGCGCTCGGAAGGGCCATAGCGCGAGATGGACATGAAATCCACCGAGGCCGGGATGGTGATGGCCCGCGCCAGGTCAGCCACGAAAAAGATGACGCCGCGCAGCACGCCGATGATCAGCAGGTCCTTGCCCTGGTAAGCCTCCGAGATCTCGGCGCCCAACTCGACGACCCGCTGCTGAATCTGCTCCGGGGTGAGCAGCACGTGCGCGATATCTCGCAGCAACTCGGGCGGGCCCAGGGCATCAATCGGGGTCTTGGCCATTGTTCTTGATCGCCTCCTCGCCCACCAGATCGTCCTCGCGGCCCTGCAGACCGTATTTGACCAGCAACTCGCCAAAGGCCCGCCGGTTCACCAGCTTGAGCTGGACCTCCGGGTACAGTTCGCGGAGCCGCCGAATCTTGCGGTGTTTTCTGGTGATGAGCTTTTGGCGCAACGTGGTCAGCTCGATATAGAGGTTATACTCCGGGAGGTAGAAATCGGGGCTGAAAGACTCGACCACCTCGCCCGCCTCGTCCCACCGGAGCGGAAAGGTGGTCGGCTCGTATTGCCACCCGATCTGGTAAAAGTCCAGAATGTGGCTGAACTCTTCCTCGCTGGGGTGCGCAAAAGCCTTGGCTTGTTTCACTTCAGGATTGTTCATGCTCTAGTCCGAACGGCATGCAGGATCAAATCGACGGCCCAATCCAGCTCTTTCGCGCTGGCATTGATCACAAGGTCATAGAGCTGCGGGCTCAGCCAATCCGCGCCATAGAGCCTGCGCAAATAGCCGGCGCGGCTGCGGTCGCTGGCCGCCAGGCGATTGAGCGCCGAGGCTTCGTCGATGCCTTGCTCCGACATCAGCCGCCACACGCGCAGCTCCGGCGGGGCGACGATCTTGATGTGCAGAGCCGGGGGATAGTTGCGCAACACCATCTGCCCGCCCCGCCCCACGATCACGGCCTGGCCCTCGCGCGCCGCCTGCCAGATGATCCCCTCCACCTTTTGGCGATAAGCGCGCTGGGAATCGGCCGAGGGCCGCAGGTCGAGCAAGTTCAGCTCGTCGATCTCGGCCAGCGCGGCCAGCGGCGCCCCCGACGAACGGGCGGCGCGATCAATGACCTCACGGCTCAACTTGCGCCAACCCAATCGCTCGCTCAACACCTGAGCGATGGCGTCGCCGCCGCTGCCCAGTTGCCTGGATAAGGTAAGAACGCGGACCTTGGGCATGGAAACCCCCTTCGGTTCCATCCGTGGCTTGGCGCTATCTTACGACACCAGCCCCTGGCTGTCAAACCGCTCGCGATCCGGCGATGCATCAATCTCGGTCAGGGTACACCGCCGGTCCACGGGTTACGGGGGCCGCCTGCAGTATCCCCCAAACAGGATCGCCCTGCATATAGTCATGGCCGCCGCAATAGTTCGATTCCTGCTCGCCGACCACCACCCGCCCATGCCCATATTCCCAGAGCAGATATCCATCCACGCCCTGGGCCCAGGCCCGGTCCATGTCCGCAGCGATCACCTTGGCCCGCTCATCCAGGACACCCGCATGGAGCTCGTGGCAGCCAGCGTCGTAGGCGATCGCGTGGATCTCGCCGATGAGCACGGGCTTGTCCAACTCGTGCGCGACCCGGATCTCGCCCTCCAGCCAGAGGTCAGCGGCTTTGTGGATGCTCACGACGTCGATATCCGGCAGCGCATGCAGTTGGCGATAGTGCTCCTCGGTGGGATCGATGCGGATCGTGCCCGTGGTCACCAGATGGCAGGGCGCCAGCGCCTTGATCTCTTTGGATACCGTCTCGGCCCAGGCCACCATATGAGCCGGGCAGGTGCCCAAGGTGTCGCCGGAGCAGTTCGGCTCGTTCATCAGCTCCCACATCATGATCTCCGGCCGGTCATGGAAGCGCGCCACCGCCTTTTGCACGTGCGGCAGGTATTCCCGGGTGTAGTGCTCGGAGCTGAACCACCAGGAGCCCTTATCAAAGTAATAGTTGACCAGGGTGACCACGAAACGGATGTGGTATTCGCGCCCCAGGTCAAAGAGGCGCTCGGCGCGGTCCTGGTTGTGTTGGGGAAACAGCCACACGCGCAGGGCGGTGGCGCCCGATTCGGCCAGGTAGGCCACCACCGCGGGCACCTGCTCCTCGGGGAAATAGTCCTCCAGCAGGTAAGAGACGTTGGCGCCCACAAAGGTGAAGGGCTGCCCATCCAGCACGAGTTGTTCCCCGGCGCGGCCCACGAACCCCGCGCAGACCCCCGGCTCCTGCCCCGCCGAGAGCGCGGGCGCAAGGGAAGGCAGCGGCGTCGCGGTGGGCAGGGCGGGCGTGTTCGGCGGTGGCGTCACGGTGGGCGTTGGGGCGGGCAGGGTGGCGGTCGGCGCGCGATTCGCCTGCACATCAGGCAGGAAGGAGCGGCGCACCAGCAACTCGGTGTAGGTCACCGTATCGGGGAGCGGCTCCGAGACCGAGGGCAGAAAGTAACTCCAGGCGCGCGACGGGGTCGCCGTCATCGCATCAGCAGGTTCGAGCGGGCGCGAGGCGCGAGAGGGCAGCCACATGGTTAACAGGAACCAGATGATCAGCGCCCATGCCGCGATCCGGCACAAGATGAATTGGCACAGATTGGCCAAAATGTCCCCCCGATGCTCCTCCGCCGGCCGATTGCGGGCAAAGAGGCTCAAGACACCCCTCGGGCCGGCGACGCGCACCGCCCAGGGCCAGCCAGCGATCCGATCGACTTGATCCCTTCCGGCCCGCTCACGATCACCAGGTCGGCATAGCCCAGAAAGAGGCCGTTTTCGACGACGCCAGGGATGTTGTTGATCGCCTTTTCCAGGCCCGCCAGGTCATCCGCGGGCGGCATCCGGCAATCCAGGATATAGTTGCCCTCGTCGGTGACGTACGGCTGGCCCGCGGCCAGGCGGAGCTGCGGCTCCAGCCCCAAGGCGATCAGGTCGCTCTGGCACAGGTTCCACCCAAAGGGGATGACTTCCACTGGCAACAGGAAATGATGGCCCAGATAGCCCACCAGCTTGGCGGGGTCCACGACGATGATCTCGCGACGGCTGGCGCGGGCCACGATCTTTTCCCGCAGCAGGCAGCCCCCGCCGCCCTTGATCAGGTTGCGCTGCGGATCGACCTCGTCTGCGCCGTCGATGGTCAGGTCGATGCAGGGGCGGTCTTGCAGGTTGGTCAGGGGGATGTTCCATTCCCGCGCCAGCTTGGCGGTCTGCGAGGAGGTGGGGATTCCCACGATATCCTTCAGCTTGCCCTCGCGCAAGAGCTGCCCGATCCGAATCACGGCATAGGCCGCCGTCGAGCCGCTGCCGAGCCCCAAGACCATGCCGTCCCGGCAGAACTCGGCCGCTTTTTCGCCAGCAATCTGCTTATAGTTCGTCACTCTGTCGCCTGCTCCTTGGTTGATGCAGCCTATCAGGCCAGCCCCATTCTAGCACCGTTTCGGCGGGCGGCCAACTGGCCAACTCGTCGAGGTTGGGATTGACGGCCGCGGCGTTCCTGGCTATGATCAGCGCGATGCGAAGGGCGGCGCTCGAGCCATCCATGCCCCGCAGCGATGAGGAAACCTTCATGCCGACATGGGACCCCTGGATGACGCTGGCGTGGCTGGCGGTTTCGCTGGCGCTGCTCGTCCTGTTGAGCCGGTGGCTGAACAGGCACATGCAGGGCGTGGTGCTCCTGCTGTTCAGGTCGGCCAACGTGGCCATCTATGCCCAATATCTGGTGCTCTGGCCGGGGATCGTGTTGCACGAGCTGAGCCACTGGCTGGCGGCGCAGGTGCTCGGCGTTAGGACCAAGGGGCTTTCGCTCCGGCCGCGCAAGCTGCGCGGCGGGCAGGTTTCGTATGGCTCGGTGCAGATCGTCTCCGCGGACCCGGTGCGGAACAGCCTGATCGGGCTGGCCCCGCTGCTGGCCGGCAGCGTCGCCGTCCTGTTGTGCGCCGCCTACGGCCTGGGGATCAAGCCGCTGACCATGCCTGCCTCATGGGCCGAGCTGAGGCGCTATGTCACCTCGGCGGACGCCCTGATTTGGGGCTATCTGATCTTTTCCATCAGCAACGCCATGCTGCCCAGCGAGAGCGACCGCCGTCCCTGGGGGCCGGTGGTGCTGTTCACCGGCATCGTGTTCGCCTTCCTTTTCGCCACCAACGTCACTTCCAAGATCCCCCCGAGCGTCACCACGGTCTCGCTGTTCGTCGTCTCTTACCTCGCCTATGCCTTCACCCTGACCATCATCATCGACGGGCTCGTGGCCTTGGGCGTTCTGGCTTTCGAAACGCTCCTCAGCTATCTCTCCGGACGCCGCGTCAAGTATTGAGCCGCGGCTGCTCGCCCTGAAAAAGAAAAAAGGGACGGGCCCGGGCCCATCCCCCTTTTTTAGCGCAATGGCCGGCCTATACGATGGCCACCTCGGTCTGCTTGTCAAAGATGTGCATGTTTTCCATGTTGGCCACGCACTCCATCTCCATGCCGGCCTTGGCGCGGCTGCGCGGATCAACGCGCGCGACAAAGCTGTTCTCCCCGCTCATCAGGTAGACGAACACTTCGTTGCCCATCAACTCGGTGACGTCTACATTGGCCTTCAGCCGAGCCGAGAAGGACAGCGGCGGCATGAACTCTTTGTCGTGGATATCCTCGGGACGCAGCCCCATGACGACCTCTTTGCCCGCATGGTTGGCCAGCACCTGTCGATACTGCGGCGGCACGCGCAGCTTGAAGGTGCCGCTATCCACGGCCAGCTCGCCATCCTCGCCCACCAGGGTCACGTCGAAAAAGTTCATGGCGGGGCTGCCGATAAAGCCGGCGACAAACTTGTTGGCGGGCTTGTCATAGAGGTGCTGCGGCGTATCCAACTGCTGCAGGATGCCATCCTTCATCACGGCGATGCGATCGCCCATGGTCATGGCTTCCATTTGGTCGTGCGTCACATAGATGAAGGTGGTCTCCAGCCGCTTGTGCAGCCGCGAGATTTCGGTGCGGGCCTGCACGCGCAGCTTGGCATCCAGGTTGGAAAGCGGCTCATCCATGAGGAACACCTGGGGATTGCGCACGATGGCGCGCCCCACCGCCACGCGCTGCCGCTGGCCGCCGGAGAGCTGTTTGGGCTTGCGGTTCAGCAGCGCCTCGATGCCGAGCAGCCCCGCCGCCTCCCGCACCTTCTGGTCGATCTCGGCCTTGGGCACCTTGCGCAGCTTGAGGCCAAAGGCCATGTTGTCGTACACGGTCATGTGCGGATAGAGGGCATAGCTCTGGAATACCATGGCGATGTCGCGATCCTTGGGGGCGATGTCGTTGACGACGCGGTCGCCGATGCTGATGGTGCCCGAGGTGATATCCTCCAGGCCGGCCAGGCAGCGCAGGGCCGTGGTCTTGCCGCAGCCCGAGGGGCCCACCAGCACCAGGAACTCTTTATCCTTGATCTCCAAGGAGAGATCGTTAACGGCGATGACCTCGCCGAATGCTTTGGTCACATGATCAAAGGTTACACTAGCCATGCACGGTCTCCTTTACCGGTCTCACCAGGCGCTGACTTGCATCATGGCACCGACCCGATTATATGCGGACGCCCACGCCGGGCAAATGGTCCGCCTTACCCTTTTACGCCTCCGATGGTCAAGCCGGAGACGATATAGCGCTGCAACAGGAAGAACAGGATGACGATGGGCAAGCTCATCAGGATGGACATGGCGGCGAACTCGGACCAGGGCGTAGCAAACTGCCCTTGCATGCTGCGCAGCGCCATCGCCAGCGTAAAGCGAGAGGGATTGTCCAGGAAGGTCCAGGCCAGGATGAACTCGGTCCAGCCCGTCATAAAGCTGTTCAGCACCGTCACGGCCAGGGCCGGGACCGAGAGCGGCAGGATGATCTTGACAAAGGTCCCGGTGACGCTGGCCCCGTCGATGAGCGCGGCCTCTTCCAGCTCTTTGGGCACGGTGTCAAAGTAGCCCTTCAGGTTCCAGATCGCAAAGGGCAGGAACCCGGAGGAATAGGCCACGACCAGGCCGAAAAGGCTGGCGCGCAGCGGCTCGCTGCCGATCCTGATCTGGCTGAGCAGGACGTAGAGGGGGGCCAACAGCCCGGTGGTCGGGAGCATGATCATCACGATAAAGAACAGCATGCCCGCCTGGCGCCCGATGAAGCGAAAGCGGGAAAAGGCATAGGCCGCCGTCGAGCCGAGCACCACCGCCAGCAGGCTGGTGCCCAGCGCCACCAAGAGGCTATTGCGCAATAGCCCTCCGAATTTCATGCAGGTGGCCGGGTTGCTGGGGTCTCGGCATAGCAGGTTGAAAGGCTCGAACAAGACCTTGCGGAAGGACTGCAGCGACGCGCCTGGCGGAATCAGCCGCAGCTCCAGGGGCTTGTCGATATCGCGCGGGTCCAGGGCCAAGGAGACCACCCAGAGGATGGGGAACAGGACCATGGCCGTGACGAGCAGCAAGAACAACTGGATGGCGATCTGGCGGAGCACCCCTTTGAGCTTTTTAGACATCGTAGGCCTCCGTGGCGCGCGTGACCCGGTTGTTGATCAAGGTAAAGCTCAGCAGGATGAAAAAGACCACGATGGAAAAGGCGGCGGCGACGCCGTACAACCGCTGCTCAGCGACCAGCTTGTAAGCCTGGGTGATCAGGATCTCGGTGCGGCCGAAGGGGTTGCCTTGCGAGATGAAATAGATCACGCTGAACTGGTTGAAGGTCCAGATCGTGCCCAGCATGATCGCCGGCACCATGGCGGGCCGGATCAGGGGCAGGGTGACCTTGCGGAGCTGCTGCCAGCCGCTAGCGCCATCGATGGAGGCGGCCTCGTAAAGCTCCTTGGGGATGGACTGCAGCGCGCCGGTGGCGACCACGCTCATGAACGGCCAGCCCAACCAGATGTTGGCGAGCAGCACCGCATAGAAAGCCAGCGGTAAAAAGCTCAACAACCCCCCGATCGGCGGCTCGCTGATCACGAACCAGCGTGTATCGGTGGGAAAGCTGGTGCCGATCAGGCGGTTGATCACGCCGAACAACTGGTTGATCGCGCCGAAGCGATCGTCGTACATGTTGCGCCAGGTCAGCGCCGCCACGTAGCCAGGCATGGCCCAGGGGAGCACGAAAAGCGCCCGATAGACCCGCCTCAACAGGACCGTTTTGCTATTCAGCACCAGGGCGATGAGCACGCCCAGCGCCACGTGGAAAACGATATTGGCCACCGTCCAGGTGATGTTAAAGAGCAGCAGCCGCCAGAAATCATAGTTTTCGATGGTGAGCTGGTTGGTCAGGATCCGGACAAAGTTGTCCAGCCCCACGAAGGGCGGCGCGTACCGCGCCCAGGTTTCCGGGTTGAGCAGGTTGAAGCGGAGGTTCCGCACCCGATAGTCGGTGAAAGCCATGAAAAGCTGATAGATGTAAGGAAAGAGGGTGACAAACAACATGATCAAGGCAGCAGGGGCGATGTAGAGCCAGGCGGTGCGCGAGGACTTGATGCGCTCGCGCAGGCTGGGACGCTTGAAGACCGGTTTAGGCCCTGCGTCCGCTGCGACGGGACGGACAGCCATGCGACTCCTCCTACTCATGACGCGTGCAACAACGCGTTACGCTGCGCCGCGCAGGCGGGGCCCACGAGCCCCGCCTGCGGTCACACGAAGGTGTTTCTAGCCCTTACGGGATCGGGCTGTTACTGCCCTGCGCGAATCTCTTTGATCTTGGCGGTGATGTTGTCGCTGGCCGTCTTGAGCGTCGCGGCCGGGTCCGCGCCCTCGTTGAGAATCGACTTGAGTGCGTTATCCATGGATTCCCAGTAGGCGCCCATTTCCGGGATCACCGGGAACGCCGTGCCCCGCTCGAACGCCTTCACGGTCTGTTCCATCAAGGGATCCGCGACCTCCACGCCTGCGATGGCGGGGATATGCCCGGCCTTGACCAACGTGGTCTGCGCATCCTTGCCCAGGAAGAACTCCATGAAGGCCCACCCGGCGGTCTCGGCCGCATCCAGCGCGTTGGCGCTGAGATAGATGTTTTCGGTCTGCACGTAGCCGGAGAGGTGCCCGCCGCTGGTCGTCGGCCAGGGATCGATGGCCAGATTGGCCGCGCCGATGGCCTCGGCCAGGCCGGTCATGTTCCAGGAGCCATCGATGATGATGCCCGCCTTGCCGGCTTTGAAGAGGTTCACGTCGTTATCGGTATAGTACTCGCCCAGCCCGGTCTTGCCGAACGTGGCGAGCATCTGGGCCCATTCCACGCCCTTGGCGCTGCTAAAGGCGGGGTCGCCATTGGCTTCCATCAGCTTGCCGCCGATGCCATTCAGGTGCGCGGCGGAGAAGAAAAAGCCGGCTTCCAGGTCCGTGTTATAGACGTCGCCTTTGGGCGCCGCGCTGTGCAGTTTGAGCAGATCGTCCAGGGTGGCTGGCGCGGTCGGCACAATCTGCTTGTTGCGGAACATGACCACGCCCTTGATGGTTTGCGGCAGGCCGATTAGCGCATCCTTGTACTGGACGGCGCCGAGCGCGGCCGCGTTGATCGTTTTGAGGAAACCGGACTTGGCCAAATCCGAGACATCGGCGATCAACTCGGCATCATAGAGGGCCGGGCCCCAGTCGGCAGCGCCGATGAGCACCGTTGGCCCGCCGCCGGTGGCGACGGCGGTCTCGTACTTGCCGCGCAGATCATCAAAGGGGACGTAGAGCACGTCAAAGGTGACTTCGGGGTACTTGGCCTGGAAAGCGGCGATCACTTCATTGAGCGCGGGGATCTCGCTCTCTTTCCAAGAGTGCCAGAGGGTGATATTGCCCGTGGGGGCGGGACCTGAGCTGCATGCCGCCAGCGCGACCGAAAGGACCAGCAGCGCAACCAACAAGGCCCCTAGCTTTTTGAACATGAGAATCCTCCTGATCGAATAGTATCTCTGCCTGAGCAGAGGTGTCTTCAGCGACTCGACAAGCGATGAAAACCGTGGGGTCAGAGCCTAAGCAACCCCCTCGCCTCACCTCCTATCTTGATTGTGTCACAACGTTGTGGCACGGGCGCGACCAGGCTATATTGTGATGGTGCAGGTTCGCTCTCGCAGCCCGCCTGTGGCCCGTTTCATGTCCCTGTCCCCAGAGATGGACATGATCCGTCAGCCCGCAAGCTCACCCATGGATGACATGGAGAACCGAGGCCAGTATACGTTCCTTTGTTCAGATTGTCAACTTTTGCGCGGAGCGCCCGCCAGGTGGTAGAATGCACGCATCCACTTGTTCGAGTATGCGCGTGTCCGACCGCCCATCCCTTCTCGACAGGCCAGGAGGCCGAGTTGCCCGACCATCCGCACAGGAAACGCATCTTTCGCCTCGGCGTGGCGGAGGGGTTCTTTTTCCAGACCGGCATGTCCACCAGCCACGAAAGCCTGGTGCTGTCGGTCCTGCTCAAGATGCTGGGCGCGCCAACCGCGATCATCGGCAGCCTGCCAGCGATACGCTTCGCCGGCTGGAGCCTGCCGCAGGTCTTGGTCGCCAACGCCCTGGAGTCGCGCCGCTACCGAATGCCCGTCTATTCCTTCGGCAACGGCGTTCGCTTCCCGCTCTACTTTATCCTCGCGGCCCTGGTCGCCTTCCTGAGCCCCCAACAGCCCGGGCTGACCATCGGCCTCTTCCTGGTGATCTATGCCCTGGGCCGGATCACGGCCGGCATCGGCGCGGCGGCGCGCTCCGAAATCCTCGCCAAAGTGCTGGCCCCCGGCGACCTGACCCAGTTTTTCGCCATGCGAGACCTGGCCGGCAGCATCGGCGGCTTTTTGACCGGCTTTCTCATCAGCGCCATCCTGGGCGAGCGCGGGCTGGCCTTTCCCTGGAACTTTGCCGCCCTGCTCACGTTGAGCGGCGTCCTTTTCGGCTTGGCCTGGGTCATCTTTTGCCGCATCCCCGAGCCCCCGACCGAGCAGCTCAAGGACAATTGCACGCTCGCCACGCAGTTCGGCGAGATCAGGACCCTCGTCCGCCAGGATGGCAACTACCGGCAGTATCTGTGGGTTCGCCTGTGCCTGGCCGCGGTGCAGATCGTGAGCCCGTTCTACGCCCTGTATGCCATCGACCGCCTGCAAATCGAGACGGCGCTGGTGGGCGTCTACCTCTCCGCCGTAACCTTTTCGCACATGGTCGCCAGCCCGCTTTGGGGCCAGATGGGCAAACGGTGGGGATCCCCGGCGATTCTGCGCGGCTCGGCGCTGCTATCGGCGCTGGCGCCGCTGGTAGCCGTCGTGCTGCCGATCCTGGGCAGCCGGGCGGGCTGGCTCGACGCACCCGCCTTCGCCTACCTCTATGCGTTGGTTTTCCTGGTCACCGGCGCCGCCACGCCGGGGCGCGAGATCGGCTTCACCTCCTACCTGCTGGCGATTGCGCCGCCGGAGCGCCGCCCTACCTACATCGGCCTGACCAATACCCTGCATGGGGTGCTGGAGCTGGCGACCATCGGCGTGGGCCAGGCTATCGACTCCTGGGACTATGCGCCGATCTTTGTCGCCGCGGCAATCATCGGCGTGGTTGGCGCGGCCCTGGCCTGGCAGCTCAAGGGCAGGGGGCAAAAACAATAGCGGGCCGTTTTCCGCCCGCTATTGCGCTTTGGTGATCAAGCTCGTTTGGGGAAGCGACTAGGAATCCTCGTCTTCGTCCTCATCCTCACCGTCGTCGTCATCGTCCCAGTCGTCATCATCGTCGTCGTCCAGGTCCCACTCCTCGCCCTCATCGTATTCGTACATGTCGAACAAATCCGCCGCCGCGCCGCACTCGGGGCACTTGGTGGGGGGGCGAGGCCCTTCGTGCTCATACCCGCAATCGGTGCATTCCCAAACCTTGGTCATCTGAGGCCTTCTCCTTCTGATGCTTCTGTCAAGTGGCGCATTGTCCACTGCTAGGCCAGTATAAATCAGGCAGCCAGGTCTTGTCAGTAGCCGATCAGTGAATCTTTGGTTGCAAACCGGTTACAGGCTGGTTGCGAAATGGTAAACGTGGGCCGCCTGCTATGCGGTTCCCCCCGCCGCCGGCTTGGGGGCGGGACGCGGCCCGGCCAGCATATAGCCAAAGCCGCGCGCCGCGTGCAGATGAGGCGGCGCTTCCGGCGCGGCGGCCTTGAGCTTTTGGCGGATGCGGTTGATGTGCACCTTGAGCAGCTCGCGGGCCTCCCCCGCATCGCCCTCGATCCCCCACACCTGCTCCAAGAGGTCGCGATATTCCACCACCCGCTTGCTATTCAGCGCTAGGACGCTCAGGAGTTTGAACTGCAGCGGCGTCAGAGGGAGCGGGTTGCCGTAAAAGCTGGCGCGCTTGCGGTCGAAATTCAGGGAGAGCCCGCCGACGCGAATCCGCGAGATCCGGCCCCGCCGAACTTGGCGCAGCCGGGCGATGATGCCCTCGGCGAGCTGCCGCTGGGGGTTGGGCGGGGTGGCGTCCGCGCCAACCGCGGCCCCCGAGATCGCCCGCTCCAGGTGCGGCAAGGGCATGATCAGGGGAACCCGGGCCAGGTCTCCTTCGTCGGCCAGGGGGCGCGCCCCGGCGATCTCGATGGTGTCGCTGGCGGTGATCACCAGGTCGGGCGATTCTTTCTTGAGCGCCTCGGCCAGCGCATCCACCGCCGGGATGACCAAGACCTGATATCCCGCCTGCTGCAGATAGTAGCGCAGCCCACGGGCCAAAGAAGCATCGGGTTGGACAAGCAGTATTTTCATGGCCTACCCCGCTGGCTTGGCCAAGCCGCCCAGCTATTCTTCATCGTCCTCGGATAGCGCATCCTCTATGACGGGCGGGTCCAGCTCGGTGATGCGAAAGGCGCCGCCGCAATCGCGACAGCGCACCCGCTTGCCCAGCGTGATCCTGGGCGGCAAGGGGATCCAGTCGCCGCACTCGGGACACTCGACCCCATACTCGTCCTCTTCCTCATCGAGGTCATCACCCACGGCCTCGAAGCTGCTTTTGGGGGCGCCGCAACGCGGGCACCGCGGCGGAGGCGTGACCCGCCGAAGCGTCGCCCCACACGCGCCGCACTCCCATTCTTGGACATCGGACATCAAAACTGCCTCCTTGTCGAGATAGCGATGAAAGCCAGGCGAAGCGGCCCGCGAGAGGATCAAGTGATGATGATCACCCGTGGGGCCAATGTACCGCTTTCCCCCGTAAAGTCAAACTGCCCAAGGCCCGGGATGGGCCGCTGGCCCGACAGCTCTTCCAAGGAAAAGGGCTCGAGATCGCGGCGATCGGCGGGCAAGAAGGGGTTGGGCGGAAAGACCTTGATCCCGGGAAAGGCCCAGCGCCCCAGACCAGGATAGGCGGCGGGGTCCATGGCTTGCTGGTAGCGGCTGTACTTGCCCGCGGGCCCGCCGTAGCTGGCCGGGTGGACGCCGTCATAGTCAAAGACGATGGTCACCCCGGGCACCTGCTCGATTTGCTCCTTGCCGACGATCATGGTCTTTTGGTCGGCATAGGGCGTGCCTTTGCCGATATTCAGATCCCGGAACTGGTGAATGCCCAAGATCACCTCGGCCGTGCCGCCCTCGCGCAGCCGCCAGGGCCCCAGGTCATGCGCCGCGACGTACTCCCGGATCAGCCGCTGGGCCCGGTTGATATCCCGGGCCTCCACATAGCCCACGGGCACGCCCGGCGCCAGCTCTTGGCCCGCGGCGATGGAAGCCTTGTGTTCCGTGGTCACGCGGAACTCGGGGTCGACGAAAAAGTGCAGGTTGGGGTACCGCCGCAAGAGCGGCAGCATCTCCTCGATCGCCCGGGTCACCGGATACTCGCCGCCATAGCCCAGTTGGTGATCCAAAAAGATCAGGAAGGGCTCCGCCAAAGCGGGCGGGCTGAGCGGCTCCAGGTGGGTAGCGGCCCAATCCACGCCCCCGATATATTCATAGAGCTCGGGGGCGCTGATCAGGAAGTCCTCGTCGGCCAGGTTGGGCCGGAGCGCCGAGCCCTCATAGACCACAAAGATGGCCGGGAGCGCGCCGATCTCGGGTCCGTTCAGCTCGTCCAGCCGGGCGGCGCGGGCGAGGATGCCCTCGCGCTCGTCGTTGCCGTGCAGGTATTCGGCCGCGTCGCCGAAGAACCCGACATGCCCCAGCTTGCGCAGCTTGAGCTCGTGCGAAGGGCAGCAGTTAAAGCCGCGGCCATAGTCGCCGATCACCTGGTTGCGCGCCAGGATCGAATCGCCCTCGGCCACCGGCAGGGGCGCCGCGCTGACGGCGCTGGGCGTCGCCGATGGCGTGGCCGTGGGCGGCTCGGTTGGGCTGGCGGTGGCCGCGCCGGTAGGAGAGGCCGTCGGCGGGGCAGTGGCGGTGCCCGTGGGTGTGGCCGTAGCCACAGCTACCGTGGAGCTTGGGAAGCTCGTCGGCGAAGAGGTGACACTGGGGAAAGGTGTCGCCGAAGCCGTGGCCGTCGGCGCGGGCGGCTCGGTGGGCAGCGCGCCGGCGCAGCCTGAGAGCATCTGGGAGCAGAGCAGGGCTCCGGCCAGCATGTATAGAGCAAGTCGCAAACGCCAAGCAACTGCTTGACGAGAAGGGACATCCATGCTATGATTCTCCGCACTGACGAGGTCGCAGCGGGTATTAAACGCTCCAGGGTGGTTTTGTCAAATCCCAGCCGCAGCCAACGAGGCGGCAAGATGAGGCGCTATGCAAGCTTGTGTGCTCCGCGGGGCCAATGACCTGGCCGTGCAGGACGTGCCCCGGCCCACCGCCGGGCGCGGCGAGGTGGTGATCCGGGTGCGCGCCTGCGGCATCTGCGGCAGCGACCTGCGCTACTGGCGCGGGCACAACCCGTGGGCCCGGCAAACGCTGGGTATCGACGCGCCTAACCCGCCCAACATGATCCTGGGCCACGAGGTGGCCGGCGAGATCGTGGAGGTGGGCGAGGGCGTGGACCCCCGCCGGATCGGCGAGCGGGTGGCGCTGCTGGCCTACAAAGGCTGCTGCGTCTGCCGCTATTGTCGCCGCGGCCAGGAGAACCTCTGTGAAAATACCCTGCACCTGGGCCACGGCGCGGGCTGGACCGCGCGCGAGTATTACCCCGGCGGAATGGCCGACTATTGCCCCGTCTGGTCCGAGATGGCCTACGTCATCCCCGACGCGATCTCGTATGACGAGGCGACCTTCTTGGATGGGCTGGGCGTCGCCGTGCGGGCCGTGGCGCGCTCCCAGGTGCGCCCCATGGACAACGTGGTGGTGTTGGGCGCCGGGCCCATCGGGCTGCTGATCTTGCAGGTGGCGCAGGCCTATGGCGCCCGCCAGGTCCTCTGCACCGAGGTCAGCGAGGCCAGCATGGAGATCGCCTGGGCCTGCGGCGCCGACGGCGTGCTCGATGCGCGGCAAGGTGGCCTGGTCGAGGCGGTGCGCGAGGCCACCCAGGGCCACGGCGCGGACGTGGTGCTGGACACCGTGGGGCACGAGGAGACCCTGCGCGACGGGCTGCGGATGCTCGCCCGCGGGGGCCGCCTGGTGGCGCTGGCCATCAAGCCCGAGGAGGTCCGCTTCGATGCCGCGCTCCTCTCTGGCGAGCGAACCATCACCACCACCGCCAACTCGCCCTACCCCGATTTCCAACACGCCATCGATCTGATGGCCGCTGGCAAGATCAACGTCACGCCCATGATCACGCACGGCTTCCCGCTGTCGCAGGCCCTCGAAGCCTTTTCCACCGCGGAGGACCGGGCGAACACGGGCGCGGTCAAGGTGATCATTCACCCCTAGCGCACCTGGCAAAAGCGAGACAACATGCCAAGAACCCAAGAACTATTAGCGTATTTGCAGAGCCGGGCCATCCTGCTGGCCGATGGGCCGACGGGGACCATGTTGCAGTCCATGGGGCTGCCCGCCGGCAAGGTTCCCGAGCAGTGGAACCTGGAGCGGCCCGATCACGTGACGGCGCTTTACCGGGCTTACCTGGACGCCGGCTCCCAGATCATCCTGACCAACACCTTTGGCGGGAGCCGCATCAAGCTGGCGCGCGCCGGCTGTCCCGAGGTCACCGTGGAGGCCAACCAGGAGGCCGCCCGCCTGGCCATCCAGGCTGCCAATGGACGCGCCTTCGTCGCCGGGGATATCGGCCCCTGCGGCGAGTTGTTGGAGCCGTATGGCACGCTGGCGTATAGCAGCGCCGTCGCCGCCTTTGCCGAGCAGGCCGACGCCCTGGCTCAAGGCGGCGTCGACTGCCTCTGGATCGAGACGATGATGGCGCTGGAGGAGGCTCAGGCTGCCATCGAGGGCGCCAAGGAGGTCACGGACCTCCCCATCCTCTGCAGCATGAGCTTTGGTCCCAGCGGCCGCACCATGATGGGTGTGACGCCGGAGCGGGCCATCACCACGCTGTGGCCGTTGGGCTTGGCGGCCTGTGGCGGCAACTGCGGGCAAGGGCCAGAGCACATGGTCAAGACCGTGGAACGCATGGCGGCAGCGCAGCCCGAGGCCGTGCTCATCGCCAAGCCGAACGCCGGGCTCCCCCGCCTGGTGGACGACCGCTCGGTCTTTGACATGACCCCGGAGGCCATGGCGGAGCACATCCTCTCCTGTGTCAGGGCGGGCGCGCGCATCGTGGGCTCTTGCTGCGGCGGCTCACCCGCGCACATCCGCGCCATGGGCCAAGCCCTGGCCAAGGTAGGGTAGCGTGCCCATAACCGATACGCGTACCTTGCGCATTGCCCGAGCCAGACGCCGGGTCCAGGACTGGCAGTACCGCGCGCGGCGCGCCATCAATGGCCTCATCCGCTTGCTCATGCGGGTTGTTTTGCTGCGCATCACGGTGGAAGGGCTGGAGAACGTCCCCGCGCAGGGCCCCACCATCGTGATCTTTAACCACGTCAATTTCCTCGATGGCCCCCTGGCGCTCGGGCTGATCCCCCGCGACATGGTGGGCATGACCAAGATCGAGACCTTCGATACCCCTATCCTTGGCACCCTGGCGCGCTGGTATGGCATCTTTGGCGTCCGCCGGGGCGAGGTGGACCGCCAGGCGCTGCGCCAGGCCCACGAGATCCTGGCTGAGGGCAAGGCGCTCCTCTACTCGCCGGAAGGGCACCGCAGCGGCACGGGCAACCTTCAGGAGGCCAAGGACGGCATCGCGCTCATCGCCATGCGCGCCAACGCGGCTATCGTGCCGATGGCTTTCGTCGGGCTGGAGCGCTTTAAAGAGAATGCCAAGCGGCTGCGCCACACGGAGATTCGGGTCATCATCGGCGAGCCGTTTCGTCTCAAGGCCCTGCCGCACGTGGGGCGACGCGAGATGCTGCGGCTCATGACGACTCAGGTGATGTACCGGCTTGCTGCCTTGCTCCCCGCCGAATACCGCGGAGAGTATCATGATCTTCGGCAGGCCTCGCTCACTCATCTGGACTTCCTGGGCCAGGAAGCCAACCTATCCTGATTCACGGAGACGATGCCTCATGTCCACGCCACTGCGAGTTGGCCTGCAACGCGTGCCCATCACGCCGCCGGTGGGCATCATGCAGATCGGCTATTTCGCGCGCACCCACGGCTGTGAATACGTGCACGATGACCTCTATGCCACGGCCCTGGTGCTGGACGACGGCCAGACCAAGCTGGCCTGGGTGACCTGCGACCTGCTCTTTCTTCATGCCGAGAGCGTCGCGCGCATCCGCCAAGAGGTGGCCCAGCGCACCGATATCCCCGCCGAGCATATCATGCTCAGTTGCACGCACACCCATTCCGGCCCCATCCCTTACGCCGGTCCAGCCCAATCGGAGCGCGACCACCTTTATACCAACGGGCTGGTCTATCAGATCGCCGGAGCGGTCTGCGCCGCGTGGGCGCGGCTGGAGCCAGCCAAGCTAGGCTTTGGTCGCAGCCAGGCCCATATTGGCGCCAACCGGCGCGAGCAGCGCTCCGACGGGCAAGTGGTGCTGGGCAACAACCCCGCCGGGCCAACCGACCCGGAGGTCGGCGTCTTGCGCATCGACCGCGCCGACGGCTCGCCGCTGGCCGCGTTGGTCAACCACGCCTGCCATGCCGTGGCGCTGAGCGCGGCGAACTATGGCATCTCGGCGGATTGGCCGGGGGCCATGCGCCGCACGGTGGAGCAAGCCACCGGGGCAACCTGTCTGTTTGTGCAGGGCGGGTGCGCCGATATCAACCCGGTGGGTGGGCCGCAGGCCGGCTACGAGCGGGTGCAACAGCTCGGGCAGGCGGCCGGCGGCGCTGCCATCCAGGCCTGGGCGGAGAGCGCGCCTCTGCCGGACCCGGTCACGCTGGGCGCCGCCTTGCGCCCGCTCGCGCTTCCGCTCCTGGGCCCGCTGGACGCCGCGGGCCAGCCCGTGATGCCCGTGGAGCAGGTGGCCGAGACCAGGGTCCGCATGCCTTGGGCCGATTATGTCCGCGCCAGGGCGGAGCGGTTCCCCTGGAAGGCCATCATCCAGGAGAGCGCCGACGGCTGGCATATCGCCGCCGAGGTGCAGGCTTTCCGGATCGGCGATATCGCCGTGGCCGCGGCGCCGGTGGAGCCCTTTGTCGAGATCGGTTTGCATATCAAGGACCAGTCGGCGCTGCCGAAGGTGGTCTTTGCCGGTTACAGCAATGGCCTGGTGGGATATCTGCCGACCCCCTCCGCCTATGATATCGGCGGCTACGAAGTGGACCTCTCCTACATCTATTACCATCTCCCCGCGCCCCTGGCGCCCGCTTGCGCCCCGCTGATCGAGGACACGCTAACGAGCCTGATCCGCGGCCTCGCCTGACCGAAGGGCCTGGCCTCAGCCAGGCCCTCATTTGACCTGCCTCACCGATCTCGGTATAATGGGTCCGGCTTTCACTGTCCTTGACACATCATTGATATGAGACGTATCGTTGTTTGGCCCGAGCAAAGGAGGCACATGGCTACCCCAGTTCGCAACATCCCCGCCCACGGCGGCACACTCGTCAACCGCGTGTTGCGCGGCGCCGAGCGCGAGCAAGCCCTCAAGCGCGCAGCATCCTTCCCCAAGATCATCCTGAGCGAGGTCGCCATCTCGGACTTGGAGATGATCGCGGTGGGCGCCTTTAGCCCGCTGACCGGCTTTATGAACGCCCAGGACTATGCCAGCGTCGTGGACAAGATGCGCCTGGCCAACGGACTGGTCTGGTCCATGCCCATCACCTTGCCAGTCTCGGAAGAGATGGCCGCCTCGCTCAAGGTCGGCCAAGAGATCGCCCTCGCCGAGCCCAGCGGCCTGATCCTGGGCACCTTGCGGCTCTCGGACAAGTTCGGCTATGACAAAAGGAAGGAAGCCGTCAACGTCTACCGCACCGACGAGGAAGCGCATCCGGGCGTGGCGCGGCTCTATGCGCAGCCGGATGTCTTGCTGGGCGGCGAGATCGCTTTGCTCAACCGACCCAGCGACATCACCTTCCCCACCTACCGCCGCGATCCCGCCGAGGTGCGCCGCCTCATCGTCGAGCGCGGGTGGCGCCGCGTGGTCGGCTTTCAGACCCGCAACCCCATCCACCGCGCCCACGAGTACATCCAAAAGTCCGCCCTGGAGATCTGCGATGGCCTGCTCCTGCATCCGCTGGTGGGGGAAACCAAGCAGGACGATATCTCGGCTGCCGTGCGCATGCGCAGCTATGAGGCCATCCTGTCCGCCTATTACCCCGCAAACCGCGTGCTGCTCTCCGTCTATCCGGCGGCCATGCGCTATGCCGGCCCGCGGGAGGCGATCTTTCACGCCATCGCCCGCAAGAACTATGGCTGCACCCACTTTATCGTGGGCCGCGACCATGCCGGCGTGGGCAAGTACTATGGCACCTACGATGCGCAACTGATCTTTGACGAGTTCGCGCCGGAAGAGCTCGGAATCACGCCGCTCTTTTTCGAGCACTCGTTCTATTGCCGCCGCTGCGAAGCCATGGTCACCTCCAAGACCTGCCCGCACGACAATTCGGAGCACGTCTTTTTGAGCGGGACCCAAGTGCGCGCGATGCTATCGCAAGGCCAGCGCCCGCCGATGGAGTTCACCCGGCCCGAGGTGGCGGATATTCTGATCGAGGCGGCCCGGGCGGACAAGCAGGGAGCCTGAGATGCCCAAGCTGGCGATCATCGGTCTCGATTGCCTGGCCCCGCAACTGGTCTTTGAGCAGTACCGCGAGGAGATGCCCAACCTGAAGCGACTGATGGAGCGGGGGATGTGGGGCCGCCTGGAGAGCACCATCCCGCCCATCACGGTCCCCGCCTGGACCGCCATGATGTCCAGCAAGAACCCCGGGACCCTGGGCTTCTATGGCTTTCGCAACCGCGCCGACTATACCTACGACCGCATGACCATCGCCAACTCCAGCGCCGTGAAGGACGACCGCGCCTGGGATATCCTCTCGCGGGCGGGGAAAAAGGTGATCGTGCTGGGCGTGCCGCAGACCTACCCGCCCAGCGAGGTCAATGGCCAGATGGTCACCTGCTTCCTGACGCCCAGCAAGCAGAACCAGTATACCTGGCCTCCCGAGCTGCGGGACGAGATCGACGCCGTGGCGCCGGATTACATGATCGACGTCGAAGAGTTCCGCACCGAGGACAAGCTGGCGCTCCTGGAGAGCATCTATGCGATGACCAGGCACCGCTTTGTCCTGGCCAAGCATCTGACCGCCACCAAGCCCTGGGATTTCTTTATGATGGTCGAGATGGGCCCGGACCGGCTGCATCACGCCTTCTGGAAGTTCTGCGACCCCCAGCACCCCAAGTATGAAAAGGGCAACAAGTTCGAGAACGTGATCCGCAAGTACTACCAGTACCTGGACAGGCAGATCGGCGACCTGCTCGCCACCTTGGGCCAGGACACGGTGGTCATGATCGTCTCGGACCACGGCGCGCAAAAGATGGATGGCGGCATCTGCATCAACGAGTGGCTGCTGCGCGAGGGCTACCTGACCCTGCTGGAGCGCCCCGCGGGGGTGGTGCCCCTGCACAAGGCCAAGGTCGATTGGTCGCGGACGGTGGCCTGGGGCGAGGGCGGATACTATACGCGGCTGTTTATGAACGTCAAGGGGCGCGAGCCGCAGGGCGCCGTCCCCGTCGCGGATTACGAGCGGGTGCGCAACGAGCTGGTGGTCCGGCTGGAGGCCATGGTGGATCCCCACGGCAAGAACATCGGCACCATCGCCTTCAAGCCGGAGGAGATTTACCGGCAGACCAACGGCATCCCGCCGGACTTGATCGTTTACCTGGGCAACCTGGCCTGGCGCTCGGTGGGCGGCATCGGACACGAAAGCGTCCACACCTTTGAGAACGATACCGGCCCGGACGACGCCAACCATGCCCAGCACGGCGTGTTCATCATGGTCGACCCGCACAAGCCCGCCCGGGGTCAAGTGGAGGGCCTGCACATCACCGATATTGGCGCTACTGCCGTCAGCCTGTTTGGGCTGCCGGTGCCAGACGATATGGAAGGAAAGGTAATCGTATAATGGAGCACAAAGGGTTCACGCTTTGGTTCACCGGACTTTCCGGCGCGGGCAAGACCACGCTGGCGGTCCAGGTGCGGGACATCCTGAAGGAGAGCGGCTACAAGGTCGAGCTCTTGGACGGCGACGTGGTGCGCACCAACCTCAGCAAAGGCCTGGGCTTTAGCAAAGAGGATCGCGACACCAACATCAAGCGCATCGGCTTTGTCTGCCACCTGCTGAGCCGCAACAACGTCATTGCCATCGCCTCGGCTATCTCGCCCTATCGCGACGTGCGGGACGGCATCCGGGAGCAGATCGGCGATTTCGTCGAGGTGTACGCCAAGTGCCCGCTGGAAGTGCTGGTGGAGCGCGACGTCAAGGGGCTGTATAAGAAGGCGCTGGCCGGCGAGATCCAGAACTTTACCGGCGTCTCCGATCCCTACGAGGAGCCGCTGAACGCCGAAGTGGTGGTTGAGACGGACAAAGAGACCGAGGCCGAGTCGCTGGCCAAGATCTTTGTCAAGCTGAAAGCGCTGGGCTACCTGGCCTCCACCGGCGGAGACGGCTACACCAAGGAAGAGGAAAAAGCCGTCGAGGACCGCCTGCGCGCGCTCGGGTACCTCTAGTCCAGCGCTCCTCTCGATAGACAACACGCCGGACTGCCAAGGTGCAGCCCGGCGTGATCTGTCCTAGCACACGCCAGGGACCAGATGTCGCTGGCTGAAGCTGGCAAATCCCCTCAGGGATTTGCCAGAACTCCATTTCATGGCGGGGAGCCGGCGAATTCCATTCGGCGGCAAGACCGTGCTCGAGCTTGTTGGAAACAACCAGCCCTGTTGTCCGTCAGCCCAGCTTGGCCCTCAGCAGCTCGCTGACCACCTGCGGGTTGGCCTTGCCGCGGCTGGCGCGCATCACCTGGCCCGTCAAAAAGCCCACCGCGGCCTTTTTCCCCTCGCGATAGTCCTGCACCGCCTTGGGGTTGGCGGCGATGGCCTCCTCCACGATCCGCTCCAGCTCGCTCGAATCCGAGATTTGCGCCAGGCCCCGGGCCTCGACGATGGCCGCGGCGGGGCGGCCGGTGGCGAACATCTCTTCCAACACCTGCTTGCCCGCGGCGGCATTGATCGCGCCCCGATTCACCAGGCCCACCAGCGCCGCCAGCTCGCCCGGCGCGACCTGGATCGTCGCGATATCCTGGCCGCTCTCCTTGAGCAAGCGGAACAGCTCGCCCATGATCCAGTTGCTGATGGAGCGGGCGTCGGCTCCCGCCGCCTGGCCGGCGCTCAGCGCCGCGTCCACATACTCGGCGACCTCGCGCTCCTCGGTGAGCACCTGGGCGTCGTAGGGGCGCAAGCCCGCGGCGATCAGCCGTTCCTGCCGGGCGTCGGGCAGCTCGGGGAGCCGGGCGCGCAATTCGTCCACCCAGGCGCGGCGGGCGCGCACCACGGGAAGGTCCGGCTCGGGAAAGTAGCGATAGTCGTTGGCCTCTTCCTTGCTCCGCTGCACGACGGTGCGCCCGGCGTTCTCGTCCCAGCCCATGGTGACCTGTTCCACCTGGCCGCCTGCATCCAGGATGGCCGCCTGGCGCTTGATCTCATAGTCGATGGACTGGCGCACCGAGCGAAAGCTATTGAGGTTCTTGACCTCCACCTTGGTGCCAAAGGCCGCGCTGCCCGCCGGCCGCAGCGAGATATTGACCTCGCAGCGCATGGCGCCTTCCTCCATGTTGCCCGAGGCGATGCCCAGGTAGCGCAGGATGGCGCGCAGCTTGGTCAAGTAAGCCCAGGCCTCCGCGCCAGAGCGGATGTCCGGCTCGGTGACCACCTCCATGAGGGGCATGCCGGAGCGGTTATAGTCCACTAGGCTATAGGCGCCCATGTGCGTGGACTTGCCCGTGTCCTCTTCCAGGTGGGCGCGGCGGATGCGAATGCGCTTGGCCGTGCCATCCTCCAATCGTATCTCGATCCAGCCGTCCCGCGAGAGGGGCATGTCGTATTGGGAGATCTGATAGCCCTTGACCAGGTCGGGGTAGGGATAGTTCTTGCGGTCGAACTTGGCCTCCTCGGGGATTGCGCAGTTCAGGGCCAGGCCCGCCATGAGCACATACTCGATGGCGACACGGTTCATCACCGGCAGCGCGCCGGGCAGCCCCAGGCACACCGGGCAGACGTGGGTATTGGGCGGCGCGGCGGCATAGTTGGCATCGCACCCGCAAAACATCTTGGATGCGGTCTTGAGCTGCGCGTGCACTTCCATCCCGATGATCGCTTCATAGTCCATATGGCCGGCCTCCTTGTGGGAGCCTATTATACCCCAAAAAGAGCAGGAGGCCATCTGTGCGTCGGTTGCGCGCGGCCGAGTCTGGGCCTATAATGCCCCCATAGCAGTCCGAAACGCCACAAGGAGGGGTGCATGAGCGCCAAAGCCGCCTATCTGGATACCTCGCTGCCCGTCGAGCTGCGGGCCAAAGACCTGGTCTCGCGGATGACCCTGGAGGAAAAGGTCTCGCAGATGGTGCACGACGCTCCGCCGGTGGAGCGCCTGGGCATCCCGGCGTATGACTGGTGGAACGAGTGTCTGCACGGCGTGGGCCGGGCGGGCATCGCCACGGTCTTTCCGCAGGCTATCGGCCTCGCCGCCACCTGGAACGCCGATCTGATGCATCGCGTGGCCACGGTGATCTCGGACGAGGCGCGGGCCAAGCATCACCGCGCCCTGCGCGAAGGGCAGAGCAACTGGTACACCGGGCTCACCTTCTGGAGCCCGAACATCAATATCTTTCGCGACCCCCGCTGGGGGCGCGGGCAGGAAACCTATGGCGAGGACCCCTACCTCACCGCGCGGCTGGGCGTGGCCTTTGTGAAGGGCTTGCAGGGCGACGACCCTCGTTACCTCAAGCTGGTGGCCACCGCCAAGCACTATGCCGTGCATAGCGGCCCCGAGGCCGACCGCCACCATTTCGACGCCCGGGCCAGCGCCCGCGACCTGCGCGAGACCTACCTGCCCGCCTTTGAGGCCACGGTGCGCGAGGCCAAGGTCCACTCGGTGATGGGCGCCTATAACCGCACCAACGGCGAGGCCTGCTGCGCCAGCAAGACCTTGTTGCAGGACATCCTGCGGGACGAGTGGGGCTTTGACGGGTACGTGGTCTCGGACTGCGCGGCCATCCACGATATCTGGGCCAACCACAAACTGGTGGCGACGCCGGAAGAGGCTTCCGCGCTGGCGGTCAAGAACGGTTGCGAGCTGAACTGCGGCGAGACCTACCCGGCGTTGGTGGAGGCGGTCCGCCAGGGGCAGATCGACGAGGCGACCATCGACCTGGCCCTCGTCCGGCTCTTCACGGCGCGCTTCAAGCTGGGCATGTTCGACCCGCCCGAGATGGTGCCCTTTGCCCAGATCCCTTACGAGGTGAACGCCTGCCCGGCGCATCGCGCGGTCTCGTTGCAGGCCGCCCGCGAGTCCGTCGTTCTGCTGAAGAACGAGGGCGGCTTCCTGCCGCTGCGCAAAGACCTGGGCGCCATCGCCGTCATCGGCCCCAACGTCGACGACCTGATGACCCTGCTGGGCAACTATAACGGCACGCCCACCGCGGCCGTCACCGTCCTGGAGGGCATCCGCCGCAAGGTGTCGCCGCAGACCAAGGTCTATGCGGCCAGGGGCTGCCCCATCGCCGAGGGCGTGCCGCCGCTGGTCCCCATCCCCGCCGCTTGCCTGCGCCCCTCGCTCGCCGATGCGGAGCAAACGGGGCTGGCCGCCGCCTATTACGCCCAGGCCAAATTCGCCGGCGAGCCGGTCCGCGCGCAGGTGGACCCGCAGATCAGCTTTTTCTGGAAGGGCGTTTCGCCGCTCAGCGGCCGCGTGGGCGACCCCTTCTCGGTGCGCTGGGAGGGCTACCTGGTCCCGCCGGTCAGCGGCACCTACAAGCTGGGGCTCAATGGCTTTAACGACTGCCGGGTAGAGCTGGATGGGGAGGTGGTCCTGCAATATCGCCTGGTGCATCACGCGGTGCTGCGCACCAAGGACGTGGCGCTGGAGGCCGGCCGGCTGTACCCCCTCCGCGTCGAGCTATCCAGCTATGGCGCCGACCCGCAGATGCAACTGCTGTGGGCGGTCCCCGGCGTGGATTACCTGACGCCGGCGCTGGAGGCCGCTCGCCAGGCCGACGTGGTGGTCATGGCTTTGGGCCTCTCGCCCAACCTGGAAGGGGAGGAGATGCCCGTGCATGTGGAGGGCTTTAGCGGCGGCGACCGCACCGACATCAAGCTGCCGCGCTCGCAGCAAGAGCTGCTGGAAAAGGTCCACGCCCTGGGCAAGCCGCTGGTGGTGGTGCTGCTCAACGGCAGCGCCCTGGCGGTGAACTGGGCCAACGAGCACGCCGCCGCCATCGTGGAGGCCTGGTATCCGGGCGAGGAGGGCGGCGCCGCCGTCGCCGATGTCCTCTTTGGCGACTATAACCCTGGCGGGCGGCTCCCCGTGACCTTTTACCGCTCGGTGGACCAGTTGCCGCCCTTTGCGGATTACGACATGGAGGGCAAGACCTACCGCTACTTCCGTGGCGAGGCGCTCTATCCCTTCGGTTTTGGCCTTTCCTATACCAAGTTCCAATACAGCGACCTCCAGCTCGAGTCCGGGGTCGTGGCGGGCCAGCCGGCCCGGGTGAGCGTGACGGTCCAGAACGTCGGCCCGGTGGCCGGCGATGAGGTGGTGCAGCTCTACGTGCGCGACGTGGCCGCCTCCGTCCCTGTGCCCATCCGCCACCTGGAAGGCTTCCAGCGCGTCTCCCTGGCCCCTGGCGCGAGCCAGCAGGTTAGCTTTGCGCTGCGGCCTCGGCAGATGTCCATCGTGGACGAGGCGGGCCGCCGGGTGGTGGAGCCCGGCGCGTTCGAGATCGCCGTGGGCGGCATCCTGCCCGAGTACGCCAAGCTGGCCCAAGGCACGACCGGCGTCTTGACGGCGCGCCTCGAGGTCAGCGGCGAGGCATCCGTCGTCGAGTAGCCACCCCACGCACCAGACAGTCAGACATCCAGGCCGTGCGTCCGGCCTGGATGTCCCTTTGTCCCGGCGCGGCGCCCGCCTGGCCCGTGTAACGCTGGGCGCCGTCGCCGCGTATAGTAGATGAGGCGGGCGTGCGGATCCCTCAACCGGTGCGGGTCGTTGGTGCCTCCCCAGTTTGATGCTATAATCCATAGGCAGCGGACCAGTGGAGGGCGGCCCTTGGGCACGAGTTTGCGAACCAAGATCATGCGCTTGGCGCTGATACCTACCGTGATCATGCTGGTAGCCGTCAGCGGCGTCACCTATATCGCCTATCAACGCACCTCGCAGCAGATCATGCGCGAGCAATACGGCCTGCTGGCTGCCGAGGCAGCAGCGCGCCTGAGCGAGAGCCTGGCCTTTTACGGCGAGACGCTCCAGCAACTGGCGCAGGAGGAAGACCTGCGCTCTGCCACCAATATTGCCCAGTATCGCCAAGTCCTGGAACGGTGGGGCGGTCGCCTCTACCCCTTCGACGCTGGCGTGGCCGTGGTCAACGCCCGCGGCGTCATCGCCTGGTCGCAGCCCCTGCGCTTTGACTGGATCGGGCACGATCTCTCCCAGACAGAGTGCTTTCGGGCTACCCGGGATGGGGAGCCGACGGTCTTTGCCGATACGCTCAACGTCGCGGCCATCCTGGGCGACGACGTGACCATGGTGGGCGTGCCTTTCCTCAACGAGGATGGCCTGTTCGGGGGCATGCTGGCGGGAGTCTTTCACATCAGCTATTCGCAGCTCAGCCCGATGTATGCCGAGGTGCTCAAGATCGGTATCTCGCACCGGAGCTATGTCTACATCGTGGATCGCACTGGACGGGTGATCTACCATCCAGACACCGCCAAGATCGGTGAGGATTGGTCGGCTTTGCCCGCTGTGCAGCGGGCCCTGCGCGGCGAATCCGGCGCCATGCGCCAGGTCCGCGGGGCCGATGACGACCTGGTGCTGGGTTACGCGCCCGTCGCCGGCGCGCAATGGGGGTTGGTGGTGCAGGAGGACTGGGCGCGCTCCATGGCCCCCATGCGCAGCTTTATCGGCTTTTTGCTGGCGGCCTTGCTGATCGGCTTGCTGGTGCCGCTGGCGCTGGTCTATGTGGGCGTGGACCGCCTGACCCGCCCCCTGGCCGCGCTGGCCCTGGGCGCGGAGCGGATCGCCCGGGGTGAGTTCAGCCACACCGTCACGGTCCATTCGGGGGACGAGCTGCAAAGGCTTTCCCACCAGTTCAACGTCATGGCGCGGCGGCTGAGCGCCTCGTATGCCAACCTGGAGACCAAAGTCGCCGAGCGCACCCGCGAGTTGGCAACGCTCAACGCCGTGGCCGCCACGATCAGCGAGTCGTTGGAGCTGGAGGCCATCCTCAACGGCGTGCTCGATCAGGTGATCCAAGCGGTGGGCGTGCGCGCGGGCGGCATTTACCTGCAGGACCCCGCGCGGCGGGCGCTCAAGCTGGCCGCCCAGCACGGAATCGACCCGGCCGTGGTCCAGCGCATCGCCAGCCTGCCGGCCAACGAGGGGCTTTTGGGGCGCGTGGTGCAGAGCGGCGAGCCGCTCGCCCTCACCGATATCTCGGCCGATCCGCGGCTCACCCGGGAGGTCATTGGCGAGACGGGGATGGGAGCGGTGGCCATCGTGCCGGTGCAATCCAAAGGGGCCACCTTGGGCGCGCTGTTCGTCTCCGCCTATACCTTCCGCGAGTTCACGCCGGACGAGCTAAAGCTGCTCACCGCCATCGGCCAGCAAGTGGGGATCGGCGCCGAGAACGCCAGGCTCTTTGCGGAGGAGCAGCGGCAGCGCGAGGAGGCGATGGCCCTGGCCGAGGTGGCCGACATGGTCAGCGGCAACCTCGATATCGACGAGATGCTCCAGCAGGCCGCCGAGCGGGTGGCGCGGATTCTCAAGGCGGACCGCTGCGCCATCCTGATGCGCCAGAACGGCACGGGCCTGGTCCCCAGGGCCTGCTGCCGGGCCAACCAGCAAACGAGCGACAACCTCGTGGCGCAATTCGAAAAGCATCCGCTGCACCTGGAGAGTCACTATCCCTTCTCCCAGGCCCTCTCGTCCCTGGCGCCCATCCTCATTGCCGATTTGCCGAGCGATCCGGGCGTCGACCCCGCGTTGCGGCAGGCCCTGGGCCCCGTCTCGGCGATGTTGCTCACGCCCATTTATACGGGGAACCGGGCGCTTGGCCTGCTCTACCTGGACATCCAGCAACCCAATGCTCGCAGCTTTTCCGAGCGCGACCGCGATCTCGCCATGGCGCTCTGCAACGAGATCGCCGTGGCCCTGGATAATGCCCGTCTCTTTGCGGATTTGGAGCGGCGCAACGCCGAACTCTCCGCGCTCAACGCCATCGGAACCATCGTCAACGAGTCTTTGGTGCTCGATCAGATCCTTTCCGACACGCTATCCAAGACCCTCGAGCTGTTGGGCGGCGATATGGGCGAAGTGCTTTTGCTGGAGCCGCGCTCCAGCAGCCTGGTCCGCCGGGCGCAACAGGGCTTCCAGCCAGCCGGGTCGGCCGATGAGAGCCTGCCGCTGAAGGACTCGCTCGCCCGGGCGATTCACCAAGGCGCCGTGGTGATCTTGGAGCACGAGGACCCCGAATTGGCCCAATACTGGGCCGCGAGCCAGGACGTGCGGTCCCTGGCCATCTTGCCCCTCCGCGCTCAGGAGCGCGCCATGGGCGTCATGGTCATCGCCAGCCGCCAGGAGCGCCGGTTCACTCGGACGGATATCACGCTGCTGCATTCCGTCGGCAACCAATTGGGCATCGCCACCGAGAACGCGCGGCTCTTTGAGCGCGAGCGGATGCGCGGCAACCAGTTGCGCATCATCAACCAGATCGGCCAGCGCGTCGCCGCCATCTTGAGCCTGAACGAGCTCTTGCCTTTCGTGGCCAGGACCCTGCAAGAGGCTTTTGGCTACTATAACGTCAACATCTTTATGCTGGATCCCGAGGCCCGCGAGCTGGTTTTGCGCGCGTGCGCGGGTGCCTATGCCGCTTGCCTGCCCATCGGCCACCGGCTCAAGCTCGATAGCGGGGTCGTTGGTAGGGTGGCGCAGACCGCCCGGCCCACCCTGGTGCGTGACTTTAGCCAGGAGCCGCACTATTGCTCCCTGGGCGTTGCCGCGACCTCGCGCCCAGGGGTGGTCCTGCCGATCAAGCTGGGCGGGCAATTGCGCCAGGCCATGCCCATGGGCGCGCTGGAGGTCCAGAGCGCTGGTCAATTGCCTCTGGGCGACCTGGAGCTGGGCCATTTGCAGACGCTGGCCGACCAAATCGCCATCGCCATCGAGAACGCCCGGCTATATGAGCAGAGCCGCGACCTGGCCATCGTGGAGGAGCGCACGCGGCTGGCCCGCGAGCTGCACGACTCGGTGACCCAGTCGCTGTTCAGCATCGTGCTCAACGCCGAGACGGCCGGCGCCCTGGTCAACGCGGACCCGGACCGCTCGCTCAAGCAGATCCAGCGCCTGCAAGAGGTCGCCCAGGACGCGCTGGCCGAGATGCGCTCGCTCATCTATGAGCTGCGCCCGCCCTCGCTGGGGCAGGAGGATTTGGAATCGGCCCTGCGGCGGTATGTGGATGTGGTGCAAAAACGCTACCACTTGACCGTGGATCTGCGCGTCAGCGGCGAGCGCCCCCTGACTCGTGAGGTGGAGCAAGCGCTCTATCGCATCGCCCAGGAAGCAGTCAACAATGTGATCAAACACGCGCAAGCCAAGCACGTCAGCCTCGAGCTGGCGCTGGAGCCGCACGGCGTCGCCCTGGTGATCGAGGATGATGGGGTGGGGTTCGACCTGGATTCCGTCTCGACCAACGAGAAGCATTTCGGGCTGGGCAGCATGAGGGATCGCACCGAGCTGCTGGGAGGCATCTTTGAGATCACCTCTGCGCCTGGCAGCGGCAGCCGCGTGCACGTGGATATCCCGCTAAGCAACTAGCCATTTCGCCTCAAAGGAGGAGCACACCATGCAACCAGAAGAAAAGCTCTCCGTCCTGCTGGCCGATGACCATGCCGTGGTGCGTCAGGGCTTGCGCGCCTTCCTGGAGCTGCAAGGGGACATCACGGTGGTGGGAGAGGCTGGGGATGGCCAAGAGGCCATCGAAATGGCCCAAGAGCTGCTGCCGGACGTGGTGCTGATGGACCTGGTGATGCCTCATCTGGATGGGATCGAGGCCACGCGGCAGATCTGCCGGCTTAGCCCGGGCACGCGCGTGATGGTCCTCACCAGCTTTGCCGAAGATGACAAGCTCTTTCCCGCGATCAAGGCCGGCGCGATGGGGTACCTGATGAAGGATGTGTCGCCGGCCGAGCTGGCCGAGGCGGTGCGCGCGGTCCATCGCGGGGAGACCCCCCTGCATCCCGAGATCGCCAAAAAGCTCATGCGCGAGTTCGCCGATCCCGCGGTCGGCACGTTGCAGCGGGAAGACCTGACGGACCGCGAGATGGATGTGCTGGCGCTCATCGCGCAGGGCCTCAGCAACCGCGATATCGCTGTCCAACTGGTGCTCAGCCCCAAGACGGTCAAGACCCACGTCAGCAATATCCTCAGCAAGCTGCACCTGGCCGACCGCACGCAGGCGGCCATCTATGCCCTCAAACGAGGCATCCTGCCCTCCGATAGACCCAGGTAAGGGTCAAGGCGTACATCCTTTGATGTAGGGCGCTACGCCTTTCGTGGTATCTCACTCCTCTCCAGGGCCGATCAAAAGATCGGCCCTTTTGGCGTCCCAGAATGGTGCATTATCCCGATGCGCAAGCGCGGGTCAAGCGCTACAATAATAGAAGGATGACGAAAGGAAAGCACTGAAGGAGGTGAGCCTCATGTTGAACAACCGGTATCTGTATCTGGAGAGCTGGACCGAGGGACGTCTGGCCGAGCTTCGCCGTGTTGCTGCCACGGAGGCTCAACTGCGCGCCCTGCGCCAGAGTCGCGGCGAGCTCACCTGGGTCAGAAGGATCATGGCCCAGCTTGGCCGGGCGCTGGTCTCTTGGGGGACGCAGCTTCAGGGCCACGGCAGGCTGCAGCCGCGCGCAGAGCACTAACGATCGGATAGACACACCAAGCCCCGCTGGCCGGGCCATTCCAGCCAGCGGGACCGCGCATCTCGCGAGAAGGCCAGCCATGGGCCGAACGGCGAATGGTCCGGTTAGGAGGATTGGCAAATGACGGAAATCGAGCTTGTTGAGGCCACGCTGGCTGGGGATGCCTCCGCTTTCAATGACCTGGTGCGGCAATACCAAGTCGCCGTCTATAACCTGGCCTTTCGCATGTTGGGCCGCGCTGCCGACGCGGAAGACATCGCGCAGGAAACGTTCTTCCGAGCGTATACCAAGCTGGGGACATTCGACCTCGAGCAAAAGCTCTCCACCTGGCTTCTGTCCATCACCGCGCACCTGTGCATCGATCATCTTCGCCGCAAAAAGGCCGTCTGGCTGGAGGAAGGCGAGTACCTGAGCTGGATGGCCAGCAACGAGGAAGCGCCCGAGTCCGCCACCCTGCGCAAAGAGCAGGAGCGCGAGGTGCAACGTCTGATGGAGACGCTGCCGGCCAAGTACCGGCTGATCCTCGTCTTGCGCTATTGGCATGACCTCTCTTACGCCGAGATCGGCGAGGCCACCCACTTGGCGGAGGGCACGGTCAAGACGCGCCTGCACAGAGCCCGCCAAATGCTCTTGAAACAGGCCGGCACGGTGCCCAGCCTGAAACCCGTGCTTCACCCCGCTTCCGCCTGATTCGGTCGCGCGCATCGTTGCGCATACCCCTAGAAAACTAGAAAGCCCGCCTCATCGGCGGGCTTTTTTTCTGCGTCCCAGCTAGGGTAAATAGTTCAGGGGATTGACCCGGACTCCGTCCTTGCGGACCTCAAAGTGCAAATGCGGCCCGGTGGAACGGCCGGTGTTGCCCATGAGCCCGATCTTGGCGCCCTTGGCCACCGACTGCCCGACCTCGACGTAATAGACCTTGAGGTGGGCATACAGCGTCTGGAGCCCGTGGCCATGGTCGATCATCACGTAGCGGCCATAGCCGGTTGGGTCGTTGGCGATCTTGCAGACATATCCCGAATCGGAGGCGATGACAGGGGTACCCTCATCCCAACCGATATCGAGGGCCGGATGCTGCGCCCAGTACTTGGTGGTCAGGATGCCGGTCGCCGGCCAGACGAACGCCCCAGTCCCCGCCTTGGCGCCCTGCGGAACGGTCCCTTGCCAGGCCGTCACGGTCCGCGGCACGTAGGGTTTGGAGCCGTTGGGCACAATCAGGGCTTGTTCCTCTATGAGGATAGAGGACTCGGTTAGGCCATTGGGCTCATAGGCGACGATCTCCTCCACCTTGGCCTTGTAGGTCTTGGCGATGGCGCCCAACGTATCGCCCTTCTCCACGATGTGCAGAACGCCGTCGGTGGGCAGGATATAGAGGTGCTGCCCCACGCTCAGATAATCGGGGTTATCGGCCAGGCGGCCATTGGCCCAACAGAGGGTGTTCTCGCTGATGCCGAATTTGCGGGCGATGCTGCCCACAATGTCTCCCGCCTGCACTTCGTAGGTGATGATCTCGGTGCGCGCCACGACCTCGGTGGCTTCGGGGGAGGGGGAGGCGATGGTAACTGCCAAAGTGGTGTCCGTGGGGCTGGGCAAGGCTGTGGGCGTGGGGGACGGGTCATGCTCGGCGAGCTCGGTATGCACCACGCCGGCCAGGGCCAGCACATCATCATTGCTCATGCGGCTGCCGCCGCGGGAAGTCACCAGGCTCTTGCTGGCTCGCACCTGGGGCGTCGTCTCTTCCATCGCCCCGCTGGCCGGCGCGGACCATTCGATCCGCGAGAGCGCCACCCCCGCGACCACCACGACCAGGGCCGTGAGGTGCCTGGCATAGCGTGCGAGGATCATCATCCATTCTTGGCGCTGTTCGCGCTTGTCCCTACTATCGGAGCCGTTGGTGCCACAGGGCGCCGGGCAACTGGGGGGCAAATCCGATTTTGGGTCCATGCCTAGACTGCATCCTTGTTTAGAGTCTCTAGAAACTCGCGATTGGACTTGGCTTTGGTCATCCGTTGCAGGAGCAACTCGGTTCCATCGATGCCGCCAATGGCCGAAACCATCCGGCGCAACGTGTATACCCGGCTCAGGGTCCAGGAGTCCAGCAGCAGCTCTTCGCGGCGGGTGCCGGACCGCTCCACATCAAAGGCGGGGAACACGCGACGCTCGGAGAGCTTGCGGTTGAGGTGCAGCTCCATGTTGCCGGTGCCTTTGAACTCTTCGTAGATCATATCGTCCATGCGGCTGCCCGTATCAACCAGGCAGGTGGCGATGACGGTGAGGCTTCCCCCCTCCTCGATGTTGCGAGCCGCGCCAAAGAACCGCTTGGGGGGATAAAGCGCCGCGGGATCCAGGCCGCCTGAGAGCGTGCGGCCGCTGGGCGGGACGGAGAGGTTATAGGCGCGCGATAGACGGGTGATGCTGTCCAGCAGGATCACCACGTCCTGGCCTTGCTCCACCAGCCGCTTGGCGCGGTCCAGGGCGATCTCGGCCACGCGCACATGGTCTTCCACCGGCTCGTCAAAGGTAGAGCTGACCACCTCGGCTTCCACCGAGCGGTCCATGTCCGTGACCTCTTCAGGCCGCTCGCCGATGAGCGCGACCATGAGGTGCACATCCTCATAGTTGGTGCTGATCGAGTTGGCGATCTGCTTGAGGATGGTGGTCTTGCCGGCTTTCGGCGGGGAGACGATCAGGCCGCGCTGGCCGCGCCCGATGGGCGCCACCAGGTTGAGCAGGCGCATGGACAAAACGTTCTGCTCGGTTTCCAGGTTGAACATCTTTTCGGGAAAGATGGGGGTCAGTTCTTCAAAGTGGGGGCGTTTCTTGGCGATCTCGGGGTTCAGGCCGTTGACGGCCTCGACGCGGAGCAGGCTAAAGAACTTTTCCGTCTCTTTCGGCGGACGGACCTGCCCGATCACCATGTCGCCGGTGCGCATCCCGAAGCGCCTGATCTGCGACTGGGAGACGTACACGTCATTGGGCCCCGGCAGGAAATGCTCGGCGCGCAGGAAACCGATCCCCTCGTTCGTGATCTCTAGGATTCCTCCGCCAAAGATGTAGCCCAGCTCTTCGGCTTGGGCGCGAAGGATCCGCAACATGAGATCGCTTTTCTTGAGGCGGCTAAAGCCAGAGATATTGCTCTGCCTAGCCATTTCGCGGAGACCGGTGAGGGTTAACTTTTCGAGTTCAGCGATATCGACCATGAAGCCGCACTTTCAGGGAAGGACGTTAGGGTCTCGTATGGGCGAAAAACTCTATCGATGGCTAACGTTGAGGTACAGATACAGAAGACCAGAGAAACCGCACGGTTACAGGGTTAGGTTTGCCCTTGGAGGGTCCCATCCGAATGGGCAAGGTCAAATCTTGGTCCCCATTATAACATCGTTTATCCAATCCGTCAAGTAGCAGAAATGCGAAAACTTGCAAGAGCTTTCAATCTGGCGTCGCCACGAGCAGAATGTGGCTCTGGAACCGCGCCCGCAACCTGGGCGCCTCTCCGCGCACCACGCCCAGCTCCTCGCCTGTCTCCACGTTGCGCAGCGTGTAGCGCCTCCTCGCTTGCAGCCCCCGCAACTCGACGACGCCCTGGTACGTCTCGCCCACCGTGTCTGTGAAAAAGGCGTAATAGAGCGACTCGCCCTTGGCGATGACGTGCCCTTCCGGCGCGTCGTGAATGACGTCGTACAGGTTCAGGTATTGCCCCTCGGAGAGCCGCAACGCATCATAGAGCGCCAGCCAGCGCCGCCAATGAGCCTCTTTCTCCGGCGTCAGCAGGTGATAGGACTCGATCAGCCGCTGGTACACCGCCTCATCGTCCGGCCAGACGAACTTGGTGCCCGGCACGCCGCCGGTCCCCACCATGGAGGCAAAGTCCTGCCCATTATCGGTCAATTCGACGTGATCGGCAAAGACCGGCGCGGTGGGGCCAACCAGCGCCTTCAGGATCTTGACCCGCTGCCGGATCTGCCAGGAGCCGTAGGGATCGGACATCATGGGCTGGTCCACGTAGGGCAACAGATAGACGTTGGGCGTGGAGCCACAAGGCGAGAGCAGGGTCACCGCTGCGGGCCTGAGCCCCTTGGCCGTCGTCTGGATCAGCCGATAGACCTCCGGCAGCGCCTCCACCGATTCCGCCGGGCGGGCGTGGCGGTGGGCGGGATTGTGGCAGGGCGGCACGGTATAGATGTTGTCCAGCTTGAGCCCATCCAGGCCCCATTCGCCGATAAAGCGCTCGGTTAGCGCGACGATATAGGATTGCACCTCCGGCAGCGCCGGGCAGAGAATGGCGAGATTCCGATTGTTCCGCGCGGGCCGCCCCTCCTCGTCCAGGATGAGCCAATCGGGATGCTCGGCCACCACAGAGGAGAGCCCATAGGCGTGCGAGGGCCACGCGCCCACGTCGTCCTCCGCGGCCAGGGGGTACCACCACAATTGCGCCAGCAGCCCCGCTTCATGATAGGCCTGCACCAGGCGGCGCAGATCCGCCTCGCCGCCGGGAAAGGTGTCTCGGCGAGGCTGCCAATCGCCGTAGGCGTCGAACCAGCGGTCGTCTATGGTGGCCCAGCCGAGGCCCAGCTCTTGGAGCATGGGGATCACGCCCAGCATTTCGTCCATGGTGAAATCGAACTCGTAGCCCCAGCCGCTCCAGACTGGGGCGTAGGCAGCGGGAGATGGGTCAGGCATGCGCCAGCCCTGCGCTGCCATCAGCTCGGCGTAGAGCCTCAGCGCGTCGTAATAATCGCCCCGATGCGTCGAAAGCATGGCCAGCACCCCGTCGTCACGCTCCCCAGGGCGCAGGGTCGCCGCCTCGCGCCGCTCCAAGCCCATCCAGGCGCGCCCGCGCTCGTCCACCCGCAAGGGCATGTGCCAGAGCTGCGGCTGCATCTCCAGGTGGGCCAGGGCCAGCCCCGCCTGCTGGTTCCAGTGGTAGACCAGGGGAATGCCGCCGCCCTCGCCGGAATCCGACTGCCCAAGATAGTTGTCTTGGTCCAGCCCGTCGCGCAGGGGAAAGACGATGCGCTGGCCCCATTGCCAGGAGGCCCCGGCAAAGGCCCAAAAGCTATGGGGGTTGTTCAACAGGTGCCACAAGGAGGCGTCCAGGCACAGCTCGCCCTGGATGAGGCGATCCAACGTGACCGGCCGTGGCCCGAGGTTTTCGTAGGAGGCGCGCCAGAGCAGCGCCTGGGGATAGCTCTCGTACAGCTCGATCACCGTGGTCTGGCGCAAGAGGGCGGAAGGTGATTCGGCCTGCACCGTCCACCGCTCGCCGCGGCCCCAGACGGCCTCCACCGGCTCGGCGCGCGCGACCTGGCGCTGGAAATCGATCACTGGCTGCCCCGCGACCATCACCCGCTGCGGCGGTGCCTGGGGCTCGGCCCGGTTCGCGGCGCGCCAGCGGCGCCCTTGCCGGATATAAAGCTGCCAGGACATGCGGCCATCGATGGAAAGGGCGATCTGCCGGTTGGCGATCCACAGCAGGTCGCTGCCCAGCGGGGAGAGATTGCTGGCCTGGAGAAGCGCCAGGCACGAGGCCAGGACGGCGGCGAGCAAGGCGACGCGGAGCCAGCGCGGCCAGCCGCTCACCGCGCGCCACATCAGGGCTTCTTGCCCTGCGTCTTTTGATGATAGATGGCAAACCACTCGGCGATCTCGCCCTCGCGCTGGCGCCGCTCGGCCTCCTGCTTGCGTTGTCGAAGCACCTCGAGCCGGTTAAAGATCTCTCGCTGCACGACCGAGGGGTCATAGATCGAGTCGAAAGTAAACTGGCCTTGGCCTGCCGTCTCGATCACCACGTTGCCCCGCTTGATCAGCGAGGCCCAAAAGTTGGGGACCACAAAGTGGACGTCCTGGATGTTTTCGAGGTTGGCCTGGCGGCGCGTCTCGCGGGCCAGGAACGGCGTCCGCTCGATATCGATGATATCCGTGGGCGTGACCACATAGAGATCGTTGCGCCAGTCCTCGTACTGCCACGTCAGCCAGAAGAAGAGCCCGGCCAACAGAGGCAGCGCCAGCAACAGCACGGCCACCCAGGAAAGGCCCGGCAAAGGTTGCAGCACCAGCAGGATCGTCGCCGCCAGGGCCATGGAGAGGAGCACCAGCGGCGGCAAGACGTTCTGCAACAGGACGATCCAATGCTTGCGCCAGATGATGGCGCCCCTCTCCTCGATCACACTCAGGCGCGGCAGGTGCGGGCGCAAGATGAACGAGTACAAGCCCGTATCCAGCAGGATGCGCGAGCAGCCTTGCCCCCGCGAGAGGAGGGACATCACGTCACGCCGCGGCTTGGAGGGGCTGGCCTGCGGCGGAATGGGCGGCGTCTCCCCTTCCGGGGCCGGGGGAATGGCCGCCTGGTCTTGTTTGGCTTCCAGCCGCGCTTCCAGGGCCAGGGCGATCTCTTGGTACTCCTGGTCGCGGTGCTGCAACTTGAACCGCCGGACCTGCTCGACCAGCACCTTGCTCACCAGCTCGGGCTGGGTGGCCCACATAAAGTCCACGCGGCCCAGGTGCGCCCCCGCCGTGGAGATGGACATGTGGGCAAAGCCCAGCGCGTTCCCCACCAACCCTTGCCGCGTCGAGATGTTCTGGACCTTATCCAGCGGGGCCTCGGCGCGCGATTCGAATTGCAGCAGCACCTTTTCCACGTGGGCAATCCGCTGGTCTGTGATCACATGCCAGTCGTTTTGCCAGTCGATATAGGTCCAGACCACCCAGGGCAGCAGCACCACCGTCGCGACCAGGCCCACCCAGAACATGTGCCAGGAGGCCACGAGCTCGGCCAGCGCAAAGACCAGCATGATGGCTAGCCAAAGCACGACGACGACGGCCACGCTCCGCGCAAAGATGTACCAGTGCTTGCGGCCGAACCACTCGACCCTTTCTTCCTTGCTCATCCAGGCAAAGCGGGGCGCCATGAGCTTGATGCGCACGTCCGGGCGTATGGTCAGCTCTGACCACATGGACGGGTAAGCGTCCACCAGTTCGTCAAAGTCCGCCTTGCGGATGTAAAAGAGCTCGGCGTCCTGCTGGACGACCATGGTGGCATCGCGAGGCTCGCTGATCAGCAGCGAGGTCTCGCCCCAAGCGTCGCCCGCGCGCAAGTAACGAGGCGGCGTCTGGTTGCCGCGCTCGTCCACGGCCATCGCCACGACCTCGCCGGAATGGACGATGAAATAGGTCGTGCCTCGCTGGCCCTGGCGCACGATCACCGAGCCTCGCGGGATGCGCCGGCGCTTGACGATCTCGGCCAGTTTTTCCTTATTCCATTGCGAGAGGGAGGCAAAAAGGGGCAGTTGGTTCAACCGCCCGACGATCTCCTCCACGTGCGATGCTCCTTCCGCGGCTAGGGCAGGACGCGCGCCACGATCTCCCGGACCCGGGCCACCATCTCGGGCGCGAGGTCATACAGCGCCTGGCCGCTCATGTCGGCCTCGATGGCCCGCTCCGTATAAGGCAGCATACCCACGACGGGCAAATCCGTCAAACTTGAGCGGATAAACGCCTCGTCGCGCTCATTGCGCACCTTGTTGCCCACCGCCCAGAGCTTGCCGATGCCCAAGTCGCGGGCCAGCCGGGTGATGTCCTTGGCCGTCTGGATGCTGCGCGCCCCCGGCTCCACCACCATGAACATGGCGTCCACCGCGCCGGCGGTGGCGCGCCCCATATGCTCCATCCCTGCCACCATGTCCAGGATGACCGCCTCTTTCTCGCGCAATAGCAGATGGGTTACCAGCATCTTGAGCATGGCGTTTTCCGGGCAGATGCAGCCCGCTCCCGCGCCGCGCACGGTGCCCATCTGCAGCAGGCGGATATTGCGATATTCCACGGAAAAACGCTCCGGGATATCGTCCACGCGCGGGTTGAGCTTGAACATGCGGCCGGACTCGCCGGGCCGCGCGCCGGTCCGCTCCTCGATGAGGTCGTCCATTTCGATGATGGGGGTGACCTGGGCCGCCAGCTCGGGGGGGAACCCCAGCGCCTGGGCCAGGGTGGCGTTGGGGTCCGCGTCGATGGCATAGACGCGATTCCCCTGCTCGGTCAGGACATAGGCCAACAGGCTCGCGAAGGAGGTTTTCCCCACTCCCCCCTTGCCGGAGACGGCGATTTTGGGCATGGTGCTCTCCTCAGAATTCAGGATGGGTCCAGCAGGGTGCGCAAGCGCGCCAATTCTTCTTCCAGCTCTTCGATCTCGATCAGCATGGAGGGGCGCGGCGTATGCTTGGGCAAGCGGGCCTTGGCGTCCGCCAGCTTGAGCGCGACTTGCTCGATGCGCCGCAGGATTTCGTCTCGCGTCTCAACCATCGTCTTCTCCCTGGGGCGGGTCGCCCAGCTCCTGGATCGCGCGCGCCACGGCTTTTTGCGAGATGGTGGCGGCGATGTGCAACAGGGTGTGCGTCCCATGCACCGGATCCTCGTCCATCCCGCCCCAACAGGGGTAATAGTGGTGGAGCAGCCCGGCCTGCTCGGCGGCATCAGTCAACCGGACCTCCGCCAGACGCTCGGCGATGTAGCGGGTATTGCCGCAAGGGGCCTCGCGGCAGATCCCACAGGAGGCTACGCGGCCATCGGTCGCCCGGATGCTCAGCAGAGGGGAGCCGTAGCGTTGGGCGAAGGCTCGGATCAGGGGGTGCTGGCGTGGGTTGGGCGCCAGGCTGCAAAAGGGCGCGGGAAAGGCGCTGGCGAGGCCCGCTGCCTCCAGGCGCTGCCGCACCTGTTGGATCAGCCCTGGCGGGGCCCAGGCGCGCCGGTCCACTGGCACGATCACCGCCCGCGCCCCGGCGCGCTGCGCCAGGTCCGGCGCCAAGTCGGTCAGCCCGGGGCTCTCGGTGAGGACAAGCAAGAGATCGGCCGCGGGCAGGCTGGGGGGCAGCCAATCGCCCGGCTCGTCGATCACGCGCGGCAGATTGGCTGGCCCTGTCCAGCAGGTGATCTGCCAATCCGGCGGCGAGGTTTTCAGGATGTGATCGGCGATGCGCTGTCCCCAGTCGCCTTGGGTTACTGCCGTCATACGCACGAACTAGAACTCTCCCGTGTGGTCCACCAGATACAGCACCAGCTCGGCCACATCGAGCGTCCGGCCATCATGCATGATGGCATAGTCCTTGTGCACGAATTCGTTCCGGAACCCCTGGTTCTCGAAGGCCTTGACCACCTGGGGCTGGTCCGTGGGCACCAAGGCGATGAGCTGATGCAGCCCTACCTTGCGGGCGATGTCTATGGCGGTGCGGATCATCAGCGTGCCGATGCCCCGCCGACGAAACTCGCGATCCAAAAAGAGGCGCACCCAGCCGACGTGCTGCTGAAACTTGGCCCCGAAGTGGATGGTGGCCTGCCCGACGATGCGGTCGTTGACTTCGACGACCACGGGAAAGACCCGGCTCAGGTCGCGTTGCTGCACCCAGCACTCGATGATCGTCCGATCCGGAGGCTCGCTGCGAAAACGCTCCAGGTCATCCGGCGTGGCCCGCGAGAACATCTCGTACAGCCGGTCGGCATCGCCATCGGCCAGGGGACGCAACAGAACGCGTAAGCCTTCGGGCAGCACTTTCAATTGGCGAAAGCGCGCCAACTGCACCCACATCTCGGCCATAGAACCTCCCTATTAGGCGCTGAGGGAGGACAGGAGGACTTCCCTGTCCTCCAAAGACAATACGCAAGACAACAGACACTGATTCGCGGCGCGCCCCCGCGGGGGCGCGCCAGTGCAGGCGTCAGCCTAGCGCAGATAGGCGTCGGTGTAGATGACCTTGTTCAGCAAGACTTGGACGGTCTTCCAGATCTCGACCTGCTGCGGGTCGCTCATGTCCACGTCCTCGGGCTGCAACTGCTCCATGGCTGCCACGCGATCGCTGAGCGTCAGCAGCAAGCGGTTGAAAGCCGAGGATTCGTCGCGCTGCTCGACGACGCGGATGAACTCCTTGAGGTCCTTGTCCAGCGGGTCGGCGATGACGCAGTCGATCCCCGCGCCCATGAGCATCACCATATAGACGCGGTTGAGCAACGGGCGCATCTCGGCCGGCACGGCATTGGACACGTTGGAGAGGCCGCCATTGGTGAGCGGGGCGGGATCCCAGGCAAACTTGAGCATCTGCACCGCATTGATGCACTCGGGGCAGTACTCCTGGCAACCGGAGACGGTGAGCACCAGCGGGTCGATGATCAGGTCGGTGATGGGAAAGTCCAGCTCGACCATGGCGGGGATCAATCGCTCGATGGCCAAGTTGACGCGCTCCTCCGCGCTCACCGGGATCAGCCCCTCGGCCATGGTCAGGCCGACCAGCCGGGTGTTGTACTTTTTCGCCAGCGGCGGCACCAGGGCCAGGCGCTCGGCCTTGCAGTCCGTCGAGTTGATGATGGGCTGCGCCTTGGACACCGTCTCGCAGGCCGCCTCGATCGCCATCAGGTTGGTGGTATCGAAGCAGAGCGGTAGGTCGGTCACCTCTTCGGCGAGCTGGACCAGCCAGGGCAGCACCTCATGCCCCGCCTTTTTGTTCGGGCCGATGTTCAGGTCAATGGCGCTGGCGCCGGCCGCCTCCATGCGCGCGATCAGGTCGCGGAAATACTTGGCGTCCTTGTTGGCGATCGCTTCCTTGACCCGCGGGGAAATAATGTGGATGTTCTCGGCGATAATGTACATGGCCCCTCTCCTCCTATCCTCTTGTAGACCCTCATAACCTTTCGGCGTCCTGGAGCGAAGCGCCAGGATCAGGCGCCGTTGAGCAAGCGGGCCGCGATGCCATACACCGCGCGGACCACCGGCGCATCGGCGGGCAGCTCGATCAGCGGCTGCCCATTCATCTCGTATTCGGACATCAGGGGGTCGGTGGGGATCGTGCCCACCAACTCGATACCCAAGCGGCCCGCCGCCTCGGCCAAAGCCGGCGGCAGGCTCTCCCCGTTCAGCCGGTTGAGCACCAGGTACATCTTGGCGACGTGGATGTCCAGCCCCGGCACCATCTCGATGATGCGCTCCACGGCGCTCACCCCGCGCTGCGAGGTGTCCGTCACCAAGAGCAGGTGGTCCACATCGCGGGTGGTGCGGCGGCTGAGATGCTCCATGCCCGCCTCGTTGTCGATCACCACATAATCATAATTACCTGCCATGCGATCGACAATCACCCGCATCATCTGGTTGGCCGCGCAATAACAGCCTGGGCCCTCCGGCCGGCCCATGGCCAGCAGGTCCAGGTTATCCCCCTCCACCAGCGCCATCTGGATCTGGTAGTCGAGGTACTGCTGCTTGCTCATCCCGCCGGGCATGGAGCCCGCCGCTGCTGCGCTGGTCTGGACCTGGTCCAGCATGTCCTCGCGGATATCG
>JAAYEA010000080.1 GCA_012689325.1 Chloroflexota bacterium
CGCTGAGCTCGATGCTGTCGCCGCCGAGCGCGGGCAAGGCCACCTCCGGCGCCAGCGCGCCCACCTCCGGGGCCACCGGCAGGTTCAGCGTCGGCGTGGGCGGGACCGTCGTGGCGGTGGGCGGCACGGGAACGCTGTACACCGCTGGCGTGGTGGGTTGCGGCGCGCCGCTCGGGGCGCACCCAGCCAGCAGGGCCGCCAGCAGCCCGGCCAGCAGGACAAGAGATATTGGTTTCATGATGGCACCTCGGCATGAAATGGTGTTGTGATGTCCGGCCGGCCTGTCCCGGCAAGCGATCTGGCGCTACGTGGGCAAGCCCCGCAGCAGACACTCGAGACGTCCCCGTGCTGGGGCGGCCCAAGCGACGTCCCCCACGGCGGATAGGTTGGCTTCCGCCAGCAGGCCAAAGGCGCGCTGGCCGGCGGCGAGCATTTGCGCGCCCACCTGCCCATCGGCCAGGGCCCCTGGGCAGCCGCGCTCCAGCAACGGCTGGGCCGCCAGCAGCGCCGCCTGGCAGAGCGCCATCGCCTCCAGCGGCATCTCGGCCATGGCCTGGACCGCGGCGCAACGAGCCGGGTCATCCTCCGCCAGCCGGCGCATGCGCAGCCATGCGGCGATGGCGGCGGCGTCCGATTCGGCCAGCGCCAGGAGCCCGTCTCGCGCGGCCCCCAGCTTGTCCACCAGTTGCTCGCGCTCGGGGAGCGCTTCCAGCGAGGAGAGCCGGGCCTGCTTGATCAGCAATGCGGCGCCCAGCGCCGCGCTGATGGCGACAGCGCTTCCCGCGGCGGGGCTGGCCCGCCGGGCCGAGACGGCTTGCAGCCAGTCTCTGATCCCGGACGACGCTTCGACCGACGGGGCGTCCGGCGCGCTCATTCGCGGGGCTGCGCCTTGTTGACAACCGCGGCGTTGAGGTCTTTGATCAGCGCCGCGACGTCGATGCCATGGGCGCGAGCCCCTTGCTCGATATTCTCAAACCGGGCCACGGCGCAACCGATGCACATCAGGCCATGCCCCAAAAACACGGGGATGGTGACCGGATATTGGGATACCACCTCGCCGATGGTCATTTCCTGGGTAATCGTCATCTTGTCCTCACTTGGTTTCGACTTGAAAGATGGCCAGCCCCGCGCGCCAGTTCGCCAGGGCGGCGCTGATGCGGCGCGAGGGCGGCACGACAAAGATCTCCACGGCGCGGCGCAGGCCCTCTTGCTCGCACAGCGCGCGAAAGTCGGTGACGGTGCACAGGTGCACGTTGGGGGTATTGTGCCAGGCGTAAGGCAGCATCTCGTTCACGGGCATCCTCCCGCTGAGCAGCAGTTGCAGCCGCACGCGCCAGTACCCGAAATTGGGAAAGCTGATGATGGCCGTCTTGCCCACGCGCAACATCTCGCGGATGACCTTGACCGGATCGGCGGCCTGCTGCAAGGTCTGGCTCAGGATCACCAGGTCAAAGCTCTGGTCGCCATAGAAGGACATCCCTTCCATCATGTCGCCATGGTACACGGCCACGCCCCGCTCGATGCACTTGATGACATAAGGCTCCTGGATCTCGATGCCATAGCCCCGGCAGCCCTTATGCTGCTCCAATTGCGCCAAGAGCTCCCCATCGCCGCAGCCCAGGTCCAGCACCCGGGAGCGGGGCGGGACCAGCTCGGCGATCAGGTCATAGTCGAGGCGGCGCTTGGCGGGCTGTCTATTGGCCATGGCTCGCCTCCTTGCGCCCGTTCTGCTGCACGCGCCGGTGCACGTTGGCCAGGAATCCCGCGATGGCATTGGAGAGGTCCTCGCTGGGCAATAGGAAGGCATCGTGCCCATAGGTGCTGGGGATCTCGAGAAAGGTGGTGGCGATGCCATTGGCATGCAGGGCGCGCACGATCTCTTTGGATTGATAGGTGGGGTAAAGCCAGTCGCTGGTGAACGAGATGACCAGGTATTCGGTCTTGGCGCCCTCAAAAGCCTCCAGCAGGGAGCGCTTGCCCGCCGCCAGGTCGAAATAGTCGATGGCCTTGGTGATATACAGGTAGGTGTTGGCGTCGAAGCGCCCGACAAAGGCGTTGCCCTGGTACTTGAGATAGCTTTCCACCTCGAACTCGGCCTGAAAGTCATAACCCAGCGCCGCGCGGTCCTGCAAGCGGCGCCCAAACTTGGCGCGCATCTGCTCGTCGGAGAGGTAGGTGATGTGGCCGATCATCCGGGCCACGGCCAACCCAGCCTGGGGGACGGCCTTGCCGTAATAGCTGCCGCCGTCCCAGTTGGCGTCGGACATGATCGCTTGCCGTCCCACCTCGTTGAAGGCGATGCCCTGGGCGCTGTTGCGCGCCGTCGTGGCGATGGCCAGCACCGAGGCGGCGGCGGCGGGGTAGCGGGTGGACCAATCCAGAGCCATCATGCCGCCCATGCTGCCGCCGGCGACGGCCAGCAGCCGCTTGATGCCCAGGTGGTCGATGAGGCGCTTTTGCGCCTGCACCATGTCGCCGATGGTGACGATGGGAAAATCCAGGCCGTAGGGCTGGCCCGTCCCGGGGTTGACGCTTGCCGGGCCGGTGCTGCCCTTGCAGCCGCCGATGACGTTGCAGCAGATCACCATGTACTTGGCCGTATCAAAGGGCTTGCCAGGGCCGACCATGATGTCCCACCACCCCGGCTTGCGGTCCTCCGGCGTGTGGTATCCGGCCACGTGGGCGTCGCCAGAGAGGGCGTGAAAGATCAGGATGGCGTTATCGCGGACCGCGTTCAGCTGGCCATAGGTCTCATAAGCCTGCGTCACCGGGCTGAGGGTGCGCCCCCCATCCAGCGCCAGCGGCGGATCCGCAAAGGTCCAATATTGGGTCTCGACCAGGCCGACGGTGTGCGCGCCGCCCAGCCGGGACCCTTCGTCGATCTTGAGTTGTTCGTCGGTCGCCACTGTGTCTCCTCACAAGACCCCGTGGGGGTCTGGGTCGCCTAGATGCCCTGCAGCGCCTGGTCCAGGTCGGCCAGGATGTCGTCGACGGATTCGATGCCGATGGACAGCCGGATGAAATCGGGCGTGACCCCGGCGGCGGCCTGCTCCTCCTCGTTCAACTGCTGGTGGGTGGTGGAGGCGGGGTGGATCGCCAGGCTGCGCGTGTCGCCGATATTCGCCAGGTGGCTAAAGAGCTGGAGGCTCTCGACGAACTTGCGCCCGGCCTCGATGCCGCCCTGGACGCCAAAGCCCACCATGCCACTGGCGCCTTGGGGAAGGTAGCGCTGGGCCATCTCGTGGGAAGGGTGGCTGGGCAGCCCGGGGTACAGGACCCAGGCCGCCTTGGGGTGCTGCGCCAGGAACCGGGCCGCGGCCAGCGCGTTTTCCGAATGTCGCGCCATGCGCAGCGAGAGCGTCTCCACCCCTTGCAGGGTCAGAAAGGCGTTGAAGGGGCTGAGGCAGGCGCCGATCTCGCGCAACTGCCGCGTGCGAGCGCGCACCGCAAAGGTCGCTGGCCCAAACTGCTGGTAATAGGCCAGCCCGTGGTAAAAGGGATCCGGCTCCACGAACTCGGCAAAGCGCCCGCTATCCCAGGGGAAGCGCCCGCCATCGACGAGGATGCCGCCGATGGAATTGCCGTGCCCATTCAGGTACTTGGTCAGGCTGTGCGCGATGATGTCGCAGCCGTGCTCGATGGGCCGGCACAGCGCGGGCGAGGCTGTGGTGTTGTCCACCATCACCGGCACGTCCTGAGCGTGGGCGATCTGGGCGATGCCCGCCAGGTCAGGGATGGTCAGCTTGGGGTTGCCGACGGTCTCCAAATAGACCACCTTGGTGCGCGGGGTGATGGCCTGCGCGAACGCTGCCGGGTCGTCGCTATCCACCCAGGTGGTGCGGATGCCCATGCGCGGGAGCGTGGCGGTCAGGAGCGTCACCGTGCCGCCATAGAGCCGGGTGCTGGCGACGATCTCGTCGCCCTGGCTGCAGAGGGTGAGCAGCCCGGCCGCGATGGCGGCCATGCCGCTGGCGAAGGCCAACCCCGCCACGCCGCCCTCCAAGGCAGCCACGCGCTTTTCCAGCACGTCGGTGGTGGGGTTCATGATCCGCGTATAGATGTTGCCGGGCTCCTCCAGGGCGAAAAGCCGCGCCGCGTGGGCCGTATCCTTAAAGACATAGCTGCTGGTCTGCCAGATGGGCACGGCGCGAGCGCCGGTCTCGTCCGGGGTATGGCCGGCGTGCAGGGCGATGGTGTCGAACCCCTTGAAGCGCTCCTCGGTCATCGGTTTCCCTCCAGAGATGTAGCTTGCCTGGCTCCCGGCTGGCGCGCGCCGTCTTGGGAGCGGCATGAGTATATGCCACTTGGTTAGAAAGGCAATGTCCGTTCCGGCATCATGGTGGCGCCCGCCACCTTGGCGCTCGCCACCTTGGCGCCCGCCACCTTGGCGCTCGCCACCTTGGCGCCCGCCACCTTGGCGCTCGCCACCTTGGCGCCCGCCACCTTCACATGGTGGCGCAGCACCAGGTCTGCCAAGGTGGTGTTCTCCAGCACCTGGCGGCAAGCGAGGTACATCTCGGCCCACACCTCCTGCGTGACGCACGTGGGTGACCGGTGGCAGGCCGTCGGGTCGCAGGTGCACTCCACCAGCCCCGGCGGCCCCTCAAAGACATCCAGGAGGCGGCTCAGCGGGATCTGGTCGGGCGGGTCAGCCAGCACGTATCCGCCGCCCGCGCCGCGCACGCTGCGCACCAGGCCGCTCGCCAGCAGCGCCGACATCAGTTGCTCCAAGTACTTGACCGACAGGTTCTGGTCGTCGGCGATCTCTTGGACGTTGCTGGGGCCTTCTGCCGCGTGCAGGGCCAGGAAGAGCATCGCTCTGGTGCCGTAACGCATCCGGGTGCCGAGTCTCATGATCCTCTTTTCCCACTTTAGTAGTGGGGATTATATCCGCAAATGCGGTTGCTGTCAAGTCTCGCGCGGACGAAAAAAAGCCCGCCCTCCCTGGGGAGAGCGGGCTGGGCCAATCCAGCAGAGGGGTCTATTCCCTGCCGCGAGCCAGGGCCTCGTTGGCCTTCTTTACGGCGTCATCCAGCGCCTCTTTCGGGGTCATGAGGCCGGTGATGGAAGCGGTCCAGGCCTCCTCGATAAAGGTGCGGATCTCTTGCTCGCCGCGCACGGACGGCTCGGGGATGCCGTAGGGCACGATGGTCTCGAACTGCTCCTTGACCACCGGGTTGGCGGCGAAAAAGTCCTTCAGCTCGGCGGCGGCGGAAGCGCGCACCGGCATATAGCCAGAGCCGGAGGCCCATTTGGCGGTCTGCTTGGTGCCCACCAGCCACTTCAGGAAGAGCCAGGAGGCCAGCTGCTGATCCGCGGTGGAGCGGAAGACGCACATGCTGCCGCCATACATCACCGTGGCCGGGTTATTGGGATCGGCCTGCGGGATATTGGTCTGGCCCCACTCGATCTTGCCCGCGCCGATGCCCTGCTCGATGGCTTGCTTGTAATAGTTGGTGCCGCTGGTGGAGGCGATGGTGTACGCCACGTTGCCCTTGCCGAATTCGGCCTGGTCGGCATAGTTGCCTTCCGGCTTGACGGCGCCGCCCTTTTCGATCATGCGGTTCAGCATCGCCAAGGACTCGATGCCCTCGGGGCCGTTAAAGATGGCGGTCGTCTCAGTGGGATCGAGCTGACGCACGCCGCGGCTATAGAGAAAGCCGTCAAAGGTGGAGGCGCTCTCATAGAAGGCATAGCCCATCTTGCCCGTCTTGGCTTTGACGGCGTTGCAGTGCTCCTCGAACTCTGCCCAGGTCTTGGCGGGGGCGCTGAAACCGGCCTCCTTGAGCAGGGTCAGGTTATAGTACATGCCCAGGAAGCTCTTGGTGAAGGGCCAAGCCAGGTATTGGTTGCCGAAGGAGGGGATGCGGCACTCTTCCAGAAAGCCGGGGAAGATGTCTTTCATGTCCTCTTCGGACAGGCCCACGTCCTTGCTAAAGATGTAGGAATCCAGGGGGATTACCGCGTTGGCCTTCATGTACTCGGCGATCATGCTGGGATAGGAGACGGCGATCTGCGGCCATTCACCGGCAGAGATGGCAGCCATGATCTTTTTGTACAGGTCCGTATAGTTGCCCTGGTAGACGGACTCGATGGTGATCCAGGGGTATTCCTTCATGAACTCCTGGATCATGCTATCCAGCAGCTTGCCGCGGAAATCGTCGGGCTGTTGCGGGTGCCAAAAGACCAGCTTGACGGGGTTTTGCACGGCCTTTTCCACCACGACGGTGACCGGCTTTTCCACCTCAACTTGCTTTTCCACCACCACCGTCGAGATGACCTGCTTTTCGACAACCTTTTCCTTCTCGACGATGACCGTGTTCACGACCTGCTTTTCCACGGGCACTTCTTTTTCGACGACCACGGTGACGGGCCGGTCGATGACCTGCGGCGTGGGTTGGGCGCAGCCGGCCACCAGGCCGAGCACCATCACGACCGCCAAAATGAGCGCGACACTCTTGTTCATTGCTCCTCTTCTCCTTGATTGAGTGAATAGGGAACACCAGAAACGCCCCAAGGCCCTCGGTCCGATGCATCCCTCCTTTCGCTTGCCATTGGTCTCACTTGAGTCCCGTTCGGGCGATGCCTTCGATGAATTTGCGCTGCACCAGCAGGAACAGGATGATGATAGGCACGGTGGTAAAGGTCGCGGCGGCGTTGTGCAGGTGCACCGACATGCCCGCCTCATCGGCAAAGTACTTCATGCCCACCATGAGCGGCCGCATATTGGGGTCGTTGGTGACGTACAGCGGCCACTGCACCGAGTTCCACGCGCCCAAAAAGTTGAACAGCGAGGTGCTCACCAGCGCGGGGACAGAGAGCGGAAGCCCAATGCTCCATAGGAACCGCAGGTGGCCGCAGCCATCCAGTTTTGCCGCATCCTGGAGGTCATCGGGGATGCTGCGGAAGAACTGGCGCAGGAAAAAGATGGTGACCACGTTGACGATCCAGGGCAGGATCAGCGCCCGATACGAATCGATCCATTTGAGGCGCGATACGGTGATAAAGTTGGGGATCAGGATGACCTCTTCCGGGATCATCATGGTCAGGAGAAAGATCATAAAGATCGCGTCGCGGCCAGGGAAGCGCAGCCGGGCGAAGGCATAAGCCGCGGGGGCGCCGGTGGCCAGGATCAGGATCGGCGTCACGATGCACATGATGGCCGAGTTGACAAAGTAGCGTCCAAAAGGCGCGCGGGCCCAGGCGTCGATATAGTTCTGCCAAAAGCCAGGGAGATCGGCATAGCCCAGGCTGCTGCGGGCTTGCGCCCAGAGGGTATCCCACTGCAGGGCGCGCCCAAACAGCCCCACTTTCCAGGCCGCGAGGAAGAGCAGCATGTGCCCCAGCCAGTAGAGCGCCCCCCACCAGCCTTTGCGCAACCGCCAACCGATATAGGCGCCCAACCCCGCCCAGATGAGCAGAACCGGGATCAGGATGGGATGGGAGGCGAGCATGTGGCCGATGATCTGGGCGCGCGCGCTGAAGGCTTGGGGGATGAAGACCGGCGGCGACGCGATGGCCTCGCCATAGGTCTTGAACGAGGTGAGCACCATCCAGGCGAAGGGAAAGGTGACCGTGATGGCGCCGAAGGCAAGCACGCCGTAGAGCAATGCGCGCTTGATGGCGTTCGACACCTTGAGGCGCAAAAGGAAAGCTCCCGCCGTCATTGGCATCTCTCCCTATTGGTAGGTGACCCGGTTGGCCATGGCCCGCTGCTGAACAAAGGTCAGCACCAGGATCACGGCCAGCAGCACAAAGGCCGCCGCGGAGGCATAGCCCGCGCGGATGGCGTTCCAGAAGCGGTCAAAGATGAAATAGGCCACCGAGGTGGTGGTCCGCAGCGGACCTCCGCCGGTCATCGTGAAAAAGAGCGTGAAAGCGCGGAAGGCGCCGATGGTAGAGATCAGCATCAGGAAATACGTGGTGGGTGAGAGGAGCGGCAGGGTAATCCGCCAAAAGACCTGGCTCTCGTTGGCGCCATCGATGCGCGCGGCCTCGTATAGCTCGCCAGGGACGTTGCCTAGCCCGGCCAAGTAGATCACCACATCGTAGCCGAGGAGGTGCCAGATGCTGACGATGGACACGGCGATCAGCGCCATGCTGGGGCCCTTGGCCCAGGAGGGCACGGTGAAACCCCAGCGCTGTCCCAGGTACTGAATGACGCCGCGCGGCTCCTGCAGCCACTTGACGGGAAAGAACTCGACCAATTCGGTGGTCACGACCGCCAGCGCCGCGGGACGCAAACGGAAAAAGAGCGCCAGGGCTAGGGATCCCCCGGCGAACAAGGCCAGGAGCGCCGTGGCCCCCCACGCGCGGCGCTTGGCGGTCAGCAAGAGCCAGACCAGCCAAGCCAGCATCAGGAGCATCCACAGGTACACCCACGGCTCGTGGCCCACGGTGCCGAGGACGCGCGAGAGGAACGTGCCGATCCCCTTGAGGGCATAGTTCATGAAACCGACCTGGAAGTTAAAGATGTATTGCCAGGCCACCGCTGCGGGGACCAGGGAGGTGATGTAGGGCATAAAGTAGAGGGTGCGGAACAGGCCGCGCAGCTTGATTCGCTGGAACAGGAGGTAGGCGATGAACAGCGAGAGCGCCATGGTGAATGGGACGGTAAAGAACACGTAATACAGCGTGACGCCAAAAGATTGCCCGAAGGCCTTGTCGGAAAAGAGATCGATATAGTTCTGGAGCCCTACATAGAACTCTTTGAGGATGCTCCACTTGTGCAAGCTGATGTAAAAGGCGTTGGCGAAGGGATAGAGCCGGAAAACGAACAAGACGATGATCGCGGGCAAGATATAGAGAAAAGCAGTCAGGGCCTCGCGGCGCTTTGCACCCACCATGCTGCGGGGCGCGGATGGTCGGCTGGTGCTTGCTTTCGATGCCATGCCTCTATCCTTTGCGATGTGCAATGGTTGCCAAGAGCGATCCGGCGTGCTGCGGTTAGCGGCGGATGGCCGACAGGGTTGGGCCCTGCCAACGAGCCGCTCCGCTAGCTCTCGCGGTAGTGGCAGCCGCGGCTCACCTTGTTGGCCCAGGCCGCGTCGGTGACGATGGTCGCCGCCTGCAGGCAGTTGCGCAGACCGATCAACCCGTCGGTCAGTTTAACCCGCCGGTAAAACTTGTCAATTTCCAGGCTGAGGCTGCGCAGGTCGCCGATGGCGCGTTCCAGGCGGTGGGTGGTGCGCACCAACCCCACATAGTTCCACATGATGTTCTTGATGGTGGTCATGTCCTGGCTGATCAGGGCCGGGTCCGCCGTCTCGTGCAGCCCCGAATCGTCCCAGAGGGGGACGGCGCGGATGTCGAAATGCTCCATGTTGGGAAGCCGCGGGATGATGTGGTCGGCGGCGCGGTTGCCCCACACCAGCCCTTCCAGGAGCGAGCTGCTGCCCAGCCGGTTCGCCCCGTGCACGCCGGTGCAAGAGACCTCGCCGGCGGCGTAGAGGTTGCGGATGCTGGTGCGGCCCCATTCGTCCACCCAGATGCCGCCGCAGAAATAGTGCGCCGCGGGCACCACCGGGATCATCTCCCGGGTGATGTCCACGTCATAGGCCAGGCACTTTTCATAAATGGTGGGGAACCGCTCCTTGATCTTGTCCGCGGGCATGTTGGAGGCCAGGTCCAGATAGACGTGGTCGACGTTGCGCAGCAGCATCTCGTGATGGATGGCGCGGGCGACCACATCGCGGGGGGCCAGTTCTTTCCACTCGGGCGCGTACTTGTGCATGAACGGCTCGCCGGCGTCGTTGAGCAGCTTGGCCCCCTCGCCGCGCAGCGCCTCCGAGATGAGAAAGACCGGCGCCTGCTGGTGATGAAAGGCGGTGGGGTGAAACTGCACATACTCGGCATTGATGATCCGGGCGCCGGCCCGGTGGGCCATGGCCAGGCCATCGCCGCGCGCCCCGGCGGGGTTGGTGGTGTTCAGGTAGATCTGCCCCAGGCCGCCGGTGGCGAGGATGGTGGCCTTGGCGATGCAGCTCTGCACGTTCCGGCTGTGCTGGTCAAAGATGTAGGCGCCGATGCACGAGAGTGGCTCATAGATGTGCAGGGGGTTGGTGGAATGATGGGCGGGGGTCAACAGGTCCACCGCCGTGTGGCCGGTCAGGAAGCAGATGTTGGGGTGCTCCGCCAGGCGTTCCACCAGCTTTTCCTCGATGGCCTTGCCGGTGGCATCGCCGACAAAGAGGATGCGCTCGGTGGAATGCGCCGCCTCGCGGGTAAAGTCGAGGCTCCGGTCCGCGCGCCGCGCAAAGGGGACTCCCAGCTCGTCGATGAGCACTTGTTTCAGGAGGCGCGGGCCATCCTCTGCCAGGATGCGGACCGCCTGAGGGTTGTTCAGCTCGGCGCCGGCGGCGACCAGGTCGCGCACGAGCAAGTCCGCCGAGTCCTCCGGCCCGCGGTGGATGATGCCGCCCTGGGCATAGTAGGTGTTGGACTCGTACGGCTCCCTGGCCTTGGTGACGAGCGTGACGCGGTAGCCGGCCTCGGCGAGCTTGAGCGCGGCGCTGCCCCCGGCGATGCCGCCGCCGATGATAAGGACGTCCGTGACCCTGCAATCGGAATTCATGAATCAGCTCTCCTATGACGCGGATTTCGGCGGCATGGAAAGCCGCAACATGTTCTGCAGAGCGATCAGCGCCTCGGCCTTGATCTCATCAGAGACCGTCACCACCTCGACGGGGCGGCCTGCCACGATGCTTTCGAGCGAGCGCAACAGGTTATAGAGGTTGATGCGCGCCATGGAGACGCAATAAGAGTCCACCAGCGGCACGATGAGCTTGTCCGGGTGCTCCGCGGCCAGGCGATAGACCAGGTTGCACTCGGTGCCGATGGCGAGGCGCGCCCCTGCTGGGGCCTGTTCCACCGCGCGGATGATGTAGGAGGTGGAGCCATTGGCGTCCGAGAGGGCCACCACCTCCGGCGAGCATTCGGGGTGGACGACGATGCGGATGCCCTCGTACTTGGCGCGGATGGCGGCGACGTGCTCGGGCGTAAAGTGGCTGTGCACGTAGCAAAAGCCGCGCCAGACCACAAAGCGCGCCTGGTCGATGTCCGGGTTGCCGCCCAGGGGCCGGCTGGGGTCCCAGGTCATGATCTGCTGGCGCGGGATGCCCATGGAGAGGGCGGTGTTGGTCCCCAGGTTGGCGTCGGGGAAAAAGAGGACGTGCTTGGTGCGCTGCAGCGCCCAGCGGCAGACCTCGGCGGCGTTGGAGGAAGTGCAGACGATGCCGTTGTTCCTGCCGCAAAAAGCCTTCAGGCTGGCCGTGGAATTGACATAAGTGATCGGCGTGATGTCGTTGCCCCATAGCCCGGTGAGGCTCTTCCAGGCGTTGCGCACCTCGGGGGTCTCGGCCATGTCCGCCAGCAAGCAGCCCGCCCGCTTATCGGGGATCACCACGACCTGGCCGGGCTGGCGCAGGATATCAGCGGTCTCGGCCATGAAATGCACGCCGCAAAAGACGATGTAGCGGGCCTCGGCGATCCGCGAGGCCTCCTGAGCGAGCTGCAGCGAGTCGCCGCGAAAGTCGGCAAACTCGATCACGTCGTCGCCCATATAGTGATGGCCCAGGATGACCAGGTCGCGGCCCAGCTCGGCCTTGATCTCGCGGACGCGAGCGACGGCTTGCTCCTTGGATAGACGCTTGAAACTCTCAAGAGAGGGCATGATCGCGCTCCTTTGGCCTAGACGAAATCGAGGCTGAGGTCCAGCGCCTTGACGGAATGGGTCAGGGCGCCGCTTGAGATGTAATCGACGCCGGTCTCGGCCACCTGGCGGATGTTTTGCAGGGTGACGTTGCCCGAGGCCTCCAGCGGCGTGCGGCCGGCGGCCACTTCCACCGCCTGGCGCATCTGGGCGCAGTCCATGTTGTCCAGCAGGATGCGGTCCACGCCCAGCCCTAGCGCCTCCTCCAGCTCGGGGAGGGTGCGCACCTCCACCTCGATCGGCAGGCGCTTGCGGTTCTTGGCCTTCACGCGCTGCACCGCCGCGGTGATGCTGCCCGCCGCCTGGATGTGGTTATCCTTGATAAGGACCATGTCGTACAGGCCGATGCGGTGGTTCTGCCCACCGCCCATGCGCACGGCATACTTTTCCAGAAGCCGCAGTCCAGGGGTGGTTTTGCGCGTATCCAGCACCACGGCGCGGGTCCCGGCGATGGCCTGGCTATAGGCGCGAGCCATGCTGGCCGTGCCGGAGAGCCTCTGCATAAAGTTGAGCGCCACGCGCTCCCCGCTGAGCAAGCCCCGCGTCGGCCCGGCCAGGCGGGCCACCAAGTCTCGCGGCTTGACCGCGGCGCCATCGCCGACCACCGGCTCGAAGGTGATGCGCGGGTCCACCAGGCGAAAAACGGCGCGAGCCACCTCCAGCCCGGCGATAACGCCCTCCGCCTTGGCGATGATGATGGCCTGCGAAGTCTGATCGGCGGGGATGATCCAGTTGGTGGTGACGTCGCCGGAGCCGAGGTCTTCCCTCAGCGCGCGCCGGACCACCCGCTCGATCTCGGATTCTGGCAAGGGAACGGGGTTGCTCAAACGGCCATCTCCTCTGTTAGAATGCACCCTTTGGGGGCCCATTATATGCCAACATCGGGCACAGTCAAGCTCAGGGCGCCCTGGCTGGCGATGCTCCGCGGGCGCGTCAGCTCGGTTCCGGGGGCTTGGCGGCGCGTAGCCGCTCCCAGGCCGCGCGCGCCTGGGCCAGCGCCTCCGCCGAGTCGGCGCGCCCGCCATAGTGCGCCTGGACGTAGGCCTCGGTGAGCTGCCGGACCTCCTCGGCGTGTTCCGGCCAGGCGGCATCCAGCTCGTGGCGGTACTCGTAGGGGGTTTCGGCGTCGCGGCGCGGGTGGCCGCGCTCCTGCCCCAGCCGGTTGAGGCTGGCATAGATGCGCCGGATCGAGTCCAGGGGGTAGCGCTCGCCGCGCAGGATGGCCAGGCCCTGGGCGGCGCCATCGCGCAGGCGCTGCCACCCGCCGCGCAGCATCCCGGCCAGGTCATCCAGAAAATCGTCCGATGACCAGACCGACTCACGGAGGACGTCGCGCTGGCGCTGGCGGCGCCGGTAGCGGCGCTGCGCGGCAAAAAAGACGAGGAGGATGGCCGCGATGACCACCGCGACCAGCAGGGCATCCCGCCCCACCTTGACCCAACTCCCCGTCTCTAGCCCCTCCAGTTGCTCGCCGAGGTCCTCCAGGATGCTGAGGTCAGGCAGCACCTCTTCCCCCGGCTCCGGCTCGCCGAAGAGGCGGCGCAAGAGCTGGCCCAGCCAGGAGCCGATGGTCACGGCGACATAGAAAAAGAGGCCAATGATCGCGAACAGGACGGTGCGCAGCGGCTCCAGCAGGCCAAGCAGGCGGTCCAACGCGGCTTGCAGCCGTTCCAGGGACAGGAGCGAGGCGGCCAGCAGCCCCAGCAGCACCGCCAGCAGGGCGCTGCCGGAGAGGATGCCCAGCCACGAGCCCGTGAACGGCGCGCGAACGCCGCCGCGGCTCTCGCCCAGATCGATGATCCGCGCCAGCGCGATGGCGACCAGGCCAAAGAAAAAGTAGGCGGGCAGCAGCAGGGCGGGCAGCTTGGCCGCGCCAAAGGCGCTGACCACGAGATACAGCATCAGCAGGACGATGCCGGCGCGGAAGCGCTTGCCCACCACCATGGCCCCCAGCGCCTCCTGGCCCAGGCGCAGGCCGCGCCACCAGATGAACAGGCCGGCCAGGAAGAGGGTGAGCTGCGGAGGTATCGCCAGTTCGTAGGCGGCCACCTCTCGGAACAGGCGCCCGATCCACTCCGCCGAGAGCAGTTCCCCGCCGCCGTAGAGCTCCCAGCGCAGGCCCGCCAGGATCGCCAGGAGGCCGAGTCCCATCAGGATGGCTTGCTGGCGTAGGAGCGGCATGGTCAGGTTGTTCAGCAATCGCAGGAGCGTTGCCGCGCCGAATAGCCACAGGAACACCAGGCCCGGCGCCAGCGCGTACTCGGAGCCGGAGAGAAACGAGATGGCAAAGCCCATCCACAGGTAAAGCCAGCAGGCTTCCATCGCCGCCGCCAGCAGGTGAAGCGCTTCGCGCCGCCAATCCAGGACCCGCCATAGCCACGACATCTAGCGCGCCCCTCCTTCCGCCGGTTGCAGCGTTCGTTCATCCGCCGACAGACGATAGGTGAGGATGCCGGGGATCTCGTCCAACGGCGTCTCGTCGCCGAGCACGATGAGCACCTGGCGCCGGCCGGCGTCGCGCAGGTTGAGCATCGCCGCCATGATCTCGTCCGTGACCACCGCGGTGACCACCAATAGCGTGGCGCCCCAGGGGAGGTTGGGGCTTTCTCGGGTGAGCAACTCCTCCAGGGATTGGGTGGGCATGGACGAGACCGCGGCCAGCGCCTCCAGGATGCGGGTGAGTTGGTCCGGGTCGCGGCCGGGCAACACGCGCAGCGGCTGCTCGGAGAGGGGCCAGCAGCCATTGGCCACCACGCCCACCAGGTAGCGCCGCTCCGCGGCATAACTCGCCAGCGAGGCCGCCAGGCTGATGGCCTGCTCCAGGCGTTCCGGGATGATGCCCTGCCAGTACTTGGGCAGGGTGGCGATGTTGAGCACGATCACCCATTGCGCGGTGGTGGTCGGCTCGTAGACCTTGACCTGCAGCTCCTGACGGCGGGCGGTCGCTTTCCAGTGGATGCGCTTGAAGGCATCGCCGGGGCCGTAATCCCGCACGCCGATGACGCGGCTGGGGTCTTCCAGGATGCGCAGCGTCGCCCGGACGTCGCCAAAGGGCTCCTTGGGCGGCAGGCCGAACTCGGCCAGGGGCCGCACCCGGGGATAGACGATGAGCCAATCCTGCTCCGCCGTGCGGGCGGTGCGGGTAAAGAGCCCAAAGAGGTCGCCGGAGGTGAGGCGCGCCGGGCCAAAGGGGTAGGTGCCGCGCCTGTCGCATTGCAGGTGATGCACCCACTGGGCGCGCTCGTACCAGCGCAGCGAGAGGAGGTTGTTCAGGTAATAGACGTCGGTGGTCGGCGTCACCGTGTCCTCGCCCACCAGCGTGACGCCCTTGGGGAACTCGTCCTCGATGCGCAGCCAGGCCAGCGGCAAGAGCTTGCGGTTGGTGACGCGCAGGATGAGGTCCACGGCCTCGCCGGCAAAGACGCGGCTCTCGCTGAGGGCGCGGCGATAGTCGATCCGGCGCAGCGCATAGCGGTTCCAGAGCCAGGCCAGCGGCACGATGGTCCCCAACAGGACCGCCAGTGCCACCAGCCCGCTCTGCCGCATCGCCAGGCCGATGACGACCATCAACAGGATCAGCCAGACCCACTGCGCGTTGAACATGGCGGATGTTACAGCTTTTCCACCGGCACGGGGACCGCATCCACCGTCTCCCGGATCACCTCTTGGGGCGTGCGACCGCGCAGGCGCGTCTGCGGGCTCACGATGATGCGGTGGGTGAGCACGGGGGCGGCCAGGGCCTTGATGTCATCGGGCACCACATAGTCGCGGCCGCGGATGGCCGCCAGGGCCTGGGCCGCCTTGTAGAGTGCCAGCGTGCCGCGGGGGCTGACGCCCAATTGCACCGCCGAGTGCTCGCGGGTGGCCCGGGCGATGCGCACCACATACTCGCGCAGCGAGGCGTCCACGCGCACGTCGGCGCGGGCGGCCTGGAGCTGGCGCAGCTCGTCCGCGCTGAGCACCGGCTGGAGGTTCTCCAGAGGGTCCTGGCGCTCGAAGCGCATGAGGATCTCGTTCTCTTCTTGCTCGCTGGGGTAGCCCAGCTTGATGCGCATCAGGAAGCGGTCGATCTGCGCCTCCGGCAGGGGAAATGTCCCCTCCAGCTCGATGGGGTTCTGGGTGGCCAGCACCAAGAAGGGCTGGGGCAGGGGGCGCGTCTCGCCGTCCACGGTGATCTGCCGCTCCTGCATGGCCTCCAACAGGGCCGACTGGGTGCGCGGCGTGGCGCGGTTGATCTCGTCGGCCAGCACGATCTGCGAGAGGATCGGGCCCGGGCGGAACTCGAACTCTTGTTGCTTCTGGTTATAGAACGAGATGCCCGTCACATCGGAGGGCAAGAGATCCGGGGTGAACTGGATGCGCTGGAAAGTGCAGCCCAAGGAGCGGGCGATGGATTTGGCCAGCAGGGTCTTGCCGAGACCGGGCACGTCTTCTAGCAGGATATGCCCCTCCGCCAGCAGCGCCACCATCGCCAGCTCGATCACGTCGCGTTTGCCGATGATCACGCGCTCGATGTTCTGGATAATCCGTTCGACTCTTTCGTCGGTCATGGGCTTGCCCTTTCTTGGGTCGGTGACGTCATGGGCCCCGACGCGCAGGCCAGGGCCACCATCCCCTATTATACCACAGGTCGGGATTGCGCTTGCATCATTGGACAAGCGGCCGGGCGGTGGTATACTGGGGCCACAGACTAGATCATCCGCGCTGCATGAGCGAGCGCGCAGATCAAACGGGAGGACAAGATGTCAAGGAAATGATACGTGCAGGTGGGCGTGGGCGGCCGATCCATGATGTACTCGGTGGCCATCGTCAAGAGCCATGCCGCAAGCTGCGAGTTGGTGGGCCTGTGTGATTCCAACGAGGGCCGACTAAAGTTGCGCGCGCAATGGGTCGCCGAGCAGGGCGTCCAGGTCCCGACCTATAGCGCCGCCGATTTCGACCGCATGATCGCCGAGTGCAAGCCCGATGTGGTGGTGGTGACCACCAAGGACTGCTATCACGACGAGTATATCTGCCGGGCCATGGAGTTGGGCTGCGACGTCATCACCGAAAAGCCCATGACCACGGACGCCGCCAAGTGCCAGCGCATCATCAATACCCAGCATCGCACCGGCAAAAAGTGCGTCGTGACCTTTAACTATCGCTATTCGCCCCCGACCACCCAGGTCAAAGACCTCTTGATGTCCGGCGTCATCGGCGACATCCTGTCCGTCGATTTCCATTGGCTGCTGGACACCTACCACGGCGCGGACTATTTCCGGCGCTGGCACCGTAACAAGCAGAACTCGGGCGGCTTGATGGTGCACAAGGCCACCCATCACTTTGACCTGATCAACTGGTTGCTCTCCAGCGTGCCCGCCTCGGTCTTTGCCATGGGGCATCGCAAGTTCTACACGCCGCAGCAAGCGCTGCGCTATGGGCTGAAGGACCGCTCGGAGCGGTGCGCGGATTGCCCGGAGGCCAAGCGGTGCCCGTTCTTCCTGGACCTGAAGGGCAACGAGCGGCTGAACGAGATGTACGCCCAGACCGAGGAGTACGACGGCTATTTCCGCGACCGCTGCGTCTTTAGCGACCAGATCGACATCGAGGACTCGATGAATGTGGTGGTCGCCTATGAGAATGGCGTCAAGATGAGCTACTCGCTGAACGCCTTCCTGCCCTGGGAGGGGCTGGCCATCAGCTTTAACGGGTCCAAGGGCCGGCTGGAGTTCAAGCGCCGCGAGACGGTCTATATCAGCGGCGATGGCTCGGTGCCCGGCGAGCTGATGGCGGAGGGGACCAGCATCATGGTCCACCCGCACTTTGGCACGGCCTATTCGGTGCCCGTGTGGCAGGGGGTGGGCAGCCACGGTGGCGGGGATGCGGTGTTGCTGGACGATCTCTTTAGCCCCAACCCGCCGAAGGACAAGTATCTGCGCGCGGCTGACCAGCGCGCGGGCGCCTATTCGATCCTCACCGGCGTAGCGGCCAACCTCTCCATGGCCACCGGCAAGCAGATCTATGTGGCCGACCTGGTCCAAAGCATCGGCATGCCGGATTACCCGTCCATGCCCACGCCCTACGACCCGATCGAGCTGCCCAAGGTCACCTCTCGCCGGCTGAACGAGCGCGACCTGGGCGCCATGCGCGAGGGCGGCGCCAAGAAGGAATAGGTCACGCCGCGCGGCGAACGACTGAATCGAGATAAAGCAGAGGCCGAGGTCACAGTCAAATAGACTGCGATCTCGGCCTCTGCATTTACGGCTATGGAGCGTCGCGAACGTCAGGTTGGCTCGGGCTGAGCGTTCTAGAAGGGGATCTCGTCCTCGTTGCCGGGGGCCTCGCTGAAAGAGTCGGCTGGCTCCTGCCCGCCGCCACCGCCGCCGCCGCCACCCTGCTCGCCCCGCTTGCTGAGAAAGCGAACATTGCGCGCTCTCAGCTCGAGCGTGGCTCTGGGCTTTCCATCTTGTCCCGTCCAAGCCGAGGCGTCGATCTCGCCTTCCACCAGGACTAACTGCCCTTTGGTCAGGTATTGGTTGCAGGTCTCGCCAAGTTTGCTCCAGGCGGTGACGCGGAACCAGGTGGTTTTCTCTTGCTGCTCGCCGTTGGCGTTGGTCCAACGGCGCGACGTGGCCACGCTAAAAGAGGTCACTGGCGTGCCTGAGGGTGTATAGCGCATCTCTGGATCTCTGCCAAGATGCCCGATGACGGTTGTGGTTTGGTACATGGATTACTTTCTCCTTTTGCATATCCTCGTGCCTTGGTGGCTTCGCTGGCATGGACGAATATGCTGGCCTGCCAGCCGGCGCAGAACCGAGTCTATCCGCCCGGGGATGCCTGTCCATCCGGTTGTTCCAGAGCGGCAGGCAGCCGCACGCGGGTCGGCCCCCCCTTCTTGAAGCGGAAATCGCACTTGTCGTAGCCCTCGGCCAGGGTCATGGTGCGCCTCAATCCCCAGCCGAGCATATCACTGTATAGTTTGTCCGCCGCACAAAGATACGGCGCCAGCTCTGACGCGCCCTGTGCGGCGAGGAACTTGACCGAAGCGCATTCCTGATAGTCAACGCCATAGTCAAAGCCCTCGCCATCCCCCTCGACATAGGTGAAAACGTAATCCCCAGGCCGCTCGCGCCTCTGCGATTCGGCTGCCCGGCGCTTCAGCCTGTTCAGATACCTCGGCGAGAAGGTCATGTATCCCAAGAGCCGGCGCGCGAACCCGGGAGAGGCTCGCAGGTAGGCCGCGGTCGCGTCGTAACAGAGCCGTCCGGCCTCCTCGACGGTCTGGCCATGCCGCTGCAACACCCGATACAGGGCCAGGAACCAGCCGGTCGCGGTGACAAACTGTGTGAAAGGCTGCTTGCCGCCCACGTCGGGAAGCTGCGGGATGATGACGGCGAATTCTCGGCGAGCCTCCTCGATCCAGGCTCCGGCCCGCTCCGCGCCATACCGGATGATCAGGAGGTGGCTGATCCGGTGCACCGTCCTGTCGAAATCCCTCAGCAGCCGCGACTCACGGTAGGTGTGGCGTCTGCTAGCCATTGGCTCTCAACCTTGCTGCTCAGCGAACCCTGCTGCATTCTAGCGCACCAGGCTGGCCATGTCAAGCGAGCTGCTTGCCTAGCTAGGCCAGGGCCCGTCTGTCTTCGTAATAGTCGAGCGGCCCGCCAAGGCAGGAATTGCAAACAGAACAAACGTTCTGTATGGAGTATAGCACAAGTTGGCGGGGATGTCAAAAGCCCCGCGCATCGCGCCCGGGATGCTGGAGACGACCCGCCAGCGCTTGTCCCGCTCCCTAACGATACCCTGCCCGATAGGTCCACGTCACGTCGCAGGGCGGGTGTCCCGCGCCCTTGGCCCAGACCTGGAAGGTGTCGCCGGCCTTGGCGCCTTGTGGAGCCGTCAAGGTCCAGCTCTTGGTGGCGGGACCGGCGATGCCAGACCAAGGCGCATAGGTCAAGGGCTGATTAGGCTCGACGAGGTGGCGGTGCGCCGTGTCCGCGCCGTACTGGAAGGACATCCCGTAATAGTAGCTGCTGGCGATCGCGCCGCTGTGCGCAAAGCGGACCGCGAGCGTCGCCTTCTGGCCCAGCTTGAGCGTCTGCGGCGGAGCATCGAACCTCGCCTCGACGGTCAGATTGTGATGCTCTGACCCGCGGTCCACGTACCGCTCGTTCCAGATAAAGAGCGTCTCGCCCACCTGGTAAGACGTGAATTTCCCGTCCACTCTTGCGCTGGCCTGGGCGGTAGCGGTGGCGCTCGCGGCGCGCGCCTCCCGATCAGGTCCGGTAAAGACCCATTCCCTGGTCACCCCGCCGCCCTCGTGGATGGCCAATGGCGCGTCCGCGGCGTTGATGACCGACTGGCTATCCCTGACCCATACTAGCGCGGTGGCGATCGTGGGCGTGGGCGTGCGCGTCGGCGCCCGAGTTGGCGCCAGCGTCGCCGCTCGGGTGGCGGTGCGCGCGGGCCGGAGGGTGGGCGTGGCCGCGCTCGTTGGTGTGGAGGCAGCCGCAGCAACGTTCGCTGCACGCTTGGTTGACGTCCCCGAGGCCGTGGCGGACGGGGCCGCTTGGCTCACGAGCTGTGGGCAATCCAGCATCGCCTGAGCCACCCGCACGGCGTTGGCGCGATCCGGGTCCGACTCGCTGGCCTGTAGCCCGCGCAGGCGATTGCAGGCCTGGTCGCGCACGAACGCCTCTTGCTCCTCCTCAGGCAACCCGGCGATCTGGGGATTGGCCGCTCGCGCCTGCCTCTCCAAAGAACCTTTCAGATACTCCCCGACGGTGCTGGGCAGCGCCCGCAGCCCCTCCAGCCCTTGCAGGGCGCCGCTGACTCCCTCGTAGGCCGCCTGCGCATCTTGCGGCTGGCCCCCGCTGCCCATCGTGCCCCTCAGCACGTCAAAGCCAGCCAGGACGACGGAGAGATGGTCTTCCGCATCATCCGCTAGCTCGATCACCTGCAGGACCGGGCGATCGGCCTCCAGGATGAGGCGCACAGCCTGCGCCGCCTTGGGATCCCAAGTCAGGATGCTCTTGGCGGGCGGCCAGTTGGTCCCGCGCATAAAGGTGCCCTGAACCTTGCCGAACCCGCCCACGCCGCGGGAGACGAGCCCAGCGCCCATGTCGATGGCGGCCTTTTTCTGCCCCTCCTCGATGAACGCGGCTCTGGTCTGTTCCGCCTGGCGTAGCTGGGCGGCAGGGTTCCAGCGCCTCTCGATCGCGTTCAGTCCGTCTCGCAGCGCCTGCAACTCGGCCACGGTCACGGCATCACCCCGCCGGCGCGCCTCGGCCAGCTCTTGCTCCACCTGGCTCCGGCGCTCCTGCACCTGCTGCATGGCTGCTTTCGAATAGCTCACGTTGCTCTCGTTGACCACGGCCTGGTTGACGTCCATCCCCCAGCTAAGCAAGCCCAACGCCAGCGCCACCGTGGCTATGATGCTTACCGCCGCCATGTTCATGCCCTCCGAGATGCTATCCCATGACTCTGCAGGGTTGTCGATTCGTTCGAGCTGATATAGGCCGCCAAGCCCATGCGCTGAACGTCCACTGGCTCTATGGCGCCGCAGGCGGCAGCCTGACCACCAGGTTGTCAAAGCGAGCAGCCATCCCCTCGCCGGATACCGATAGGCCGATCTGCCCGGAGGCGAGCTCGCTGTCGCTGACGGTCGTGATCAATGTGCCATTGATGTAAACGGTGATCTCGGGACCCTGGCAACGCACGCGCAACCGGTTCCAGGCCTCGCCGCGGTTGATGGCGGGAGAAGGGGTATTGGCTTGCAGTGTCGTCCAGGCGCCGTTCCACTTGTACAGGGCATAGGTTCCGTTGGCGGGGTTGATGGCTACCCAATAGTAGCTGCGTGTCGCGTCCCGCACCTCCCGCAGCGACAGCCCATAGCTTCCCTTGGGTTTCCCATCGCTCCTGACCGAGACCTCCACATCCACGTCGTCCACCACGCGGCTATAGCGAGCGAGTATAACATTCCCTTGCTTGGACATCACATGGTACTCGCCGTCGGCGTAGCGCAGCGCCTGGTGCTCGTTCTCGGATTCGTGCGGCAGGCCAGTGGTCGGGACATCAAAGGTGTCGGCCCAGAGGACGCCGCCTGGCGCTGGGGTAGCCGTTGGCCTCGGGCTGGACGTCTGGCGTGCCATAGTCGGCTCGGATGGGCCGAGCACCTGCGCCAGCGAGCGGTCCGTGGACAGCCAGAATCCGCTGCCCAGCAGGCCCGAGATGGCATAGTCGCGGCCGTCCAGCCGCCCCTCGACTCGCACCTCGTAGGCCGCGCCCCGGCGTTTGATGGCGAGTGTGCCGCTGGCCTCCGCCGGGCTTTCGGCGCCATCCAAGCTCACCACGCTGGCTCGCGCGTCCGTGCCGAGAACATGGGCGCCATCCAGCCGCGAGCCCTCCAGATCCAGGACGAGCTCGACGCCATCTTGGGTGGTCCCCTGCCCTCTGGGCGAGAGGGACAACCGGTAGGCGCCCTGCTTGCCGCCAGGCGACAGGATGGCGCCGAGCGCCTCGGCGCCGTCTCCCAGCGTGCCGACGAACAGGCCGCTCACGCCATAGGCATGCAGATCCACCGCAACGCCGGGATCGATGCTGAGCTGGGCGAGTCGGCCATCCACCGTGATCATGCTCCCGCCCCCGGCGAGCGTCCACAGCCGGGCGACTTCGTGGCTATCGTTCCAGCCCGGCAGCACCACCGCCGAGGTCTGAAACAGGGCCGGCCCGGCGAGCTTGACCACGCATTCAGGCCTGGGCTCCTGTAGGATCTCCCAGGGATACAGGGCGGGCTCTGGTATGACGGCGCCCTCAACCAGGGCCGGCGCGGGCACCTCGGTCCCGCCTTGGTACGCTCCGTCCACAAAGATGAGGTCCTGTCCCAGGGTAAAGTAGCTCCACTCCTCGATGACAGAGCCCGACTGAGGATCGAAATACACCGTGAAAGTCTGGGGGGCGCCGTTTGCGGAGAGGACGGCCTGCTGATCGGAGGATACGCGCCCGGCCAGCGATTTGGGCCAGTTGGGGTCAAAACGCAGATGCGCGATCTCGCAAGCGGCAGGGGGACGGCGCAAGTAGAGGAAACCGGCGATGGCCATGCTCAAGACCACGATCGCCGAGACCAGTAGGGCAACCCGTGCTCCTGGACGTCTCATCTTGCCTCCAGTGGCCGCGAGCCTGCCATGCCGTTATCAACGAGACTACATGGTAGACATTATACCCGGGATATTCCCTTCAGGCAACAGAGGGTTTTCTCTGGTGCAGGAGCCTGGTATCGGGTCAACCGGACGGGTTATCGAGACCCAGCGCCTCCAACAGCTTTTCCCGCAGCCCGATGCATTCGGGCTCGTCGCACATGTGGCGAGCGCGGGGGCGGGGCAGGGGGACCGCCAGTTCCAACGCTATCCGCCCCGGCCGGGGGGACATGACCAGCACCCGATCGGAGAGAAAGACCGCTTCCTCCACGTCGTGGGTGATAAAGAGGATGGAGGTGCGGAACCGGGCCCAGACGCCCAGCAGCCACTCTTGCAGTTGCAGGCGCGTCAGGGCGTCCAGCGCGCCAAAGGGCTCGTCCAGCAGCATGACCTCGCGGTGCAATAGCAGGGTGCGCAGGAGCGCGGCGCGCTGCTTCATCCCGCCGGAGAGCTGGGCGGGGAGGGCGTGTTCAAAGCCCTCCAGCCCAAAGAGCGGCAGGTCGGCCAGCGCCTCGCGGCGGGCCTCCTCCCGCGAGACGCCGGCCAGCTCGGGGCCGAGCGTCACGTTGTCCAGCACGCTGCGCCAGGGGAGCAGCAGGTCGCGCTGGGGCATATAGGCCACCTTGCCCAGGCGCTCCCCGGCGGGCTGGCCGTCCAGCCGGATCTCGCCCGCGTCGGGCTGCAAGAGCCCGCAGGCGATATTGAGCAGCGTGCTCTTGCCGCAGCCGCTGGGCCCGACGATGGTGACGAACTCGCCCGCCCCCAGGGCCAGCGAGACGTCCTCGAGCGCCGCCACCACGCGCCCGCCCACGCGGAAGCGCTTGCTGATGTGGCGCAGCTCGAGCTTGGGCGCGCCGCTCTCGGGCTCCGTGGCGCGGCTCACCGGGACAGGAACTCGTTGGTAAAGGCCGCCGCCGCGTCGATGTTCTTGGTCAGCAGCCCCTGGCCGAACATCCAATCGGCGTAATGCTGCCAGACCTCCAGCTTTTGCTCGCCCCAGCGGGCCGCGTCGGCTTGGTATTGCTGGCTGAGCCACGCCTGGCTGCGGCGGATCAGCTCGGGGTCGCTTTCCGGCGCGTGCTTGATGAGCATCTCGGCGGCCTCGGCGGGGTGGGCGATGGCGTACTCGTAGCCCCGCTGGGTGGCGCGCATGAAGCGACGCACCAGGTCGGGCCTGTCGGCGATGGCGCTCTCGCTGGTGGCGATCACCGGCGTGTAATAGTCGGGTACGCAGGCGGCCCAGTCTTGCAGCATGATGATGTTCAGCGGCGCGCCGCGCAGCCCGGCCTCGATCCCCGTCCAGCCATAGAAAATCCAGGTGAAATCCACGTCTCGCTCGGTGACGACGAAATAGTCGGCCCAGCCCACGTTGACGAACTCGACCTTGCTCGCATCGGCGCCGTCGCAAGCGAGCAGCGCCTCAAGCATGGCCTCCTCCATGGGCGAGCCCCAGGCGCCGTAGCGCTTGCCCTCCAAATCCTTGGGGCGGGTTAGGGCTTTGGCCTGCGGCGAGGCAAAGCCGGAGGTATTGTGCTGGATGATGGCGGCGATGGAGACCGCCGGGACGCCCTCGGCGCGGGCGTAGGTCATCTCTTCCTGGTAGCTGATGGCGAAATCGGCCTTGCCCGCCGCCACCACCTGCACTGGTGTGCTGCCCTCGCCGGGCTGGAGCACCTCCAGGGCGATCCCCTCCTCGGCATACCAGCCTTGCTCCAGCGCCACATAGATGCCGGTGTGGTTGGTGTTGGGGACCCAATCCAGCATCAGCAACGCCGGGGTCGACTCTTGCGGTTTCCTGGCGCAGCCCGCCAAGAGGAGCAAGGATAACAGCCCACAGAGGCAGAGAGCCCTTAGGGGCTTTGGCCCCCAAATACTCTGTGTCCTCTGTGTCTCCGTGGTTTGCATTTCTTTCATCTCGATCACCTCAGTCTTTACTTGATCTCTTCCCACTGCTCGCGCTTGGCCGCGGCAAAGTACCAGGGGATGGCCAGCCGCTCGAGGGCGGCCACCAGCAGGAACAGCGCCACGCTCAGCAGCGAGGTCACGGCGATGGCGGCAAAGACGCGGGCCGTCAAAAAGGCGTTGGAGGCGCGCAGCATGAACACGCCCAAGCCCTGGCTGGCCCCCACCCACTCGCCGATGATGGCCCCCACGACGCTATAGGTCACGGCGATCTTGAGGCCGGTGAAAAAGGCCGGCAGCGCCCCCGGCAGCCGCTGCTTGCGAAAGATCTGCCAGCGGGTGGCGCCCATGCTGCGCAACAGCGCCGTCGCGTCCGGGTCCGCGCCGTTCAGCCCGTCGGCGGTGTTGATGGCGATGGGAAAAAAGCAGACGAGCCAGACCACCACCACCTTGGGCAACAGGCCATAGCCGAACCAGATGATCAGCAGCGGGGCCAGGGCCATGATGGGGATGGTCTGCGAGGCCACCAGCAACGGGTACATCGCCCGGCGCAGCAGGTCGTAGAGGTCGATGCCAACCGCCAGGGCCAGCCCGCCCACGATGGCCAGCGCCAGCCCCACCACCGTCTCGAGCATGGTCTGCGCGGCGTGGGGGGCCATCAGCCCGGCGGCCTCCACCCCCGCCCGCCAGACGTCGCTGGGGCTGGGCAGCACCCAACGCGGCGTCAGGCCGGTGAGGGCGTATAGCTCCCACAGGGCCAGCAGCGCGGCCAGCAGCGCGAGGGCCGGCAGCCTGCCGCGCAGGGCTTGGGCGCCCTGCCTCCAACGCGGGTCATTCACGGTACTTGCCTACCTTGTCGTCGATGGTCGTGCCCGTCGCGCTCTCGACGATCTTGACGATGGTGACGACGTTCTTGGCCCCCGCCTCCAGGCAGGCGCGGTGCCCCGCCTTGACGATCTCGAGGAGGTCGTCCAGCGGACCCTCCATGGTCGTCTCGTGCGGGCCGACCTCATAGCGCACGCCGGAGCGCTGGATCACGGCGATGGCCTGGTCCACCACGGGGAAGGGGTCCTCGCAGAGCGGGATCACCTCCAAGCTCACGGTCACGGGATCGCTCATGATTGCCTCCCAGGATAGTGTATCGCTAACAGCAGCCCCTCCCGCAAGCGGACGCGGGCCACCGGCGCGGTCAAGACGTTGCTCACGCCGCGGGCCGGCCCGAGGTAGAGGGTCTCGTCGCGCAGGGGGTACTCCAACCCCTCGGTGACGATGCCCACCGCATCGCCGCCCAGCGGCAGGAGCGAAACCGTGTCCCCAATCGCTCCGGCGATCTCGGCCTCGCCGTGGATCAGCGAGATCATCGCCTCGTGGGTGACGATGCGGGTTGGGATTCCCTGCAAACCGGGCATGGTCAGCAGCAGGATGTTGGCCAGGGCGTGGTCGAACCGCCCGCCCAGCGCGCCCAGGATACGGATCTCCGTGGCCCCCCGGCGGACCGCCTCCAACAGGGCTAGCTCGGCGTCGGTCTCGTCTTTGCGCGGCGAGTGCCGGATAACCTGGCAGCCTCGCGCCTGCAGCTCGGCCAGCAGCTCACCCGCCACCGAGTCCAAATCGCCGACGATCACGTCCGGCCAAAGCCCCAGGCGCCGGGCGTTGTGCGCCCCGCCATCGGCGGCGATGCAC
>JAAYEA010000081.1 GCA_012689325.1 Chloroflexota bacterium
AGCTCGGTCATCAGGGCCACGATATAGGGCTGCGAGATGGTTTGGCCATAGCCGATAGGCAGGGGGCGATCGGCATAGGCCTCCTCCAGGACCTCGGCCGGGACGAACTCGTGGCGAGGGACCTTGGCCATGGCCGCCAGCACATCCTCATCGCGGATGTCCCGTTCGCGAAGGCGCCGCTCGATCATCTATCTGCTCCCTCCCTGCCCCCGGTTCGGCAACCTCCCTGCTGACATTGTACCACGGCGCGTGCTGCGCGCCAGTCGGCCCTACCCCCGGCCCGTATTGCCATCATGGGCCACATGTGATATAATGACAGCGCTGACATGATAGCGCTACCATGCCAGGGATTCCTCAACGCGCAGGAGGCGCCGTGGCAGACCAGGCCGAAAGAAGCAGGCCGACCCTCAGGGACGTGGCGGACCGGGCGGGCGTTTCCCCCATCACCGTCTCCCGCGCCATCCGCGGGTCGGCGCCCGTCCACGAGGAGACCAAGCGCCGTATCGACCAGGCGGTCGCCGAGTTGGGCTATGTCCCGAACGAGGCGGCTCGCCAGTTGGTGCGCGGTCGGGCCAACGACCGCGTCGGCATCATGCTCCACAATACCGCCCATTACCTTTGGTCTCGCGTTTCCTTCGCCATGCAGGCCGACCTGGTGCGGCTGGGCTATGCATCCCTGTTGGTGGGCACGGAAGAGAGCCAGGTCAAGGAGGCGCAGCAGTTGGCGCACCTGGTGGGACGAGGGGTCTGCGGCATCATCGCCTCTCCCTGCGGCCTGGATAGCCCCCTCCCCGCCCAAGTGCGCGGGCACGCCCTGCCCCTAGTCTTGCTCAACAGCGGCCCTGACGCGCTCCACGACACGGTGGCGGTGGACGAGGCCGGGGGCACCTATCAGTTAACCCGGCACTTGCTCGACCAGGGCCACCGGCGGATCGCCCTGGTCTATCGGGCGCCGACGGACTATACCGCCGTGGAACGGCACGCCGGCTTTGCCGCCGCCCTGCGAGAGGCCGGGCTGCCCGTGGATCGCCAGTTGATCTGGGAAGGTCCCAGCGGCAACGCCGAGGCGGCCATCGCGGCGCTGCTCGAGCTGGCCGAGCCGCCCACAGCCATCGTCGCCGCCGCCTCATGGGCCGCTTTCGGCGTGCTTTACGCCCTGGCGCGCCGTCAGATCATGGTGCCGGACGAGATCGAGGTGGCGGTCTTTGGCGAGATGCCCACCTTTGGCAGCCTCTTGACCCATCTTTCCTACGAGCCGGTGGAGGCGCTGGCCGCGCGCGCCGTCGAGATGCTGGTGGACCGGATCAGCGGCTACGAAGGCCCGCCGCGCCGCTACGTTCAGTCGGTGCGGGTAATTGAGCGAGAATAGCTTACATCAGAAAGGAAGGACCATGCCCAACGAGTTCGGTTTCGACCCCGTCGCCGTGACCAAGGGGCCCAAGCACCACTTTTTCGGCTACTATGGCATCTGCCCCTGGGACATCACGGGGCGGTACATGCTCTGCCTGGAATCGACCTTCCACGAGCGGCCTCCGACGGCCCAGGACAAGGCGGTGGTGGGGTTGGTGGAGACGGCCACGGGCCGGTTCGAGCCGCTGGCCGAGACTTACGCCTGGAACCTACAACAGGGCACCATGCTGCATTGGCTCCCCACCGCCCCCGACCGGCAGATCGTTTTTAACGACCGTCAGGGCGACCGCTTCGTCTCGGTGGTGCTGGATATCCACACGGGCAAGCGACGCGTGCTGCCGCGCCCGGTCAGCGGCCTGAGCCACGACGGCCGTTGGGCGGTCAGCCTGAACTATGCGCGGCTGGCCTCGCTGCGCCCGGTGGTGGGCTATGCCGGGCTGCCCGACCTCTTTGCCGACAAGCTGCACCCGGCGGAGGACGGCATCTACCTCATGGACCTGGAAACGGGCGACGCCCAGATGCTCGTCTCTTACCAGGAAGGCTACGAGTACCTGCGCCACATCCCCGAGGTGGAGGACCACAAGATCTGGTACAACCACACCATCTTTAACCGAGACGACAGCCGCTTGAGCTTTGTGATTCGTTGGAACGAGCCGGGGATCGAGATCAAGCGCACGATTTTCGTGAGCTGCTCCGCCAAGGGCGGCGACCTGCGCACCATCAGCGAGCTGGGCGCCTCCCACTTTGACTGGCGGAGCCGCAACGAGCTATTCGGCTGGTACACCACGCCCGAGGGCCCCGGCTATTACCTCTATAACGACGACACGCGCGAACACCGCCGCATCGGCAAGGAGTATCTCACCCGCGATGGGCATTGCAGCTTTACCCGGGATGGCCGCTGGGTGCTCACCGACACCGGCCCCGACGAGCAGCGCCTGCAGACGCTCAAGCTCTGGAACTGGGCCGAGGAGCGGCAAGTGATCCTGGGCAAGTTCTATTCGGCGCCGCAGTTCAAGGGCCAGGTTCGCTGCGACATGCACCCGCGCTGGAACCGGGACGACACGATGGTGGCTTTCGATTCGGTCCACGAGGGGGCGCGTCAGGTTTACGTGGTGGACGTATCCAAGGTGGTAAACGGGTAGCGAGCCTTTCGCACCCGCCAGAAGGTTGAGGAAAGGGGAAAAATGGCAGCGAGAATGGATCGTCGAGGATTTCTAAGGGCTACCGTGGTGACCGCGGTGGGCCTGGCAGCGGCAAGCTGCGCGCAACCCACGCCTCAGGTCATCGAAAAACAAGTGCCGGTGGAAAAGGTCGTCAAAGAGACGGTGGTGGTGCAAAAAGAGGTCGCCGTCGAAAAAGTGGTCACGGCCACGCCGGTCCCGGTCAAGTTCCGCGAGGCGCCCATGGTCGCGGGGCTGGTCCAGTCGGGCGCGCTGCCGCCAGTGGACGAGCGGCTGCCCGAGGAGCCGTTGGTGATCACGCCCTGGGAAGAGATCGGGCAGTACGGCGGGACCTGGCACCACCTGGCCACGGGCGCCAGCGACACCCAGATGCAGGCCAAGATGACCTACGAGTGGCTGGTGCGCTACGACAAGGACGGCGCGGCCATGATCCCCAACGTCGTCAAGAGCTGGGAGATCTCGCCGGACGGCACGCAGTACACCTTTAGCCTGCGCAAGGGCATGAAGTGGTCGGACGGCGAGCCCTATACCGCCGACGACATCGTCTTTCGCTACGAGGACGAGTGGCTGGTGAAAGAGCTCTCCAGCGTCCCCAGCACCTACAAGGCGGGCGGGCAGCCCATCGTCATCGAAAAGGTCGATGACTCGACCTTCCGCTGCAAGTTCGCCGCCCCCTACGGCCTGTTCATGCGCGTGGTGGCGGGGCTGGCCGGCGGCACCTTGGAGCAGCACCCCAAGCACTACCTCCAGCAGTTCCACCTCAAGTACGCCGACAAGGCCGCGCTGGACAAGGCGGTCAAGGACGCGGGATACGAGCAGTGGAACCAGCTCTTCAACTCCAAGACCGACCCGCGCACCAACCAGGACCTGCCGGTGATCAACGCCTGGAGCCTGAAGGGATCGCACACCAAGCAGCCCATCGTGTTCGAGCGCAACCCCTACTATTGGAAGGTGGACCCCGAGGGCAACCAGCTCCCGTATATCGACCGGATCGAGTTCATGCTGGTGGAGACCGCCGCCCAGGCCGCGGTGCGCGCGGTGGCCGGCGAGGTGGACATGCAGCTCCGCCACATGACCATCGACAACTATCCGCTGTTCCAGGAGAACAAGGAGAAGGGCGACTATCGCATCTTGCTCTGGAACACCGGCCGGTTCGACGTGATCATCGGCGTCAACCAGACCAACAAGGATCCCGTGCTGCGCCAGATCGTGCAGGACAAGCGTTTCCGCTACGCCCTGTCGCTAGGCATGAACCGCCCGGAGATCATCGAGGCGGCCTTCCTGGGCCTCACCGAGCCCAGCCAGGTCTCCCCGCTCAAGAGCTCGCCCCATTACTGGGAGCCGCAGGCCAAGGACATGACCGTGCGCGACGTGGCCAAGGCCAACGCTTACCTGGACGAGATGGGGCTCACCCAGCGGGATAGCGAGGGCTACCGCCTGCGCCCGGACGGCAAGCGTCTGACCCTCATCTATCAGTATGCCGCAGTTATCGGCGCCTGGGGCATCATCGGCGAGCTGCTCACGCCGCAGTGGAAAGAGATCGGCGTCGAGCTGATCGCCAAGGAAGTGGCGCGGCAGCTTTACGAAGAGCAGGAAGAGTCCAACAGCCTCGACCTGGGCGTCTGGACGGGCAGCGGCGAGTTCGACCCGCTGATCGAGCCGCGCTGCTTCATGCCCTACGACAAGCAAGGGAACTGGGGCCTGGAATACTTTAAATGGTGGGCCTCCGAGGGCAAGGAAGGCGAAGAGCCCACCGGCGACGTCCGCAAGGTGCTGGAACTCTGGGATCAGGTCAAGGTGACGGTGGACGAGGCCGAGCAGGTCAAGCTCTTCCGCCAGATCCTGGAACTGAACCATGACAACCTCTGGTTCCTGGGCGTCTGCACGCCCGCGCCCACCTTGCTAGTGGTCAAGAACAGCTTCCGCAACGTGCCCGCGGACGCCCTGTTCGACGACCAGGTGCGCGGCCCCGGACACACGGCCACCGAGCAGTACTTCTGGAAACAATAGGGCCCAGCGCCCATCAGGAACGCCAAGGCCAGGGGAGGGGGCAACCCCTCCCCTGGCGCCTAGATGGAAAGGAGATCAATGGAGCCGAGCTATCCCATGCTGGGGCGGCAGGTGGTCGAGTCCCCCGCCTTTCTGGACGCTTTCCGCAATCAACTGCACGCCTGGTCGCTGACGCTCTATGACCCGGCCAGCGGGGGCTTTCGCCGCAACGCCGCCATCGGCCCCAACGTGCTGAGCACCACGGACGTGATCTGGATCCGCTACGCCAACCATGACCCCAACCTGGCCGACCCGGACCGCGCCGCCATCGTGCGGTTCATCCAGGGCAAACAGAACCCCGCCACGGGCAAGGTCCCCCACGACCCCTTCCCGGCGAGCCAGAACCACAGCGACGGCCACGCCTTTTGGCAGGCCGTGCGGGCGCTGCGCATCCTCGACGCCCAGTTGCCGCACTTTCCCGCCCACCTGGAGCCGGTGCTCACGCCGGCGGGGCTGGAGGCCTGGTTGGACAGCTTTGACTGGAGCGGCGGCGCCGACGGGAGCTGGACGGGCACGCCGTGGGTGGCTCAGGCTGCGCCTAGCCAGGCGGGCGGCGAGGCCAGTCAGGGCGCGTTGCCACGAGGCAACCACCACGAGATCCTGGGGGTCGTGCCAGCCGTCGCCAGCCTGGGCGATGCCGCGTTGGCCGAGACGCTTTTCCGCCACCTGGCCAAGCAGCAACACCCCGAGGTCGGCACCTGGCCGCGCGCCGGGACCAACATCAGCCGCACCTTTGCCTACACCGCCCTGCATCTATCGGCGGGGCGCCTGCCCAACATGCCGGAAAAGATCCTGGACGAGGCGCTGCGGCTGCAAAGGGACAATGGCCTGTGGGACCACCCGCTGCCGGGCTTTCACACCATGGATGCGGCCTACCTGCTGGTGCGGCTGCCGCCGCGGCTGGGGGGTTACCGGCAAGCCGAGGCCACGGCGGGCCTGCGCCGGCTCGGCGAGGCCATGCGGCGCATCTATGCGGCGGAGCAAGCGACCATCCTGGATAACACGCACCAGACGCTGGCCGTGACGCACACCTTTGGCCTGCTGCAAGAGGCCTTCCCCCAAGAGTACCCTTCGGCGCGCCCCTATCGCTTCGATTGGGACAAGCTCGCGATGTACGCCTGCGAGGTCATCGCGCGCAGAGGGACGAGGTAAGGCACGCAGGGCGCTACGGAACGCAGCGGAAGGAGGGTCTCCCATGGATCACGAGGCGCCGGTGACGATCACCGTGAACGCGGCCGCGTCGCTGGGGCCGCTCAAGCGGATCTGGCGCTCCATCGGCTACGACGAGATCAACTGGACCTATACGCCAACGGGCCAGCGGATCTTCCGCGAGATCGCCGCGCTGGGCGATGGGCCCTATTGGATCCGCAACCACAACATCTTTTCTTCCGGCAACCTGCGCAGCAGCCCCTACGTCGCCTCCACCAACTGCTTCAGCCTGGGGCCGGACGGCCAGCCGCGCTACGACTGGTCCACCGTGGACCGCATCTATGACGTCTATGTGGACAACGGCTGCAAGCCGATGGCCGAGCTGGACTTTATGCCGCACGACCTCTCGGCCTGCCCCCAGGCCGACCTCTATCAGAGCGGCCGCTACCCGCCGCGCGATTATAACCAGTGGCGGGAGCTGAACAGGCAATTCGCGCTGCACCTGATCGAGCGCTATGGGCGCGACGAGGTGCGGACGTGGTACTTTTCTTCCTGGAACGAGCCCGACCAGGCCCAATGGATCAACCTCGATGACCGGCCCCAACCCAGGGACGCCGCCTGGGAGGCGGAGCGCGTCCAGATGTTCCTCAAGGTCCACGACCATGCGGTGGCGGGCATCCTGGAGGCGGATGAGGGGCTGCGGGTGGGCGGCCCCGATATCGCCCACAGCGCCGAGTTCCTGGAGACCTTTTTGGCGCACTGCGCGACAGGGACCAATTTCGCCACAGGGCGGACGGGCACGCGGCTGGACTTTATCTCGTTCCACACCAAAGGGACCGGCCGGAGAGGGCGTCAGGTGCCCAACCCCGATTTCGACCTGGTGGCGCGCCGGGAGCTGCTGCGCTATGGGGAGGTGGTCCGCCGGTTCCCCGCCTACCGCGGCCTGCCGATCCTCTGCAACGAGTGGGATATCGACGTGCGGTCGCCGGCGGGCATCTATGACAGTCCCGATTTTCGCTTCCGCAACACCTCCTATTACCCCGTCTTTGTCATCCGCAGCGTCAAAGAACTGCTGGACGTGGCCGCGCGGGAGGGGATCAACCTGGAGCTGATCACCCAGTGGGCCTTTTACTTTCACGGGATGCGCTGCTTCGAGGGGACGCGGGCGATCTATGACCCGCTGGGCATCCGCAAGCCGCTGATGAACGGCTTGGCCCTGCTGGCCAAGCTGGGCGACGAGCGGCTGGCCCTCGCCACCGACGACACCAGCGCCGACATCGCCCCCGGGGAAGAGGCCGGGACGCGCGGCGCCCGGCGCCCGCGCGACGAGGCCGACGCCGCCGAGCTGGGACCCGGCCTGGCCATCCGCCCCTACCCCCGCGTGGACGGGCTGGCGGCGAGGCGCGGCGCTGCGGTGCAGGTGCTGGTCTGGAACCAGGCCGCCGCCCCATCCGCCGGGGGGGCGCGCGAGGTCACGGTGCGGGTGGCGGGGCTGGGCCAGGCCCAGCAGGCCCGAATCACCGAGTATCGCGTGGACGAGCAGCACTCCAACGCCCATACCGTCTGGGAGCAGATGGGTTGTCCCGACTGGCCGGACGACGCGCAGATCGCGGCGATGCGCGCGCGAGAGGGGCTGGAGGCGGTCCGCGCCGATGAGCCCGTCGAGGTCCGCGAGGGGGCGGCGGAGGTCAGGCTGACGCTGCCACTGCACGGGGTGGCGCTGTTGATGCTAGGGCTCTAGCGGTTGCCCGCCAAGAACACGGCCTCCGGTCACAAGTGACCGGAGGCCGTGTTTTGTGCCAGGCTGATCTGGCGGCCTAGTTAGCAACTGCCGGCGCCTCGATCTCGATGTCTGCATCGTACTCGTAGGTGATCGTCGACTGCTCGCCGTATTGCTCCTGGCGCACCTGATAAGGCCGGCCGTCCGCCTGCGAAATCCAGACGGTGCTGCTAGCCACCTCGTCATCCAAGTTGGCAACGTACTCGTAGACCCGCATCGCCTTGCCGTTCAGCGTCTCGGTGCCTTTCGGCGTCACCGAGACGAGGTATGGCGTCAGTTGCTCCACCTGCGCCGGGTTCACGAGGTTGACGACCATGCGCCCGATCATGCCGCCATCGGGATAGAGCCGGTACTCGCCGTCCTTCAGCGCGTAGGTGCTTTCTCCGATCACGAGAAGGTCCTCCTCGTCCATCTGGAGGCGAAAGCGATCGGGAGCGACGTACTCGATGATTTGGGTACTGGTCCCCTCGTCGTCCACCAGGACCATCGTCATGCGGAATCTATCGGCGTCGAGTTGCGCCCGATAGGCGTTCACGATGGGGGCAAAGTCATCTGAGGGCAGAGCCGCGGGAGCCTGTTGCGATGCGGAAGTTGGCTGCGTTG
>JAAYEA010000560.1 GCA_012689325.1 Chloroflexota bacterium
TCCCTGGCGTTGGACGAGGTCGCCGCCGAGCTTCCCGAGCTGCGCGCCGCCTGGGAATGGGCGGCCGAGCGCGCGCAGGTGGAGTGGCTCGATCCGCTGATGGATGTGTTGGGGAGGCTCTACGACCTGGGGGCCCGCCACGAGGAGGGGGAGCAAGCCTTTGCCTGGATCGCCGGGAGGCTGGGTGAGGCGCAGCCATCGGGCATCCTTTGGCGCCTGCGTAGCAGGGCGCTGAGCTGGCAAAGCAACTTTGCCTTTGCGCTCGAGGGCCAGGGGATGCTTAGCGACGACGAGGGAGTGCATGCTCGCAGCCGCCAACTTGTGGAGGAGGCCCTGCAATGCGCCCAGGAGGCGACGCGCGCGGGGGAGGAGGCGCGGCTGGAGATGGCGACAGCGATGCGCCGCCTGGCGATGTTCCTGCCGCGCGCGAGGCACGCGGAGCGCGAGGCGCTCTATCGCCGCGCCCTGGCGCTGGCCCTGGAGGCCGAGGACGATGAGGGGATCGGCGCCTGCCTCGTGCAGCTCGGCGAGTTCGTGCGCTACCTGGGGCGGATGGAAGAGTCGCGCGGGTTCCTGGAAAAGTCGCTGGCGGTGCGGCGCCAGCTCGGCGGGCCGCGCGGCATCAAGCATAGCCTGGTGTGCCTTTGGTGGTGGGCGTGGCAGGCGGGCCGTCAGGACCAGATGGAGGCGCTGGCGGCGGAACTGGCGGCCATGGACGTGACCCACCTGGACCGCGCCGGGCGCGCCACGCACTATTGCCAGGTGGCTCGCCTGGTCTACGCGCTCGGAAGGAGGGCCGAATCCGTGGCGGTGTACCAGGAGGGGCTGGCCCTCTGGCGGGAATTGGGGGCGCGCCAGCAGATCTCGGATGTCCTGCACACGATGGCTGCGGGCGAGTGCCACCTGGGGCGGTATGCGGAGGCGCGCGTCCACGCCGAGGAGGGGCTCCGGCTGGCATGCGAGACGGGCCATTGGGGGGCCCAGATCGGCGCTTTCTGCGCGCTGGCCTGGACCGCTTTGGCCGAGGGGCGCAACGAGGAGGCCGAACGATACGCCCGGGAGGACCTGCGCCTGCGCGAGGAGGCCGGCTATCTCGACTGCCTGGAGCCGCTGGGGACGCTGGCCATAGTGGCGCTCCGAGAGGGGCGAATGGACGAGTCCCGGGAGTATGTGCGGCGCTCGCTGCTGATCCTGCGCGATACGCCCATGCGCGCCGGGGCCGTGCGCAACTGCCTGCCGCCGATTGCCCTGCACTGGGCCGTCGGGGGGGACGTGGAAAAGGCGGTGGAGATCTATGCTCTGGCGGCGACCTCGCGCTGGGTGACCGACTCGCGCTTCTTGGAGGACATCGCCGGGCGAGAGGTCAGGGCGCGGGCGGCCGTGCTGCCGCCGGAGGTGCGCCAGGCCGCCGAGGAGCGGGGACGGCGCAGCGATCCCGCGGCGATGGTGCGCGAGCTGCTGGAGGAGCTGGGAACGACAGGCCCGTAGGGTTTCCCGAAACCCTACGGGCCTATTGGCTAGGCAAAGAGCATCGGCGACGTCCAGGCCAATTGCCCGTTTTTCTGCTGCACCTTGACCATATAGGTGTCCCGCTCGCCTGGCTCGGGGTCGTGCCAGGTGGCAGCGAAGGCGAGGCTGCTCGGCGAGCGGGCCTGGCCGATTCGCAGGCGCGGCGAGGAAAAGCGGGCGAACGGCTTTCCCCAGGCGTCGTCGGCGACGAGCGTCGAGAGGGGCGCGTGCACCTCGCAGCCGCCCTGCTTGCCGTCGCAGGCCGCCTCCACCTGGCAGGCCAAGGACGTGTCGCCGTCCCCCTCCAGCTCGAGCACCACGCCGCTCAGCGGCCTGGGGTTCAGGCGGCTGGTGTAAGAGGTGATCTCGATCTGGCGGTCGGAGAGCTGGCGCAGGTGGTTCTCCAGCGTCACCGAGCCGGCGCCGCCGGCAAAGCAGGGCACGGCCCGCGCGATCCGGCCCCCATCCACCGTCAGGTCGATCCGCCACTCGGTCAGCTCGGGGTTGTCCATCCGTCCCCAGCCCCATTCCACCCGCGTGAGAAAGCGCCCGTCGTCCACCGTGGTGGGGAGGGTGGGGCCGGGCCACATCTGGGCCAGCTCGCCGTTCTTGAGGAGCGCGACGAACTCGATGGGCGCCAGGGGCTGCACCTCCA
>JAAYEA010000082.1 GCA_012689325.1 Chloroflexota bacterium
CCGGATCACCACGCCGATCACGTCGGCGACCCAGGCGATCTTGCCGCCCACGTCCGCGATCTCCAGGTCGGCCAGGTTGGAGAGGGTGGAGATGGCGGAGGCGTAGGCGCCGATGGTGCTGCTGGCCCAGCCGGCGAACTCGGCCACCGCCTTGGGGATGTCCCGCCAGTCGCTGACCCGGTTGCCCGCGGCATCCTTGCCGAACGATTCGGCGTAGGGGAAGAGTGCCGCGATGAGCTCACGGATGTCCTCGCCCAGCCGCTGCGCCGCGGCCTTGATCTCCTCGGTGCGCTCCTCGTACCCCACCAGCTTTTCCAGCGTGTCGATGGCGTTGCCCACGATGTCCACGATCCGCCCCACCGTGGCGTCCAGGGCCTCCACCACGGTTTCCTCGCGCTTCGTGTCCCCGCCGATCCCGCCGTAGGTGATGTCCAGGTCCACCTGCGCGGGGATCTCCACCGGGGGCGGCGACCAAGCCGCCAGCTCGCCCTGGGCGATGTCCAGCCGCTTCTTGGCCTCGGCGATGAGGGTGTCGATGCGGGACTTGCTGGCGCCGTAGACCTCCTGGGCCAGTTGCCACTCGGACTTGCCCTTCTGCTGGTTGATCTTGGCGACCTCGATGGCCACCTGGGCCTGGGCGCTCAGCTCCACATTGAGCGCCTTCAGCTTGGCCTCCACCACCTTGGTGTCCAGGCCGCTCTTGTTGGCCGCGTCCAGCAGGCGCATGACGAACTCGTCGTTGATCTTGGCCCGCAGTTGCTGGAGCTCCACCTGGTAGGCCCGAATCCGCTTGATCTCCTCCACCTTGCGGGCCCGGTCCTGCAGGGCGTCCTCCTTGGCGTTGGCGTTGTTCATCTCCACCAGCTCGATGTTGAGCTTGGACTGGAGCTGCGCCACCTCCTCGGCGTCGCCGGCCCGCTGCGCCGCGGCGATCTGCTGCTGATAGTCGGCCAGCAGGGCCGCCCGCGCCATGGCCCGGTCCTGCTGCAAGACGAGCAGGTCCTCCTCGTGGGCGTGTTGGAGCTCCGCCAGGTCGGCCAGGAACTCGGTCGTCGAGGCCTCCGCGGCCTGCTGGTAGTTCGAGGCGATGTCCATGAGGTCCTGGTAGAGCCCCTCGGCGATCAGCTTGCGCTCCTGGGCGTTCTCCTCCTCCAGGGCCACCTGCTCCGCCAGGGCGACCTGCTCCCCCTCGGTGATGCCGGTATAGTACTCGGAGAACTGCTGGCGCGATTGCTCCAGGATCGCCCGCTCGGCCTCCAGTTGCGCCGCGCGCGCGTTCACCGGCCCGCCGTCGGCCTGGGCCTCGGCGATCAGCCGGGCGGCCTCCTCCTCGATGCGCACGCGCTCCTCGGCGGAGATCCTGATCGCCTCAAGGAGTTTGGCATCCTCCTGTGCCCGTACCTGCGCCAGGTCGGTCGTCTCCACCCAGGCGGTCGCCGCGGCCTCGCGTTCCCGCTGACTGATCTCCGTCATGCTGACCAGGCGCGACTCGATGGCGGCGAGCGCTTGCTCGGTCTGGGCCAGCGCCTCCCGGTCCATCTGCATGATCGAGGCGTCAAAGAGCCCCGAGGAGAGGCTGGCCTGGAGGCGCTCCTTCCGCTCCACCAGCGTCTGGTAGATGTCCATCAGGTCGCGGTAGCCCTGGCTCACGGCATCCGTCTCGGCCTTGACCTGGTCCACCACCTGCTGGTATTGGTTGGTCTCCAGCCAGGTGGTAATGGCGCCCTGCCGGCCCTCGCCGCGGTCGATCTTGGTCTCCCGGGCCCGCTCCCGGGCCTCCGCTTCCAGTTCAGGGGACATCACGCCGCCGGCGTCGGCGACCCGCGTGCGCAGCCATTTCTCAAAATCCTCGCGGTTCTTGGCGATGGCCTCGCGGTTGCCCGCCCAGGCGGCCGTCAGCTCGGTCACCTTGGTGATCAGGTTCTCGATGATGGGCACGGCGTCCTGGAACAGGCCGCTGATCAGGGGCATGGCCACGCCCATCAGATCCTGGGTCGCGGGCAGCAGCTCCATCACCAGCTCGTCGCGGAGGTTCTTGAGCTGGGTGGAGTAGGCCTGTATCTGCTTGGAGGCCGAGAGCTGGCCGCTGGCCACCGCCTCCACGTCCACGCCGTACTTGCGCTGGATCTCGGCCAGAAGCACCATCTGCTTCTGCTCTTTGGTCAGCTCGGACGTGGCCACGCCCAGGGACTCCGCCAGCTTTTTGTAGGCGGTGCTGGTGTCCACCACGATGCCCAGGTTGTCCAGCATCTCGGCGCTGCCGCGGCCCACGCCGGTGATGATGTCGTCCATCGCCTTTGCCGTGCTGATCCCCATCTTGCGGGCCTGTTGGGAGGCGATGGCCATGAGGGAGGGGAGGGCGGTGAAGGCCTCTTTGCCGGCGAGCTCGGTCAGGCGCAGGGCGGTCTGCATCAGCGTCTGGTCGTCCACGGTGCCCTTGGTGACGGCCCGCATCTGGGCCAGCATGGTGTCGCCGGCGTCGCCCACGGCATCCGCCAGCTTGCGGTATTCGTCGCGGGTCGCGGACAGGGCGGCGCCCTGATCCGCCAGGTCCTTGATCATCTTGGCGGCGGGGATGACGAACTGCTGGACGGCGCTGACGACGCCCAGGAAGGCGTTGGCCAGGTTGCCAACGACGTTGACGACGCCCAAGGCGACCTGGCTCAGTTGGGCCAGCCGCGACTGGGCCTGGCCGGCGGCGGGCGCCAGGCCGGTCATCGCGTTGGTCGTCTGCTGGGTGACGGTCTGCATCCGCGCCATCGCCTGCTCGGCCTCGGCGGTGCGGACCTTGTAATCGATGAGCAGTTGGTAGATTTCGGCTTCGGTGTGCATGTCTGGGTACCCTGGCCCTCGCCATGTGGCAAAATAAAAGGGCCGCGTGCGGGGAACGCGACAAGATGCCCATCCCGAGGACAGGCTCTTGTCACGCTCCCCACACGCGGCCCTCAAGTCCTCGACTCGCAACGGTCGCTTGTGTTCGGAACGGCGCTGCGTTCGCTCTTGCGAACGCCAAACGCTCGTTCCTACGAGCGTCGCCCTATTCCCCCTTCTTCGTCTGGGGATCGGGCTATGTGCGGCGGTGGCGGCGAAACGCCGTGCCGCTTGTCATGTCACATTATACCACAAGCATTAGCACAATGCAACCTCCACAAAGTACAATAAGAGCGCCGTCAGGCTGCGCGTTCGGCATTTCCATGCCGCGGTTCCTGACGGCGCTCGACAGGCTATTCGCGCCATGAATGACATTCCATCACGCCGAGAATAGCGCTGAGCCTACCAGGTGATAGTTTCCTCGCCCTCCAACATCTCGGGCACGCCGGCGCCCTTGGGTCGAAACAGCACCTTGAGCTTGCTGGAAACGTCGGCGGACGTGAAGGCGCCGAGGTGGTGGACCGGGCGGTGCTCCAAGAGCTGCTGGAGGTGAGGACGACCAGGGTGCTGCGGAAGCTGCCCGATGGCGGCGGCGCGGACGGCAGCGGCTGGCGGGTCCACCACGTCCTGTTCGCGCGGGCGGGCTACACCGAGGCGGCGCGAGCCGAGGCCGCGGCGGCCGGCGCCGAACTGGTGGATCTGGCGAGGTTGGATGCGGAGCTGTAGGGGGCTGCCGCCATTCTTTGCGTTTGTGCGCGTGCCCTACTTGGCGCCGTGACACGCCCACCAATAGTAGGCGGCCATCTCCACGTCCGCGGGGGTCCAGGGCTCGGCGTCCACGCTAACCCGTCCCGACCTCTTGGCCATCTCCACGTCCGCGGGGGTCCAGGCCTTCTTCTGGCCCGTGGCTGCGCAGCAATATCGCCGAGACTGCGCGTTCAACTCGGCGGCAATGTGCCCGAGCAGCGGCAAATAGGTGTCGAAATACTCGCTTTGATTCCGGGATAACCCGGACTTGGTATAGATCGCCAGCCGAGATGCCTTGTGGGCGCCAGTGGACCATTCGCGCTGAAACTCGGTAGCATAAGCGCCATCATTAACGAGCAGCGAGTTGAAGAAATACGAGGCGTGGCGGTCCACAGCCGCTCCCGTCTTGGGAGAGCAGAACCTGTAGATCTTGGATGCGATGACCAAGCCGATGCCTGGGAGATCGCAGAGGGCGGCGATGCCGGAGCGTGTCTTCCCGGAGACAAGATCGGCGATGGCGTGCTGCATCGCAGCTTTTCCGTCTGGCGAAGCGCCTGTGATCTTGCCTATGGCGGGCTGGTTGTTCCCTGCCCAAATCGACACCTGGCCTGCGATTGCACACGCGGACGCGGGGGCTAGATCTGTCAAGAGAACGCGCACCTTTGCTTCGAGATCAACGATCCTTCGCTGGCTTGATGCGGCTCCGGTGCCGTGGGGCCAATCGTAGCCCTGGCGGGCAGCTACCAGCAGATTCGCAAGCGCCGGCGATAACTTGAGTGCGCCCGCAGCCCCGGTCAACTTGGCGCCTTTTTGCTTGCAGCTGGGCTGTATTTTGGGGTGCTATCATGCTTGATCTCCTTCACCTCCCCGCCGACTTGCCACTCCTCCAGAGATCCCAACGATACTGCCGGATTCGTGCAGCTCTGGCGGATGCACCTATGCCGGGATCACGGCGGCGACATCAGCGGCTGACCAGGGGTGCAGAACCCGCCACAGCAGCAGGCGTAAGCCTCCGGCGACTGTCCCATCAAGGGGCCCAGTTCCTGCCACATCTCGGGCGACTCCAGGCAGATGGAATAGGGCGTAGCCGGGCTGAGGCGCCGCAGCTCCTCGATCAGGAAACGGTAGATCTCGGCGCGCTTTTCGTGCGGGAAGGGGCCATAGATGCGCCCCGCCATCTCCCCCCGGGCCTCCTGGGCCGCCTGGATGAAGGAAGGATCCAGCAGGTCTAGGTCGATGGTGCGGGGGAGCATCTCGTAATCGGGGAAGCGGGCGAGGGTCTCCAGGCTGATCACCTCTGGCTGCACCCTGGAAAAGAGGAGTTCGAGCAGGGCGCGGTTTTCCTCGCGCCAGTTGGCCACCGGCACGATGGGCGATAGCCGGCAGCGCACGTGATACCCCCACTCCTGGCATTTTCGCATCGCCTCGATGCGCTCCTCGTCCGTGGCGGTGCCCACCTCGATGAGGCGGCTCTGGGTGTGCGCGGAGAGGCTCCAGCAGACCATGGTCTGGCCGTGGTGCTTCAGGTCGCGCAAGACATCCACGTTGTCGCTCTTGGTGTAGTGCATGAGAAAGGCTTTGCGCTGCGCGCCAAAGAACTCGACCATCGGGCGCGTGGCATCGTACTCGGGCTCAAAGGTGAGGATATCGCTGCGACTGTCCCACTTGTATAGCGTCTGCGCGTGGGCGTCGATGAACGGCCCCAGATGCTCGACGAACGCCTCGATGTTGACCATCAAGTTCAGCACGTTCTCCAGGGCGCAATAGTCGCACTTAAAGAGGCACCCCAGCGCGCTGTGGATCTCCCAGGCATCCTGGCAGATGGTTCCCTCGCTGGCAAAGACGCGCTTGCGGTCGCGCCGGGCCCAGGCCCCGCCGCCGTAATAGAGGTCGCCGTTGCCCTGGGCGCGCTCTCCGTCAGGCTGGTCGAAATCAAAGGCGTTCAGGATGACCGTGGGATCCTCGGCCTTTTTGGCGCCGCTTACTCGACGCGAGGTGCGCCAGCCTGCCTCCTGCACGATCTTGGCCAGTTCGTCGTCGGTAATGCCACTAACGATTTTCGGGGAATCCATGATGGAAAGCAGACGCTCGGCTCGGGCCAGTGCCCGATGGTCCTGCTTCACGCGTTCGTGAATATAGATGGCCGGGGGCTGGAGCCTCTTCATGACGATACCACCCTTCCATGGAGCGTATTCGTACGCGATAGCGGGGCCAGCACGCAGCACCTCCCCGCTGGGCGGTGGGACCGCCCTCTTCTCTGGCACGATCAGTTTTCTGCCGCGCGGCCATGATAGTACCACAGGAGCCAGGAGTCAACTGGCCCGCGCCCGCCACTGTCGTGGCGACCATGCAACAGCCCGGCCCAGGCAATCCCTGATTTGACAAGGCCGCGGTCTCATTGTACAGTAATACAAAGGTGTCGAATGGCTATTCAGCCATGATGGATATCTTGTCTCCAGGCCCGTCCACCCAAGTCCAAAGGGAGAGCGATGGAATCCAGAGAGATCGTCCAGCGCGCCGTCGAGTTTCGCCGCCCCGAGCGGGTGCCGGGCAGCATGCCCGACCCCTACTGGAACGACTTTTACCATGCCGGCGTCGACTACCCCCAGACGGCGGAGAACCACTGGCATCGGGTCGCGGGCGATCGCTGGGAGCGGATC
>JAAYEA010000561.1 GCA_012689325.1 Chloroflexota bacterium
GTAAAGGTGGTGGCTGTGCCGAAATCCACGACGATGCAGTGGGTGCGCAGCCTCTCATAGGCGGCCACGGCGTTGGCTACCAGGTCCGCGCCGACTTCGGCGGGGTTCTCGGTGCGCACGCGGATGCCGGTGCGGACGCCGGGGCCGATGATCAGCGGCTTGTGGCCCAGCACGCGGTTGACCGTCTCGGCGATGACGTTGGTGAGCGGCGGCACCACGCTGGCCAGCGCGACGCGGTCCAGATGCTGGCCTTGCAGCCCCGCTTCCTGCAGGAGCGAGCGCAGCAGCACGGCGTATTCGTCGGCCATCTTGTCGCGGTCGGTATGGATGCGCCACTGGTGCATCCAGCCGCCTTCGCCGTGGACGCCCAGCACCATGTTGGTGTTGCCGATGTCGATGGCGAGGAGCATCATGGGTCTCCTTTCGCGGGAAGGAGACCTGACAGGACCCAGATGGCGCTCTATCTGGGACCTGTCAGGTCCCGAGCGCTATATCGACGATCCTTGCTTGCGGCCGATGGCGATGCGCTTCCAGGCGGCCACGACCACAACCGTGATCACCGCCGAAGCCACCGCCTCGGGGAGGCCGTTGGCCCAGATGATCGGCGGCAGGGCGGCCCAAGGCACATGGCCCAGCACGCCGAGCATGCCCAGCACCAGCAGCGTGTTGGTCAGGCTGCCGGCCACCCCGGCCACCGCCAGACCGGCGACCTCATGGACGCGCCGGACGCCCTGATAGACCAGCCAGGCCACGGGGCCGATGAGGAGCCGGGGCAGCACCGAGACCAAGGGGTTGGTGAACCAGACGTCCGTGGGGCCGGTAGGCGCGATGGCCGCCTGGATCAGGCTGAACACGCCAAAGATCAGGCCGATCACCAGGCCCACCACGGGCCCTTCCAGCACCGCGCCGATGATCACCGGAACGTGCATGATCGTGAGGGCGGCGCCGCTGATCCAGGGGATGAAGCCCCAATGCGTGGCCCCTAACAATACCGAGATCGCGCCCAATACCCCCGCAACCGCGATTTTGCGTACCCGAGAACTGGTTTCCATGCCATACCTCCCCAAATAGAGTGTGTTACACCAAGACGACAGCAACCGCTATCCCTAGCACAAGCGCCAGGGCCACATAGTCCGCCGAGCGCATGCGCAACGCCACCCATTGGGTGCGCCCGCGGCCGCCCACGTACCCACGGGCCTCCATGGCGAGCGCCAGCCGCTCGGCCCGCTGCAGCGCGCCGAGGAAGAGCGGCACCAGCAAAGGCAACGCCTGCTGCACGCGGCGAATCGCCCCGCCCTTGGCGCCGCCGAACTCGCCGCCCCGCGAGGCCTGCGCTTTGGCCAGCCGCTCCGCTTCCAGCGCCAGGAGCGGCACGGAGCGCAGCGCGATGTCGAAGGTCAGCGCCAGCTCGTGGGCGGGCAGCCCCAGCCGTTGCAGCGGGCGCAACAGGTGCTCCAGGCCGTGCATCAGGTCGTTCGTGCCGGTGGTGAAGGAGAGCAGGCTGATGGCCAGGATCAGCACCACAAAACGCGCCACCAGCAGCGCCCCGGCCAACAGCCCCCCCGTGGTCACGGTGACGATCCACCA
>JAAYEA010000562.1 GCA_012689325.1 Chloroflexota bacterium
CGAGGTCAGCAGCGTGATCACCGGCGCCACCAAGCCCGAGCACGTCGCGAGCAACGCCCGCGGCGCCGAGGTGGAGCTGAGCGCCGACGTGGTGGCCAAGCTAAACGAGTTATTCCCGCTGACGTAAGACCCGTCGCGTGTGCCTAGATCGAGCCCCGGCCCGCCTCGCCTCACGGCAAGGGCGGGACCGGGGCTTGTTTTTGCTGCGCCGCCGCCAGCAGCGCCTCGGCGATGGCGGTGGTGTCCCAGCCCAGCGTCGCGATGAGCTGGTCGGGCGCCACCAGCCGCCGATGGCGCGTCTCGTGCTGGGGGTCGAACGGCTCCAGCCGCACCCAGGCGACATAACGCAACTGGTAATAGACATGGGGCGGCGCCGGGGCCTCGGGGTCGTCCACCCGCTGCGCGCCGAGGTAGGCGAAGCGCTCCACCCGGGCGCTGGCCTCCTCCCACACCTCGCGGATCAGGGCCTGCTCCGGGGCCTCGCCGGGCTCGGGGTGGCCGCCGGGGAGCGCCCAATGGTCGCCGTCCTGGCTCACCAGCAGGATGCGCCCGTCGGCGACGAAGCAGATGCCGCTGGCCTGGGTCACCTGCTCGCGCGGGGGCAGGTGACCCGGCTCCCAGGTCACCGTCAGCCGCCGCTCCTCCCAGGTGGTACGCTCGCGAATGGTCATCTCTCTCTGCGCCCTCTGCGTCCCTGCGGTGCGCTTCACTCCCCCGCGATCGCCCGCCGCTCCGACTCGACCTCCTCGAACCACGTCTCCAGCTCGCGGAGCATCCGCCGGGCCACGTCGGGGTGGCGCGCGGCGAGGTTCTCCCGCTCCAGCGGGTCCAGCCGCACGTTGTAGAGCTCGGGCGGCGGCGGGGGCGGCAGCGCGGGCAGCGCGGGGTAGGGCATGATGCCGTGGGCGATGAAATGCTCCGGCTCGTACATGGCCACCCGCAGCCAGTGGAGGGTGGGGACCTCCATGGCCTCGGCGATGCGCGGGCGCACCAGCTTCCAGTCGCCGTCGCGCATGGCGGCGTTCCCCTCGATCCGCGGGGTGAAGCGGTTCCATTGCCAAAAGCGCCGCTCGCAGACCTGGCCCGGCTCCCCCAGCAGCACCGGCCAGAGGTCCACGCCGTCGAGGTCGAGCCCGGCGGGGACCGGGACGCCCGCGGCGTGCAGCAGGGTGGGGAACCAGTCGGCAAAGTGGGCCATGCGGTCGATCCGCCGCGCGCCGGGGAGCCCCGCGGGCCAGCGGATCGCCAGCGGCACGCGGATGCCGCCCTCGTAGACGGTCCCCTTGGCGCCGTTGTACTGGCAGTTGAAGCGGGTGGTGCATTGGTCGCCCTGGCCGCCGAACTGGGGGCCGTTGTCGCTGGTGAAAACCACGATGGTGTCCTCGCGCAGGCCGCGGCGGTCCAGCGCCGCCAATATGCGCTCCACGCCCCGGTCCAGCCGCCGGATCATGGCATAGATGCGGCAGACCCCCTCGTTGAACAGCCCCCGCTCGCGGAAGGGGACGATCTCGTCCTCGGGGACCTGGAGGGGCGTGTGCGGGGCGTTGTAGGTGACGTGCAGGAAGAACGGCTCGCCAGCGTGGCGGTCGATAAAGGCCACCGCCTCGTCGCTCCAGAGGTCGGTGAGGTAGCGGCCATCGGCGCGGACCACCTGCTCGCCGTATTCCAGGCGCCACTGGTAATAGTCGTGCATGCCCCCGCGGAAGCAGACCGTCTCGTCGAACCCGCGGCGCAGGGGGTGGTAGCGCGGGTCGAAGGAGCCCAGGTGCCACTTGCCCACCAGCCCGGTGACATAGCCGGCGCGCCGCAAGACGTCGGCCAGGGTCGTCTCGCCCAGGGCCAGCCGCTCCAGGCCGTGCCACTCCAGCGTGTCGATGGAGCCGGTGCGGTGGGGATAGCGGCCGGTCATCAGCGTGGCGCGGGAGGGGTTGGAGACGGGCGAGGCGGTGTATTGCTGGGTGAGGCAGACGCCCTCGTCCAGCAGGGCGTCCAGCGCGGGGGTCTGGGAGAGCCCGCCGTTGAAGCGGGACAGGTCGCCATAGCCCAGGTCGTCGGCGAGGATCAGGACGATGTTGGGTCGGGTGGACATGGGAGCGGCCCTCCTCTCGGACGTCTGGGGGCATTGTAGGGCGTTTTGGGAAGGCGGGCAAGCGGCGGCCCGTCCTCATGTAGTGACGGCTTGAGCCGTTCCGGGAGGAGCGACTGAAGTCGCTACTACATCGGCAGGTGCGCGGCGCTGTTCTTCATGTCGTGACGGCTTGAGCCGTTCCGCAGGGCATGTGCCGAGTCGGCAGTCGGCTTGGCGTGCCGGCCCGCACGGCGACGAATGCGGCATGGAATGCCGACGCCGTGCTACGCGCCATGGAATGGCGTCGGCAGCGCCCGATGAAATCGGGCTTCTGGAGCCTCCGCGGCATGGACTGCCGAGCGGCATGGACTGCCGAAGCCTGATTCCATCAGGCGCCGCCTGGTAGCTCGGCGAGTTCATCGCCGAGCGCGACTTGGCGCGCCGCCCCGCACGGCGATGAATCGCCGTGCTACGCCACCGCGCCCGATAGAATCGGGCTTCTGGAGCCTCCGTGGCGTGGAATCCGAAGCCTGATTCTATCAGGCGCAGCCCCGGCATTCCATGCCGCCGTAGCTCGGCGTCGGCATTCCATGCCGCATTGATCGCCGAGCGCGACTTGGCACAAGCCCTGCCGCAGGGCTCTATTCTATTGACATCCGCCGCGGCGCGCGCTATACTGGCAGCAGTGGGCACAGGTGAGCAGGAGGGTTCCCATGAAGGAAACCAGGATGCTCGCGCGGTCGCTGCTGGCCGCGGTGATCTGCCTGTTGGCGGCGGCCACCC
>JAAYEA010000563.1 GCA_012689325.1 Chloroflexota bacterium
GCCTGGCGCATGGCGAGTCGGATCTGCTGCCCGGCCTTATCGTGGATCGCTACGCCGACTATTTCGTGGTGCAATGCCTTACCGCGGGCATGGAGCGGTGGAAGGGCGACATCGCCAGCATCCTCTCCCAGTTCGCCCCTTGCCGCGGCGTCTATGAGCGCAGCGACGTGGACGCGCGGGAAAAGGACGGCCTGCCCCCGGCGGCGGGCCCCCTGTGGGGCGACCCTCCGCCGGACGCGGTCGAGATCACCGAGGCGGGCTATCGCTTCGCCGTGGACCTCAAGTCGGGCCAAAAGACGGGCTTTTACCTGGACCAGCGGGACAACCGCCGCCACGTGGCGGGATATTGCCAGGGGCGCGAGGTGCTGAACTGCTTTGCCTATACGGGAGCCTTTGGCGTCTATGCCGCCGGCGCCGGGGCGCAGAGCGTGACCAACGTGGATACCTCCGCGGACGCCCTGGCGGCCGCGCGACACAACCTGGAGCTGAACGGGCTGGCGGGTCGCCCTGCGGAGCAGGTGGTGGCCGATGTCTTTGCCCAGCTTCGCCAGTACCGGGAGCAGGGCCGCCGCTTCGACCTGATCGTCCTGGACCCGCCCAAGTTCGCCTATAACCAGGCCCAGGTGCAACACGCCTGCCGCGGGTACAAGGATATCAACTGGCTGGCCATGCAGCTTTTGCGCCCCAATGGCATCCTGGCCACCTTTTCCTGCTCGGGGCTGGTGAGCCCGGACCTGTTCCAAAAGGTGGTGTTCGGGGCGAGCATCGACGCCGGCCGGGACGCGCAGATCCTCACCAAGCTCACCCAGGCGGCGGACCATCCGATTTTGCTCTCCTTCCCGGAGGGCGAGTACCTCAAGGGGTTGATCTGCCAGGTGTTCTGAGTGGCCAGAGTTGTCGGTAGCTCTAGAATCGCTCTATCTCGCGGAGAGGTGGAAGACCATGGACGCGATCGCCAAGGTGTTGGTTTCCGAACAAGAGATTGCCCAGCGGGTGCGCGAGCTGGGACAGCAGATCTCGCGCGACTATGAAGGGCAGGACTTGCTTTTGACCTGCATCCTCAAGGGCGGGGTTGCTTTTCTGGTGGACCTCATGCGCGAGGTGACCATCCCCCACGAGATCGATTTCATCGCCATCTCGAGCTATGGGCAGAGCACCGAGTCCAGTGGCGTGGTGCGCATCCTCAAGGACTTGGACCGGCCCATCGAGGGACGGCACGTGCTGATCGTGGAGGACATCGTGGACACCGGGCGCACGCTGAGCTATATCATCTCGAACCTGCGCACGCGCAACCCCGCCAGCGTCCGCATCTGCACCCTGCTCAGCAAGCCCGCCCGCCGCGAGATCGATATCCCGGTGGACTATATCGGCTTCGAGGTGCCCAACGAGTTCGTGGTGGGCTATGGCCTGGACTATGCCGAGCGCTACCGCAACCTGCGCTTCGTCGGCGTGCTGCACGAGAGCGTCTACAAGACCAAGCGGGGCTAAGCGCGCTCATCACCGGCTGGAAACAACAAGCGCCCCGTCGCACGCGACGGGGCGCTTTGTGATCTGCGGGAGGCGTTGGCCTAGCGTTTGGCCAGCGCGCCGGCGATGCGATCCAGCGCCTTTTCCAGGTTATCGACCGAGTTGGCGTAAGAGAGGCGGATATACCCCTCGCCATAGGCGCCGAAGGAGGTGCCCGCCAGGGTGGCGACGCCCGCCTCGTTGAGCAGGAACTGCTCCATCTGCTTGCTTTTCATGCCCGTGGCCGAGATGTTGGGAAAGACGTAGAAGGCGCCCTCCGGCTTGTGGCAGCGGATGCCGGGGATCTGGTTCAGCCCGGCGACGATGACGTCGCGGCGCTGCTTGAAGGCGGCGACCATCTTGGCGGCCTCGTCCTGCGGCCCCTTGAGCGCCTCGATGCCGGCGAACTGGGTGGCTGCCGCCGTGCACGAGTTCGAGTTGGTCATCAGCCGCGTGATGTGCCCGGCCAGCTCGGCGGGCATCACGCCGTAGCCCAGCCGCCAGCCGGTCATGGCGTAGGTCTTGGAGAAACCGTTGAGGATGATGGTCCGCTCCGAGGTGGACATGCCCGGCAGGGAGGCGATGCTGGCGAACTCGCCCTCGTAAAGCATCCGGTCATAGATCTCGTCGGACATCACGGGGATATCGTACTTGGTGGCGACCTCGGCGATCCCCGCCAGGTCCTCGCGGGTCAGCACGCCGCCGGTGGGGTTCTGCGGCGAGTTGATGATGATGAGCCGCGTCCGGTCGCTGACCTTTTCCCGCAGCTCGTCCAGGTCGAAGCGAAAGCCGCGCTCCTCGAGCAGCCGCACGGGGACGGGCTTGGCGCCCACAAAGTTGATCATGGATTCATAGATCGGAAATCCCGGGTTGGGATAGATCACTTCCGTGCCCGGCTCGGCCAGCGCCAGGATGAGGTAAAACATGATCGGCTTGCCGCCGGGGGTGACCACCACCTGGTTGGGCTCCACCTGGATGCCGCGGGTGCGGGACATCTCGGCGGCGATGGCCTCGCGCAAGGGCGGGATGCCCGCCGAGGGGGTGTAGTGGGTCTGGCCGGAACGCAGCGCCTGGCAGGCCGCGTCGACGATATTCGCCGGCGTATCGAAATCCGGCTCGCCGATCTCCAGGTGGACGATGTCGCGCCCTTGGGCCTCCAAAGCTCGCGCCGCGAGCAGGACCTCAAAAGCGGTCTCGGTGCCTAACCGGCTCATCCGTTGCGCAAGTTTCATGCCATAGCCTCCTCGTTCGCGTGGTGATTGGCTATTGTAGCACCGAGTCGCCAAAAGGGCAATCAGACGTACCGGTAGGCCATGAGCAGTTGCCCGGCGGCCCGCTCCCAGGTGAAGCGGCGCGCCTGCTCATAGCCCCGGCTGATCAAGGTGCGGCGCAGGGGCGTGTCCTGCAGGGCCTGGCCGAGGGCCTGGGCCAGCGCCTCGGTGTCCTCCGGCGAGACCATCAGCCCGGCCTCGCCCACCACCTCGGGCAGCGAGGAGGCGTTGGAGGCCACCACCGGCGTGCCACAGGCCATGGCTTCCAGGATGGGGATGCCAAAGCCCTCATAGAACGAGGGGAAGGCAAAGACGTCGGCCAGGGTATACAGGGCGGGGAGGTCCTCGTCGGCCACAAAGCCCAGGAAGCGCACCTGCTGCTCCAGCCCCAGCTCGGCGACGCGGTCAAAAATGCCTTGGTAGAGCCAGCCTTTGCGCCCGCCGATGACCAGCTCGTGCGGGATGGCCTGCCGCGCGCGCAATATGCCATAGGCGGAGATCAGCCCGGCCAGGTTCTTGCGCGGCTCCAGCGTGCCCAGGCCCAGGATGAAGGGATGGCTCAGCCCGTAGCGCTGGCGGACCTGCTCCAGCCGCGCCTCGTCCGTCACGCGCTGGAAGCGGCTCTCCGTCCCGCCCAGGATCACCATCACCCGCTCCGAGGGGATGCCCAGCAGGGCGACAATGTCCTTCTTGGTGTGCTGCGAATCGGCCAGCACCAGGTCGGCCCGCCGCACCGAGCGCGGCACCACCTGTTGCAGATAGCGTTGCAGGCTCGGCTCGGCGTATTGCGGCGTGCGCAAAAAAGAGAGGTCGTGGACCTGCAGCAGCGTTCGGGCGCGGCGGACCGGGGGCAAGGTGAAATCGGTGGAATGGTAGAGATCCAGCGGCCCGGTCAGGGCCTCCACGTACAGCGGCAGCCGCAGCCGGTGCCAGATCCGGTTCAGCCAGCGCTCCGAGATGGGCAGTGGGCGCAGGGTGAAATTGGGGTGCGCGGCAAAGCGCTCTTGCGCCCGGCGCAGCGCCTCCGCGCTGGGCCGCCCGGCCACCAGCAGCGCGTACTGGTTCTCGCGGTCCTGCGCCGCCAGCGCGCCCACCAACTCGCGGCAATAGCGTCCGATCCCCGCGCTCTGCTGCACGGCGGCGGTGTAATCTAGTCCGATGCGCATGCTGGCCCTCCTGGCGCAGCGGATAGCGCCGTGCTTTGCGGGCCCAGGCGGGTCAGGGCGTGCAGCGCGCCGAGGACGAAGGCGAGTTGCAGGTACATCCCCTGCACAAAGAGGTTGTCAAAGGCGTTGTGAACGGTCAAGTGGGCCAGCATCCCCAGGGCGGCCAGGGCGAGCCCCCGCGCATAGCCGCGGCAGCGGCGCAGCGCCCGGATGGCCTGGGCCAAGGCGGCGAGCCAAAAGATCGCAAAGGCTGCCAGCCCCACCAGCCCCGTCTCGGCCAGGATGTTGAGGTAATAGTTGTGGGCGTGGCCCAGCGGGTCCTGCCAGCGGGGCAGGGCATACGCCGGATAGGCCACCGCATAGTTGCCGATCCCCACGCCGCGCCAGGGGTGCGCGGCGAACATCTCCCAGGCGGCTTGCCAGTGGGCCATGCGCTCCACCAGGGCCCAGTTGGCGTCGTCCACCTCCACCGCCCGGATGTCCAACCCGGCGGCGTAGGGGAGCGTGTCCGTCACCCGCTGCACGAGCGCCGGCGGCAACAGCGCCAGCCCGCCCATCGCCGCGAAAATCACCAGCGCCGCGGCCACGGCGGCGGCTGCGGCCAGCGTCCGCCGGCTGAGCGCCACGGCCATCGCGGCCACCGCCACGGCGAAGCCCAGCCAGCCGCCGCGCGACCAACTGGCGGCCAGGGCCAAGGCCATCAGCGCCAGGCTCCCCAGCGCCACCCAGGAGACCAGCCGGCGCAACCCGTGGCGCTGGCGCCAGCCCTCCCACAGGCCGCGCCCCTCCACCGCCAGCAGGCCGCAGGCCAGGGGGAGCTGCAGGCCCAGATAGCCGGCATAGGGGTTGGGCTGCTGGAAGGTGCCATAGGCGCGCATGAACCGGCCCATCAGCAGGAAACCCTCCGGCCCGACGCGAAACACGAACTGGTACAAGCCCAAGAGCGCCTCCGCCGACCCGGCCAGCAGCAGGCAGAGGACCAGCCCCAACGCCGCCTTGGGCCTGATCCCGTTGGCGATGAGGACATAGAGCGCCAGCACCTCGACCCACTTGGCCAACTCGATCAGGCTTTGGGTCAGCGAGGCGGCGATGGTGAGGGAGAAGGCCATCGCGCCCAAGAGGATCAGCAGGGGAATGGTCAAGGGCGGCCAATGCAGGCGGATCTCGCGGCGGGCGATCTGGCGCGCCAGCCAGCAAGCGATGATAGCGGCGGTCAGCGCCTCCACGGCGCCGATGGTCAAGCCGCCCAGGCTGACGCCGCGCAGCACGCCAAAGGGGATGGCGAACACGAGCGCATAGAGCCCCCACAGCGGATGGACCAGCAGGGTCAACAGGCCGATGCCGCCCGCCACCGCCGCGACAGCGAGCTGGAGCGGCAGCCAGGCGATGGCCGCGCCCAATAGGAGCAAACCGAGCGCCCCGGCCAGCGCCGTCAGCCGCTCGCCGGATAGGCTCCGCGCCGCTTGCTCAGGCCAGGTTGTGGCTCGGGTTCCCGTGTTCATCCCGTCTGTGCTCGATGTCGTGGCGCGCCCCTATTTGGCCTCGTTCATGCGCTGCTGGAAATAGGCGATGGTCTGCCGCAGGCCCTCTTCCAGCCCCACCTTGGGCTCCCAATTCAGCACCCGCCGGGCCTTGGTGATGTCCGGCTGGCGCAGCTTGGGGTCGTTGGGGGGCAGCGGCTCGTGGATGATCCCGGCCTGGTTGCCGGTCATCTCGTTGATGCGCTGGGCGAACTCCAATATGGTGATCTCGGTGGGGTTGCCGATGTTCACCGGCAGCCGCTCATCGGACATGAGCAGGCGATAGATGCCCTCGACCAGATCGGAATAGTAGCAAAAGCTGCGGGTCTGCGACCCCTCGCCATAGACGGTAAGCGGCTCGCCGCGGAGGGCCTGCCCCACAAAGTTGGGCACCACGCGCCCATCTTCCAGCCGCATGCGCGGGCCGTAGGTGTTAAAGATGCGCACGATGCGCGTCTCCAGGCCATGCTGCCGGTGATAGGCCATGGTCATGGCCTCGGCGAAGCGCTTGGCCTCGTCGTAGCAGCTGCGCCCGCCGATGGGGTTGACGTTGCCCCAATAGTCTTCCCGCTGCGGGTGGACCAGAGGGTCGCCATAGACCTCGGAGGTGGAGGCCAGCAAAAAGCGCGCGCCCTTTTCCCGGCAGAGCCCCAGCGCCTTGTGGGTGCCCAGCGCGCCAACTTTGAGGATCTTGATGGGGAACTTGTCGAAATCGATGGGGCTGGCGGGGGAGGCAAAGTGCAACACGGCGTCGATGGGCCCGGAGACATAGATGTACTCGGTCACATCTTGCTTGATAAAGTGGAAATTGTCGTTGCCCGCCAGGTGCTCGATGTTGCGGGTGCTGCCGGTGATCAGGTTGTCCATGGCGATGACCTGATGCCCCTTGTTCAGGAAATAGTCGCACAGGTGCGACCCCAGAAAGCCCGCCCCGCCGGTAATCAAGACCCTCATCGTTGTTCCTCCTCACGCCAGGTTAGCCTTTGCGCCCACCCCAAGGTCAGCGCGAATATAAACGCCAGCTCGACCACAAAGTAGGAATTGTCCACCAGCCCGTGGGCCAGCATGCCCACCACGCTGGCCATGAACCCCAGCAGCAGGGCCCGCACGTCGCCATCAGGCAGCGCGCGGAGCGCCCGCCAGCCCTTGCGAAAGTAGGCGACCAGGAACCAAGCCAGCGCCGCCAGCCCGCCCACACCCAGGCGCGTCCAAAAGTCCAGGACGATATTATGGGGATGGGAGAGGTTCGGCTCCGCGGCGGCCTCGGCCAGGATGTACGATGGATAATAATACAAAAAGTTGTCCAGGCCAACTCCGGTGAGCGGGTGGTCGCGGATCATGGCCAGGGCCGATCTCCACAGGCTGACGCGAAAGAGCGACGTCCCGGCGCGGAGGTCGAACAGGGAGGCGATGCGCGCCGTCCCCGCCACGGGCACCAGCAGGGCCACGCCGACGACGATGGCCGCCAGCATCCCGGCCAGGGCCCTTCGCCCGCGCATGGCGCCGAGGAAGAGCATGGCCGCGGGCAGGCCCAGCAGCCAGGCCCCCCGCGAGAAGGTCAGGAACAGGCAAGGGACCATCAGCGCCGCGCCAACGCCGTAGGCCCGGCGCCGCCAGCCGGTGCGGCCCCACAGCGCCACCGCCGCCGCCAGCGGGATGATCCGCCCCAGCACCAGGCTCAGGTTGTTGGGGGAGGCATAGACCGCGCGGATGCGCCGGACGCCCTCGGCCACGATGGTATCCCCGCCAAAGGCGTACTGCGCCAGCCCGTATACCGCCAGGACCGCGCCGCTGAGCACCAATGCGTCGGCCAGGCCGACCAAGAAGGCGTGCGGGCGCGCCGTGGCCCAGCGGGAGCGCCCGGGCGCGCGGACCACCAGCCAGTAAAAGAGCGCCGATTCCAGCACGACCACGCGGAACTCGCGCAGGCTGACCGAGCGGTTCTGCGAGACAAAGAGCGAGGCAAAGGCCACCAGCAAGAAAAAGAGCCAGGCCCCGTCCAGCCCCCGCCAATCGAAGCGCAGCCCGCCTAGCAGGGATTTGAGGCTGGCCTGGCCTGCTCGGCGGCGCGCCAGCCAGCGGCTCAGTCCCGGCAACGCCCAGGCAGCGAGGGCCAACAGGGTCAGCGACTCGACCAGCGAAAAGCCCCTGGCGCCGAGGGGGCGATGGTACAGCGCGAAGGGGATGCATGCTGTGGCGCAGAGCAGCGGCCACTCCAGCCGCAGCAGGCCGATGAACAGCAGCGCCCACAGGGCCAGCAGGGCCAGCGGCTGCCAGGGGCTGAGGGCATAGAGCCCCACCAGCAGCGCGGTCAGGGCGAACTGCTGCGCGTCCGAGAGGCGCAAAAAGGCTTGCTGCCCGGCGCCCCACCACGTCGCCCAAGGCAAGCGGCGCAGGTGGACGAGGCCGCGCCAGGTCACCACCGCCAGCCCCGCGCCCAAGAGGGCCAGCGCCGCCAACAGCCGCCCGCGCGGCGGCTGATAGGGGAGCGGGGAGCTTGCCGGCGAGGCGAGCCAGGCCGCCAGCCGCTGGCGCAGGAGGGTTGGCTGGCCTTGTCGATCCACCAGCGCCAAGCCCCAGACGGGGTCGTCCGCCGCGGCGGCGGGTTGGTAACCCGGCAGGCAGAGGATCTGAGCCCAGGGCCATTCCGCCCGCGCCCGGCCCAGCGCGCGCAGGGTTCGGTCCGCCTGCTTATCCGGCGCGTCGGCGCCCCAGGGCGAGGGCTGCCCCGACCAGTTCTCCGGCAGGGCGTTCCAACCCATCTCCATGACCCAGACGGGCTTGTCCTGGTCGCCATTCCGGGCCATGACCTCGCGCAGCAGGATCAGCCGCGCGTAATTGAGCACTTGGGGATCGACGCGGCGGTCCTCCGGGCCCGACCAAA
>JAAYEA010000564.1 GCA_012689325.1 Chloroflexota bacterium
ATTAGTTGGAGCAGATGACCTTGTATTCGCCCCGCGAGTATTCGCCCCGCGAGTGTTCGCCCCGCCCCCTACGCCATATTCTCCCAATCCCGCCCGACGTGCATCTCCACCTTGAGCGGCACCGCCAGTGGATAGATGTTCTCCATCACCTGGCGCACCAGCCCGCGCATCGCCTCCAGCTCGGCGTCCGGAACCTCGAACCCCAGCTCGTCGTGGACCTGCAGGATCATCTTGCTCTGGAGCCCCTCTCGCCGCAGCGCCCCCGCCATCTCGATCATCGCCAGCTTGATGATGTCCGCCGCCGTCCCCTGGATCGGCATGTTGATGGCCATGCGCTCCGCGGCCTGGCGCGTGTTCCGGTCGGCGCTGCTATCGCGCCCCAGCTCGGGAAAGTAGCGCCGCCGCCCCAAGAGTGTCTCCACCCAGCCGTCGCGCCGGGCCTTGTCCTTGGTCGCCTCCAAATAGCCGCGCACCCCCGGGTACCGCGCGAAATACTGCCGGATAAAGTCGTCGGCCTCCGCCGGGGAGAGCCCCGTCCGCGCCGCCAGCCCAAAGCCGCTCATGCCATAGATCAGCCCAAAGTTGATGGACTTGGCGATGCGGCGCATGTCCGAGGTCACCTCGGGCAGCGGCACGCCCAGGATCGCCGCGGCGGTGCTGGCGTGGATGTCCTCCCCCCGCCAAAAGGCCTCCTTCAGCGCCGGGTCGTCGGCCACGTGCGCCAGGATGCGCAGCTCCACTTGCGAATAGTCCGCCTCCAGCAGCCAGCTCCCCGCCGGCGCCACAAAAGCCCGCCGCACCTCCCGCCCCAACTCGGTGCGCACGGGGATGTTCTGCAGGTTGGGGTTGCTGGACGACAGCCGCCCCGTCACCGCGCCGGTCTGGTTATACGACGTGTGCACCCGGCCCGTGCGCGGGTTCACCAAGGCGGGCAAGGCGTCCGCATAGGTAGACTTGATCTTGGAGAGCTGCCGGTGCTGGATCACCGCCTCCACCACGGGGTGCTGGCCGCGCAGCGACTCCATCACGCCGATATCGGTGGAATAGCCCGTCTTGGTGCGCCGCGGCGCGGGCAGCCCAAGCTGCTCAAACAGCAACTGCCCCAGTTGCTGTGTTGAGTTGATGTTGAACCGCCGCCCCGCCGCCTGGTAGATCCGCTCCTCCAGCTCGCCCAGTTGCCGCTCCAGGTCCTTGGACATCTGCGCCAGGAACGGGACGTCCAGCGCCACGCCATGGCGCTCCATCTCGATGAGCACGGGCACCAGCGGCAGCTCCACCTCGCGATAGAGCCGCGTCAACTGGCGCTCCTCCAGCTCGCGCAGCAGCGGCTCGGCCAGCCGCACCGTCATGTCGGCGTCGGCGGCGGCATACGGCGCGGCCTGCGCCACCGGCACCTGCGCCATGGTGACCTGGTTGCGCCCCTTGCCGATCAGCTCGGTGATCTCGGTCATCTCGACGCCGTAGCGCTCCCAGGCCAGTTGCTTCAGCCCCACGCTCCGGTCGGGGTTCAGCAGAAAGGCGGCGATGAGCGTGTCGGCGGCCAGCCCCTGGGCCGGCATCCCCTGCTCCAACAGCACCGCCAGGTCGAACCCGGCATTGTGGGCGTATTTAGCGACCTTGGGGTCGGCCAGCAGCGGGCCCAGCACCTCCCGCACCAGCTCCAGCGGCAGGTTGCGCCCCATCCCCGCGGCGTGCCCCACCGGGATATAGTAGCCCGTCCCCGGCTCGGCCGCCACCGAGATCCCCACCAGGTCGGCCAGCAGCGGGTCCAGCCCGGTGGTCTCCACATCCACGGCAAAGCGCCCCGCCGCGCGCAGCTTGGCCGCCAGGTCATCCAGCGCCTCGGGGGTGTCCACCACCTGGTACTGGCCGGACGGCGCCGCCGCGGCCTTGAGCGCCGGCGCCTCCTCCGCCCCAAAGAGCGAGAGCTGCCCCGTGGCCGCTGGCGCCTGCCCGGGCAGGCGGTCGGTCAGCCGGTAAAAGCCCAGCTCGCGAAACATCCCCATCACCCGCTGCCGGTCATAGTTGCTCCGGCTGCAGGCGGCCAGGTCCAGCTTGACCGGCACGTCGTGCACCAGCCGCACCAACTCCTTGGAGCGGAAGGCCGACTCGCGCCCCTCCGCCAGCTTGGCCTGCCAGCGCTTCTCCACCTCGTCCAGCCGCTCATAGATCGCCTCGACGCTGCCGTAGCGCTGCAAGAGGGTTGTGGCGCTCTTTTCCCCGATCCCCGAGACGCCGGGGATGTTATCCGAGGTGTCCCCCGCCAGCCCCTTCAGGTCGATGAGCTGCGCGGGCTCCAGCCCGTAGCGCTCCTTGATCGCTGCCTCGTCGTAGAGCGTCCCCTCCGAGATGCGCCGCCCCAGGATATAGACGCGAATCCCTGGCCGGACCAACTGGAAGGTGTCCGAGTCGCCGGTGACGATCACCACGTCGCACCCCTGGGCGCGGGCCTGGTCGGCCAGCGTCGCCAGCACGTCGTCGGCCTCGAACGTCTCCTTGGAGTAATCGGGGATGCCAAAGGCCTGCACCACGTCGCGCACCCGGTTGAATTGGGCGATGAGGTCGGGCGTCGGCTCGGGGCGGCCGGCCTTGTACTCGGCGTACCCCTCATGGCGAAAGGTCCGCCCCACGTCAAAGGCCACCGCCACCCCCTCGGGGTCGAAATCGCTCAGCACCTTGAGCAGCGTGGAGACAAAGCCAAAGGTGGCGTTGGTCGGCTCGCCGCTGGGGCTGGAGAGCGGCGGGATGGCGTGATAGGCGCGATAGATCACCGCGTGGGCGTCGATCAAGAGCAAGAGGCCGTCTTTTTTGGTCATGGCGCGCTCCCTGGTTGGCCGTCTGCGGATCGCGGGGCGGGGTGTGGGGTGCTTCCCGTGGGGGCGGTTCATGAACCGCCCCTGCTGTCTCGCCCGCCGCGATCCCCTGCCTCGCATTATAGCACACGGATGGGCCTGCGCCAACCGGCGCGGGCGCTTTCGCCCCTGGCGGGCCTTTCGTGCTATAATCCCCGCAGCCAACACATCAAGGGGGTCCCATGGGACGACTGCTGGAGCCGATCCGCTATCTGAGCCGAGACGAGATGGAGATGATCCATCGCAGCGCGGTGCGCACGTTGGAGCGCGTGGGGATGCACGTCGGCTCCCACGAGGCGCTGGACTATCTGGGCGCAGCCGGCTGCCGTGTGGACCGTGAGGCGATGGTGGCCCGCTTCCCCGAGGCGGCCACCGAGGCCGCCGTGGCGCGGATGCGCGCCGCCTTTGCCGACCCCCGGCGCATCCCCGCCAAGATGAGCGTCCGCTACTCCCAGGTCTACTTTTCCACCATGCCGCACCGCATCCACGCCGATTTCGCCGCCAGCGCCGGCGGCTTTTGCGTCTTCATCTATGACCTCCAGGGGCAGCGCCGCCGCGCCACCCTGGCCGACGTCCGCGATAGCCTCCGCCTGGCCGACGCCCTGGACGGCGTCGACTTCATGGGCCTGCCCGTCTCGGCGCAGGAGATCCCCCACGCCATGCGCCCGGTGGTGATGGCCGCCGAGCTGGTCAAGCACACGCGCAAGCTGGGCGGCATCGAGACCTTTGACCGGCTGGACGTGGCCTATATCTCGCGCATCGCCGAAGTGGTGGCGGGGTCGCCGGAGGCCCTGCGCCGCGAGCCGGTGCTGGTGGGCTATGGCGAGGCCCGCTCGCCCCTCTGCCTGGACGGCAACATGGCCGAGATCGTGATCGATTACGTCAAGCGCGGGCTGCCCCAGTCGCTGGACACCATGCCCAACGGCGGGGCCACCGCCCCGGCCACGGCGGCGGGGACCCTGGCCCTGGGCATCGCCGAGACGCTCGGCGGGCTGGTGCTGGGCTATGCTGTGGACCCCCACGCCATCATGACCATCGACGTGACCCCCGGGCTGGCCGACATGCGCACCATGCTCTTCCCCTACGCCGGCATCGACCGCATGCCGCTTCTGGCGGCGCGGGTCCAGATGATCGGCGAGTTCTATGGCTGCCCCGGCGGCGTCCACGGCGGCAAGACCGACGCCTGCTACCCCGGCGTGCAGGCGGGCGTGGAGAAAGTGACCTCCATGCTCTTCCCGCTGCTGGCCGGGGCCACAGGCATCGGCACCATGGGCCACCTGGAAAACGCCCTCACCTTTTCGCCCCAGCAACTGGTCATCGATAGCGAGATCGCCCGCGCGGTGCGCCATATGCTGCGCGGCTTCCAGATCACGCCCGAGACGCTGGCCGAGGACGTGGTCGCCGAGGTGGGCCTCGGCGGGAGCTACCTGGCGCACCCGCACACGGCGGAGCATTTCCGCGACGAGATGTTCCTCTCCGACCTGTTCCAGCGGGTCAGTTGGGACCAGGCCTGGGTGCGGGGGCTAGGGCACCTGGAGGAGCGAGCGAGGGAGCGCGCCGCCGAGCTGCTGCGCCGCGAGCGCGCGCCGGTCCTCTCGCCGGAACAGGAGGGGGCCATCGACGAGATCGTCGCCGAGGCCTGGGCCCAGCGGCGCGCGCTGGGTCAGGTCGCGTGACCCAACCGAGTTTCGAGGGAGGAATCGTGCTCGATCTGAATAGCTTCTTGGCCCTGCCCACCGCCGAGGTGGCCCGGCTCGTCGCCGAGCGCCCGCGCACATGCGTCTTTCCCATCAACGGCACGCGGCGCTGGTACCTGCTGGAGCGCCTGCTGGGCGAGTGGGCCGCCGAGGGCGGCGCGCCGCCGTCCAGCGAGGCCGAGTACCTGAGCGATTACCTGGCCCGCACCGCCCAGGCCCAGGTCGCCCTGGCTCGCCTCTTTTTCTCCCACGGCATCCGCACGCTGATGGTTTCGCTCTTTGGCTCCAGCCTGCTGGAGCGCGGCGACGATTATGTCTCCATCGGCTTTGAGGAGGGGCTGGCCCGGATCGGCCGCGACCCCGCCTACCACGACTTTTACCGCGAGATGGGCGTGCGCGTCCGTTTCTACGGCGACTATCGCCGCGTCCTCCCCGGTCTCGGCTACGCCCACCTGATCGACCTCTTTGACGAGGTGATGGCGGCGACCCGCGGCAACGACCGCCACCTGCTCATGTTCGGCCTCTGCGCCGACGACCCGGTGGAGACCGTGGCCCAGCTCGCCATCGCCCATCACCAGGCGCACGGCCGCCCGCCCACCAAGCGCGAGCTGACCGCCGCCTATTACGGCGAGGAGCTCGACGGCGTCGACTTGTTCATCGGGTTCGACAAGCCCTGCGTCTTTGACGTCCCCCTGCTGGACATGGGCGACGCCGACCTGTATTACCTGGTCAGCCCCTCGCCCTACCTGGCCGAGCGCCAGCTCCGGCGCATCCTCTACGACCACCTCTACGCCCGGCGCATGGCCGAGCAGGACTATACCGACCTCTCGCCGGCGGCGCTGCAAGCCATGAAAACGTTCTACGACCTCAACCGCGAGGCCACCCTGGGGCTCGGGCGCAAGCACGCCGCGGGCGATTTCTGGTACCCCGTGCCGCAGGTGCGCCTGCCGGACGGGATGGAGGGCTGAGCCGATGCCGCAGTGGATTTTCATCCTCCCCACCGGGAGCGCCGCCGTCAAGGGCAGCCGCTCCCTCGCCATGCCCACGCACGTCTATCGCCTGGTCGCCGCCCTTCCGCCCGGCGCCGCCACGGTGCTGGACATGCCCATGCGCTACGGCATCCCCCTGGACGAGGCGGGCGCCGCCAAGGTCCAGGCCGCGCTGCAGGCCGACCTGGACGCCGCCCTGGTCCCCGGCCAGACCATCGTCGGCTTTTCCTGCACCGCCAGCGCCGATATCGTCTTTGCCCTCCCCCTGGCCCGCTGGATCAAGGAGCGCTACGGCTGCCCGATCCTCCTGGGCGGCTATGCCCCCTCCACCTGCTACGAGCTGCTGCTGCGCCACTATGGGCCGTGGATCGACGGCGTGGTGGTGGGCGCGGGCGAGCTGGCCGCCCCCGCCGCCCTGGCGGCGCTCTCGGAGGGCCGCCTGGACCACCAGCGCATCCCCGGGCTGGCCTGGCTCCGCGACGGCGCGCTGGTGGACAACGACCGCCTCCGCCCGCCCCGCGCCTGCGACCTGCCGCCGCTGGACATCTCGACGCTGGCCCGGCGGGAGAGCTATCCCTACATCGCCTACAACGCCTCGGTGGGCTGCCCCTACACCTGCGCCTTTTGCCCCGAGCGCCGCGTCCATCCCCGCTACGACGCCCGCCCCGCCGATCTGGCCCTGCGCGACCTGGCCGGCCTCGTCCAGTCGAGCGGGCTGCGCTATGTCGGCTTTCACGACCCCATCTTTGGCGTGCAGCCCGATACCCGCGCGCTGCTGGAGGGGATCAACGCCCTGGGGCTGGAGTACATCCTGCAAACCCGCGTGGACGCCTTTGACCGGCGTTGGTATCCGCTGCTGGCCCAGGGCTGCCGCTTCATCTTTTGGGGCCTGGAGGGGGTCTCGGTCACCTCGCTCATGCGCATGCACAAGGCGCCCGACGCGGCCCGCTACCTGGGCGCGGTGGAGGACCAGATGCGCGCCTGTTTCGAGGCGGGGATCCTCCCCGTCATCTCGCTGTTGCCCAACTATCCGCTGAACACCCTCGACGACGCCGAGGCGACGCTGCGCTTCGCCGAGCACCTGCGCGAGGTCTATGAGCGGGTCGGCGGGCGGGGCGGGCTGGCCTTCACCCCCTTCCAGTTCCGCATGGAGTACGGCTCGCCCTCCCAGGCCGAGCTGCCGCAGCTCCGCGCCCAGGGGCTCACGGCCCGCCCCTACTTTCCGCCGGAATACCACGGCGTCCCCTTGCCGGAGGAGCTGATGCTGGTGGTGGAAGACGCCTCCGCCGACCTGCCGCTGGCCGAGTTCCGCCGCACCGCCCGGCGCATCCAGGCGCTCAGCGTGCTCACGCCGGAGCGGCTGGCCACCTTTTCCCGTTATTATGTCATCGACCTGGACCCCTTCCTGGAAGGCAAGCTGCCGGAGGCGCACTTTTACACCGACCCCGCCCGCGACGTGGTCCACGCGCCGGGGCTGGTGGCGCACCTGGGCGAATACACCCGCGCGCTCATGGGCGGCAAGTAGCACAACCCACCTGGGTTGTGCCGTTGAGCGCGATCCGCGATAAGCGATTTGCGATCTGCGATACGCGATATGCGCCAAGCGCATAGGAGGCATGTCATGAAGATCACCAAGATCGAGGTCATCCGCAACACGAAACCGATCCCTCTGCCCGGCTCCTGGCGGCCCGCCTGGGACGAGCCCGACACGCCCGATATCACCACCATGAGCTTTTCCATCGTCAAGCTCCACACCGACGAGGGGCTGGTGGGCATCGGCCCCCATGCTGGCCCCATCCCGCCGCTGGTGGAGCGCTCGCTCCTGGGCCAGGACCCCGCCTATATCCAGGGCTTTTTCGACGCCCACATGCGCGGGCGCGGCGGCTCGCTGGGCCGCCCCTCCGTCGGCGGCATCGAGATCGCCCTCTGGGACCTGCTGGGCAAGGCGGCGGGGTTGCCCATCTTCAAGCTGCTGGGCGCCTGCCGCGACCGCGTCCCCGCCTATGCCGCCACCGCCCAGCTCCGCACTGCCGGCGAGTACGCCGAGATGGCCGTCGAGTTCCGGCGCCGCGGCATCCGCGCCATAAAGCTGCGCATGCACCGCCCCGACCCCGCCGACGACCTGGCGGTGGTGCGCGCCGTCCGCGCGGCGGTGGGCGACGCCATGGAGATCATGGTGGACGCCAACCAGAACAACGTCTCGCTCCATTACCCCTATTGGACCCTGCGCACGGCCATCCGCGTGGCGGAAGAGCTCGAGGAGCTGGGCGTCTATTGGCTGGAGGAGCCGCGCCCCCGCAGCGACCTGGAGGGGCTGGCCGAGATGGCCGAGCGCTTCGAGATGTACATCGCCGGCGGCGAGCACTCGCCCAGCATCTACGAGTTCCGCGACGCCCTCTGGGCCGGCGCCTATGACATCGCCCAGCCCGACGTCACCATCGGGCAGATCGGCATCAGCGGGCTGCGTATCGTCAGCGTGCTGGCCGACGCGACAGGGCGGCTCATCGCGCCGCACGTCTCCAGCGGCGGGACCAACGGTTTGCACCTGGCCGCCGCCTTGCAGGCCATGGGCGCCTTCGCCAACGGCCCTTATGTCGAGTACAAGCTCGACCTGCCGGTGCTGACCCCCGAGACGTCGCACCTGATCCTCACCGAGCCGATCCTGATCGGCGCCGACGGCTGCGTCCCCATCCCG
>JAAYEA010000565.1 GCA_012689325.1 Chloroflexota bacterium
AGGCCGAGCGGCAACAACAAGCGGCCGAGGCCCACGCAGCGGAACTGGATGCCCGCTGCAAGGAACTGATCGCCAACCTGGACGCGGAACGGGCCGAACACGCTGGCGCGATCGAGGAATGGCGCGGCCGTCTCGACGCCGAACACCGCGCCGAGGAGAAGGTGACCGAGCAGTACTGGGCGATGCGCGACGAGCGCGACATGGCGCGAGGACAACTCCGCGCCGCCCAACAGGTGGTCATCGAACTGAAAGCCAAGCTGTACGACCTGCTGATCGCAGGGGAGGAGGAGCAAGATGGCGAATTTGAAGAAAAGTGAGCAACGGGCGCTGCTGGACTGGATGCGCGACACCGCGACCAATATCCGCTACATCGAGCTATCCGTGACCCCCGGCCTGACCGGCGCGGAAGCCTTGCGCGTCAATCAGCGGCTGACCAACCTGGCCAAGGCCCTGGACGACGAGGCCTTCCGCGTCCAGGTCAAACTGGACAACCTGGCCGGCTGATCGGCTCCCACGAGGGGAGGAGGTAGAGATGCCCAAGTATCCGCAGGTCAAGGTCAAGCTGGTCGGCGAGGACGGCAACGCCTTCGCCATCCTCGGACGGGTGACCAAGGCGCTTCGCAAAGGCGGGGTCAGCCGGGAGGAGGTGGACGCCTTCCTGCACGAGGCCATGAGCGGCGACTACGATCACCTGCTCTGGACGGTGATGGACTGGGTGGACGTGGACGAGCCAGACGACGAGGACGAGAACACGCCCACCTGGGAGGAATGACAGGACGGGGGCGGCGGGACGGCTTTCCATGCCGCGGCCGCTCCCCAAGTGCAAAAGGAGAGATCGCATGGACAAGACCGAGTTCGACGCTTGGATGGCCGAGACGCGCCGCAGCATCCGCAACTGGCGAATGGACGACCTGCGGTATGAAAACGACGGCGAGATCCTGGCCTACAAGGGCGGGGCGCGCGGGGTGTTCATCCTGGCCGAGGCCGATGGGACCGTGGAGATCGGCGACTACGACGGCGCCATCCCCCACATCGGCGAGGCGTTCTTCACGGTCAAGCATCGCCGCAAAGCGGGCCGTTGCGCCGACGACGCCTTCCGGATCGTCTGCCAACGGATGGGGACGAGCTTCTTGTTGGATGTGCTGGGCTTCACCAGCTAAGGAGCGATAGGGATGGACGAACGGGGCACCGAAGGGCAGCGGAGCGAACCAGGGCATCAGGCGGGGCTCACCTTCGAGGTGATCCTGACCCGCTGGATGCGCGGCATCTACCTCCTGCAAGACGCGGTGGATCGCCTGCTCGGGCTGGAACTGGATGACGCCGAGCGCACCGTGCTGGCGAACAAGCACCCCTGGCTGTACGGCGCATACAGCTACGCCCGCACCGTGCAGATTCGCGGCGGCGACCTCAAGTTCCCCAAGCATCGCGGTTGACCCATCCGATCCGAGGGGGCTACCCGAAAACGTTAGCCCCTTTCATCGGGCAGATCAGCCCGAGGACAAAGGAGGGAGGAGCATGAACGGACAGGTGCAACGGGTGAAAGAAGGGGCGCTGGAGCTGATGCGCTCCGACCGCTGGCAGGAGTGGCTCAAGGTGCAGGCCCGCTTCCGCCGCTACAGCTTTTACAACACCATGCTGATCCTGATGCAGCGGCCGGAGGCGACCCGCGTCGCCGGCTACCGCACCTGGCAATCGCTGGGGCGGCAGGTGCGGCGGGGGGAGCAGGGCATCCGCATCCTGGCGCCCGTCCCGTTCCGCAAGGTGCGGGACGATGGCGAGGAGATCGGCGGGATCTGGTTCAAGACCGTCTGCGTCTTCGACGTCGCGCAGACCGACGGCGCCCCCTTGCCGGAGGTGATCCAACTGCTGCAGGGCGACGATCACCTGGCCCACTACGCCCGGCTGCTCGCGGTGGCGCAGGGGCAGGGCTACCGCCTCCGCGAGGTGGAGCGGATGGAGGCCAACGGGGCGACCAACCGGGACGGGGCGATCCTGATCAAGGCGGGCCTGAGCCCCAACCAGAAGGTCAAGACGCTGGCGCACGAGCTGGCCCACCAAGCCCTCGGCCACCCTCAGGAGGAGGACGGCGATCGGGCCGTGCAGGAGCTGGAGGCCGAGAGCGTGGCCTACATCCTGTCCGAACAACTGGGCCTGGATTCGTCGGGCTACAGCTTCGGCTACCTGGCCCACTGGTCGGAGGATCCCCAGGTGCTGGCCGACGTGCTGACCGCCAGCGGGACGCGGATCGCCCGCTGCGCCAGGGCGCTCCTGGACCAACTGGACGGGGAGGGGGCGCCGGAGGCGGCGAGCCTCCCCCCGCTTGCCCTCCCCGTCCCATGATCGTATCATATCGTAGAGATCGCACGGAAAGGAGAGGCGAGATGACCCACCAGGAGGCGGCGCCCAAGCCGAGACGGCGCGCCCGCGGCGGCGGTCGTTCGTCCGGGCGGCCGATCATGTACTCCGACAAGATGGTCGCCGTCAGCGTCACGCTGCCGGAGGAGGCCATCGCCGACCTGATCAAGCTGGGCGGGCGGAACCTCAGCGCGGGGATCCGCGTGCTCTGGGAGGCCTGGCGGGAGCAACAGGCCAAGCAAGGGGCGGCCTAGAGCCGCCAGCGGTCCACCGGCGAGGCGGTCTTGTGAGCTCGCTGCGCGTCATCGTCGGCCAAGGCCAGGTACCGGCGCACCATGTCCATGTCGCGATGGCCCAGGAGGCGCTGCAGCGTGAAAGGATCGCCGCCGTTGCGCAGGTACTGAATGGCGAAGGTGTGGCGAAAACGATGCGGGTACGCGCCCTCGACGCCAGCGCGCAGGCCGATGCGCTTCACTAGATGAGCCAGGCGCATGCGGTCCATGACAAGGCCATCCGTCTTGATGAACACGGGATCGGCGGGGTGGGCGGTGCGACTGGCCAGATAGTCCCACACCGCTTCGATGGTGCGTTTGGAGAGAAACACCGCCCGCCCATGGGTCTTCTGTCGGGTGCCGTGGGGCCTGACGGTGGCGATGCCGCTATTGAGGTCCACATCCTCGACGCGCAGGCGACAGAGCTCCGAGGCGCGGATGCCCGTATCCAGCAACAGGAGCACGATGGCCTTGTCGCGCTTCCCCATGGGCCGTTTCATGCGAAAGATGGTGCGGCGCGTGGTGGCCGCAGGTCGGGTAAACTGGGCGGCGTCGAGCATCCGGCGCATCTCCTCCTCGGAGAACGGCTGCACGGTGACGTATTGCACCCGCGGCCGCTGCCAAGCGCGATCAGGCCGCCCCGTGTTCAACCGGCGCTCCGCCCAGCCGAACAGGCTGCGCACGGCGCTCCACGCGTTGGCGAGGGAGGACGCGGCGAGCGGGGCGGTGTCGCCGTTGAGGCGTTGGGGGACGTACTCGGTTTGCAGCCACGCCGCGAACGCGACGACTTGATCGGCGTCAATGCGATCCATCTCCACATCGCCAATGCGTTCGGCGAACAGGCGCAGGTAGTGGCGGTAGATCGCCAAAGTGGTATCGGCGATGTTATCGGCGCGGCGGGAAATGAAAAAACCCTCGATGGCCTTATGCAGCATCATGTGATCCGGATTCCTCCTTTTTTGAGGAACCGCGGCGCACTAGCCTAGGCAAACGAAGGTTTTTGGTGCTCTATGGTCGGGGCGCGCGGATTTGAACCGCGGACCACTTGAACCCCATTCAAGTGCCCTACCGGACTGGGCCACGCCCCGAACGAGCAGGATTATAGCACTTTCTCGCATTTGATGCAAATCCCCGCGCTCTGGCTCGGCCGCTTGCCCTGTTTGACGAAAAGGCGATTTTGCATAGAATGAAAACTCTAGCAGCAGGGCAAAAGGGCGGACATGTTCGAGAGCCTTTCCGATAAACTGCAAAGCGTCTTTGAGAACCTCTCCAGAAAGGGCGCCCTCACCGAGGCCGACGTCAATGTCGCCTTGCGCGAGGTGCGTCTGGCGCTCCTGGAGGCCGACGTCAATTTCAAGGTGGTCAAAGAGTTCGTTGACCGCGTCCGTCAGCGCGCGGTGGGGTCTGATGTGCTGCAAAGCCTCACCCCCGCCCAGCAGGTGATCAAGATCGTCAACGAGGAGCTGGTGGCCACCCTGGGCGAGCCAAGCAAGCTCAACCTGGGCGGGGTGGCTCCTCATGTCCTGATGCTGGTGGGCCTCCAAGGCTCCGGCAAGACCACCATGGCCGCCAAGCTGGCCCTGAGCTTGCGCAAGAGCGGCCAGCGGCCCCTGCTCGTGGCTGCGGACACCCGCCGCCCCGCGGCCATCACCCAACTGGAGGTGCTCGGCCGCCAGATCGACGTGCCGGTGCATGCCGAAGGCACCGCCCCCACCCCGCCGGACATTTGCGCGCGCGCGGTGCAACGCGCCAAAGAGGGGGCCTACAACATTGTCATCCTGGACACCTCGGGGCGGCTGCACATCGATGACGAGTTGATGCGAGAACTCGAGCAGATCAAGGCCAAGGTCAAGCCGGCGGAGGTGCTGCTGGTGGCTGACGCCATGACCGGCCAGGACGCGGTGCAGGTGGCCGAGCAGTTCCACCAGCGCGTCGGCCTGACCGGGCTAATCCTGACCAAGGTGGACGGCGACGCCCGCGGCGGCGCCGCGCTCTCCATCCGCGCCGTGACCGGCGTGCCCATCAAGTTCCTGGGCGTCGGCGAAAAGACCAACGCGCTGGAGCCGTTCCACCCGGACCGTCTGGCCTCGCGCATCCTGGGCATGGGCGATATGCTGACGCTGATCGAAAAGGCGGAGGCGACCTTTGACCAGGAACAGGCCCGCAAGATGGAGCGCAAGCTGCGCACGGCGAGCTTTACCCTGGAGGATTTCCAGGACCAGCTCCAGCAGGTGAAACGCATGGGGCCCATCAGCCAGCTCCTGGAGATGATCCCGGGCCTGGGCGCGGTGAGCAAGCAAATCTCGCCCGAGACGACCGATCGCCAGATGAAGCGGATCGAGGCCATGATCGGCTCCATGACGCGGGAGGAGCGCCGACATCCCGGCGTCATCAACGCCAGCCGGAAGCGGCGCATCGCCAAGGGGAGCGGCACGTCGGTGCAAGAGATCAACCAGTTGCTGCGGCAGTTCCAAGAGATGCAGCGCATGATGAAACAGGTCGCCAGCGGCAAGGGCCGTGGGTTGCTGAACAACCTGTTGCGGTAGGGCCGAGCGGGCCAGCCAGGGCGCGGCCCCTTTGTCGATATCCAGACCTCCATAACCATATTTGCCAGACCAGATTTGAGAAAGAGGTGACAGTAGTGGTCAAGATTCGTTTGCGTCGAGTGGGCGCCAAGCGCCAAGCGCATTTCCGCATCGTGGTGGCCGATCTCGAGTCCCCGCAGAACGGGCGCTTTATCGAGAACATTGGCAACTATACGCCCACGACCGAACCCCCCAGCATGACCATCGATCAGGAGCGCGCGCTGTACTGGCTCAGCCAGGGCGCGCAGCCTTCGGATGCCGTTCGGCATATCCTGGACAAGATGGGCGTCATGGCTGCGTTCGAGAGCCAAAAGGCGGCGGCCGCTGCGGCACGTAACGCCGGAGGCTAATGCTGATGGAAGAGCGAGACCGCATTCAGGAGCTCGTTGAATTCGTGGCTAAATCCCTGGTCGATGAGCCCGATGAGGTGCGCGTCAACAAGCTATCCAGCGTGCATTCCACCATCTATGAACTGCGGGTCGCCCCGGATGATATGGGGCGCGTCATCGGGAAAAAGGGCCGCGTGGCCAATGCCCTGCGCACCTTGCTCCGCATCGCCGCCACGCGGGAAGGCAAGCGCGCCATCCTGGAAATCGTGTAAGCCGCCATGCCTGCGCAGCCGCCCGAGTATCTTAACATCGGCCAAATCCTGGCGCCGCGTGGCGTGCAGGGCGAGGTCAAGGTCAGCGTCACCACCGATTTCCCCGAGCGCTTCAGGCCGCGCCTCGTGGTCTATCTGGGGCCAGAGCACGCCCCCTACACGATCAAGGCCGTGCGCTGGTTCAAGCAGTGGGCGTTGCTCAAGTTCAAGGAAGTGAACGACCAGGAATCGGCGGAGGCGCTGCGGGGCCTCGCGGTGGATATCCCTCTGGCCGAGGCGGTGCCCTTGGAAGAGGGCGAGTACTATGAGCATCAGATCATCGGGTTGCAGGCCTGGACCGAGGAAGGACGTTTCCTCGGCGAGGTGACCGATATCCTGGCCACCGGCAGCGCCGATGTCTATGTCCTCTCCAATCAGGGCAAGGAACTGCTCATCCCGGCCTTGAAACAAGTGGTGCTCAAGATCGACCTGCATGAAGGCCGGATGCTCGTCCGACTGATGGAAGGGCTGGAATAACGAGCCAGGGGCCGGACACCCCACGTCCGGCCCCTTTTTTTCGTCTGGGACGCCTATGAGCGACGAGAAGAAATACTGGCTGGGCTTCAATATCGTCCCGCGCATTGGGCCGGTCCGCTTTCGGGCGCTCCTGGAGCAGTTCGGTAGCCTGGAAGCCGCCTGGCATGCGCCCGCCGCCCACCTGGAAAGCGCCGGGCTCGACCGCCGCGCCATCGAGAACGTCGTCGCGGCCCGGGCCAACCTCTCGCTGGACGACGAATGGGCCAAGCTCGCCGCCCACCAGGTTCACCTCCTCACCTGGCAAGATGCCGCCTATCCCCGTTTGCTGAAAGAGGCCGATGACGCCCCGCCGGTGCTTTATGTCAAAGGCGAACTCTCCGCCGCCGACGATTGGGCGGTCGCTGTGGTGGGCACCCGGCGGGCCACCACCTACGGCCGCGAGGTGGCGCTGCAATTGGCCACCGGCCTGGCTCACAACAATATCACCGTGGTGAGCGGCCTCGCCCGCGGCATCGACGGCATCGCCCACAAGGCGGCGCTGGACGCGGGAGGCCGGACCATCGCCGTGCTGGGGTGCGGCCTGGACGTCATCTACCCGCCCGAGCACCGCGCCCTGGCCGAGGCCATCACCCGCTCGGGGGCGCTCGTCTCCGATTACCCGCTGGGCACCCAGCCCGACGCCCACAACTTTCCGCCGCGCAACCGCATCATCAGCGGGCTGACCCTCGGGAGCGTCATCGTGGAGGGCGACGAGCAGAGCGGGGCCATGATCACCGCCCGCTTTGCGCTGGAACAGGGGCGCGATGTCTTTGCCGTGCCCGGCAATATCACCTACCGCCACAGCCGGGGCACCAACAAGCTGATCCAAAACGGCGAGGCCAAGCTGATCCTCTCCGTGGAGGATATCCTGGTCGAGCTGAACCTGAGCATGGTGGAGCAGCAGACCGTCATGCGGGAGATCATCCCGGAGAACGACACGGAGGAGCGCGTCTTGCGGCTCCTCTCCGCCGAGCCCCTCCACATCGACGAGCTGCGCCGCCGCGCCAACCTCCCCATCGCCGAGATCAGCAGCGCCCTGGCCCTGATGGAGCTGAAGGGCATGGTCCGGCAGGTGGGCGGGATGAACTATGTGCTGGCCCGCTGACGCCAAGCCGCTCGCCACGTCGCCGTGGCCCCGTGAGATATCAATGATGATCGGGAGGAAACCATCATGTATGTCGTGATCCTAGCCGGAGGGACGGGGACGCGCCTCTGGCCGCGCAGCCGCCGCGCCACCCCCAAGCAGCTCCTCGACCTGGTCGGTGACCAGTCCATGCTGCAAAAGACCATCTCGCGCGTGCTGCCGCTGCTGCCCCTGGAGCGCATCTTTATCTCCACCGGCCCCGAATACGCCGCGCCGATCCGCGCCCAGGTGCCCGACCTGCCCCCGGAGAATATCATCGTGGAGCAAGCCGCCCGCGGGACGGCCCCTTGCATCGGCCTGGCCGCCATCCACCTGCAACATCTGGCGGCCACGGACGAGGTGATGGTCAGCCTGCACGCCGACGCCTATATCCGGGACGAGGAGCGTTTCCGCGAGATCCTGCTGGCCGCCGTGGAGGCCGCGCAGCACGACCACCTGGTCACCGTCGGCATCACGCCCCCCACCCCCGAGACTTGTTTCGGCTATATCCAGCGCGGCGAACGCCTGCAGAGCCTGCATGGGCAAGAGGTCTATCGCGTGCGCCGCTTCACGGAAAAGCCGGATGCGGCCGCGGCCCAGCGCTTCCTGGAGACCGGCGAGTATTATTGGAACAGCGGCATCTTTATCTGGAAGCTCTCGCGGATCATGGACGAAATGGAGCTCCACCAGCCGCAGCTCGCCGCCCAGTTGCGCGAGATGCGGGCGGCGCTGGGCACGCCGGAGGAAGCGGCCACCATCCGGCGGGTCTGGGCCGGGGTCAAGAGCCAGTCCATCGACGTGGGCATCATGGAGCAGGCCAAGGACGTGGTGGTCATCCCCGCCGACATCGGCTGGAGCGACGTGGGCAGTTGGGACGCCCTGGCCGATATCCTGGAGGCGGACGCCCAGGGCAACGTGGTCCGGGGCCGCGGCGGCCACCTGGGCGTGGACACCCAGGATACCCTGGTCTATGCCCCCCACCGGCTCGTGGCGACCATCGGCCTGGAGGGCATGATCGTGGTGGACACCGGAGACGCGATCCTGATCTGTCCCAAGGAGCGCGCCCAGGACGTCAAGCTATTGGTGGACAAGCTCAAATCGACGGGGCGCGAGGACCTCTGCTAGCCCGCCGCAAGGAAGGTGTATGAACGCCGAGATCGTCATGACCGGGACCGAGTTGCTGTTGGGCGAGATCGTGGACACCAACGCCGCCTACATCGCCCAGCGGCTGCGCACCATCGGGATGAACCTCTTTTACAAGACCACCGTCGGCGACAATGAGGACCGCATGACGCTGGTGCTGCAACAGGCGCTGGCCCGCTCCGACGTGGTCATCACCAGCGGCGGGCTGGGGCCGACGGTGGACGACGTGACGCGGCCCGCCGTGGCCCGCGCCACCGGTCGCAAGCTGGTGCTCAGCGAGGAGCTGCTGGCCTCCATCAAGCGCCACTATGAGCGCTGGGGCCGCGCCATGAGCGACAACAACATGCGCCAGGCCTACATGCCCGAGGGCGCCCTCGGCGTGGAGAACCCCGTGGGCACCGCGCCAATCTTTGCCGTGGAAGAGGGCCAGAAGGTGATCATCGTCCTCCCCGGCGTGCCCCGCGAGATGAAGTACCTGCTGGATAACTGGGTGCTGCCCTACCTCCGCGAGAGGTATCACCTGCACGATGTGATCCTGATCCGCAACATCCACACCTGCGCCATCGGCGAGAGCAACGTGGACAAGCTCATCGGCGACCTGGAGACCGAGTCCAACCCCACGGTGGGGCTAGCCGCCCACCCTGGCCAGACCGACGTGCGCATCACGGCCAAGGCGGCCAGCGAGGAGGAAGCGCGCCGCCTGATCGAGGGGATGGAACAGCGGGTGCGCGCCCTGCTGGGCGACGTGATCTATGGCGTGGACGAGGAGACGCTGCAGGGCGTGGTCATGGAGTTGCTGCGCCAGCAGGGCGCCACGCTGGCCCTGGTGGAGACCAACACGCTGGGGCGCGTGGCCCAGCAACTGGCCATGGCCGCCAAGGATCCGACCCTGATCAAAGGCTCGGTGATCGCGCCCAGCAACGAGGCGCTGCAGCGGAGCTTTGCCTTGCCGCCGGAGGCTATGGCCAAAGAGGCGATCCATGACCCGGCCAAGGCCATGGCGGTGGCCCAGGCCGCCCGCGAGACCTATGGCGCTGATATCGGCATGGCCATCTTGGGCAGCAGCGGCGCGCAAGAGGGCCCCTATGGCCAGTCCTCGGGTTACACCTGCATCGGCCTGTCCACCGCGGCGGATTCGGCGACGCGGGACTATCAGATGGGCGGGCAGAACGAGGTGGCCCAGACCTGGGTCGCCGTCCGCGCCCTGGACACCCTGCGGCGCCACCTATTGGGCCTGCCCCTGGTGCCCGGCCAAGCCTGATCCTGTAAATCGAAAGCGCCCCCGAGTGGGGGCGCTTTTTTATGCTCGGGCGCGGGCTCGCTCGATCATCTCTCGGCTGATCCGGCGATGCCGCTCCAGCAGCGGCGGCAGGTCCAGACCGGCCAGCTCCCCCCCTTCCACCACGACCCGGCCATGGATCACCGACAGCTCGACGTTCACCGGCGCGCAGAGCAGGGTGGCGGGCAGCGGGTCCAGCCAGGCCCCCGCGTATTCCAGACGATCCAGCCGGATGCCGATGAGGTCGGCCGCCTTGCCGGGGGCCAGCGCGCCGATATCGTCGCGCCCCAGCACCGCCGCGCCGCCCGAGGTCGCCATCTCGAGCGCCTCGACCACGCTCATGGCCTCGGCCCCCTTGGCGACGCGCTGCAAGAGCAGCGCCAGCCGGGCCTCGCCCAGCAGGTGCGAGGCGTCGTTGGAGGCGCTGCCGTCCACCGCCAGCCCCACGCGCACCCCCGCCCGGCGCATCTCGACCACGCGGGCGATGCCGGAGCCCAGCCGCATGTTAGAGCCGGGACAGTGGGCCACGCCGGTCCCGGTCTCGGCCAGCCGGGCGATCTCGGCGTCATTGAAATGCACGCCGTGGGCGTACCACACGTCCGGCCCCACCCAATCCAGCGCCTCGGCATAGGCCAGGGGGCGCCGCCCAAAGCGCTCCAGGCAGAAGGCCTCCTCGTCCAGCGTCTCGGCCAGGTGCGTGTGCAGCAGCGCGCCATGCCGCCGCGCCAGCGCCGCCGACTCGCGCATCAAGTCCTCCGTGACGGAAAACGGCGAACACGGGGCGACGACGATGCGGCACATGGCATAGGGCGCGGGGTCGTGATAGCGCTTGATCAGCCGCTCGGTATCGGCGAGGATGGTATCCCGGTCCTGGACCACATGATCCGGCGGCAGCCCGCCCTGGGACCGGCCCAGCGACATGCTTCCCCGGCACGGCTGGAAGCGCATGCCGATCTCGCCGGCGGCGCGGATGGAGGGGTCCAGCGTGGCGTCGTTGGGAAAGAGGTAGAGGTGGTCGGTGGTCGTCGTGCAGCCGGAAAGGATCAGCTCGGCCAGCCCCACCAGGGTGCTGACGTACACCGCCTCGTCCGTCAGCTCGCCCCAGATCGGGTAGAGCGTGCGCAGCCACTTGAACAGCTTGGCGTCCTGCGCCTCGGGCAGCGCGCGGGTGAGGGTCTGGTACAGGTGATGGTGGGTGTTCACCAGGCCAGGCATCACCAGCAGGTTGCGCCCCGAGATGACCTGGTCCGCCGCCATCGCCTCGGGCAGCGCCGCGACCTCCGCGGTGGTCCCGACGGCGGCGATGACGTGATCCCGCAGCAGAACGGCGCCGTCGACGAAACGGCGCCGCTCCTTATCCAACGTGACCAAACAGGCGATGTCCCGGATCAGCAGCGAACCCATCGCAAGCGACCTCGCGCTAGGGGGCCGGCGCCGCGGGCGGAGGCGGCTCGGCCGCCGGCGTCTCCACGGGCAGGCTGGCTGCTGGCGCCGCGGCGGGGATCGGCTCGACCGGGGTCACCGGCGCTGCCGGCGCGGGCTCGGGCGCCGGGGCTGGTTTGGGCCTCGGCCGGAACCACTGGGCCAGCCCCGCCGCCAGGATCAGCGAGCCGATGGCGAACAGGAGCCCGCCAAAGGCCAGCCGCTGCCAGAGCTCCTCCGGGGTGGCGTCCATGGCCAGCACGGCCAGCACGGAGCCGACGATCATCAGGATCAGGCCCAAGACGATGAACCAGACAAAGCGGCGGCTCACCGCCTCGCTCAGCGGGCGGGCCAGCCAAAAGGCCAGCGCCCAGCCGACGACCAGCACGGCCCCTTGCCCGCCGAGCACCCGCAGATCCCGCGTGACCAGGGCAAAGAGCAGGGGCAGCAAGCCCAACAGCACGCCCCAGAGGAACAGGAACGGCGGCGTGCGACGCCCCTTGGCGCGCCAGGCAGCCGCCCACTGCCGCCAGCCCAGGCCAATGGCCGCCCCGCCGATGAGGTGGAAAATGGACAGAAAACCGAACACCAACCAGGGGTTATCGAGCACGCCGTCGCTCATGGATTAGCCTTTCTCCTGCTTCAGGATCTGCACCGGGACCTGGCATTGGGCCTGAAAGGTCGCGGCATCGTTATCGGAGCCGATGATCGCGCCCCAGTGCATGGGGATGGCAACCTTGGGGCGGATGGTGTTGGCAGCCTGAGCTGCCTCGGTCGCGGTCATGGTGTACTTGCCGCCCACCGGCAAAAAGGCCACGTCGGCCTGGTAGCCCTCCATCTCGGGGATCAGGTCGGTATCGCCGGCGTGGTAATAGCGCGTCCCCTCCAGCGTGACGATATAGCCGACCCAGCCGTTCGCCTGGGGGTGGAAGGCCTTGCCGATGTTATAGGCGGGCACCGCCTCCACCGTCACCTCGCCCACTTGGGCGCTCTCGCCGGGCTTGAGCGCGATCACCTGGCCCGTCAGCCCCTGGCAATCGGGCGTGGCCACGATGACCGTCTCGGGCTTGAGCAGCTTTTCGATATCCTTGAGGGAGAGGTGGTCGTGATGCACGTGCGTGACGCAGATCAGGTCGGCGGGCTCCGGCTCGCCCTTGAGCTGGTAGGGGTCGATGTAGATGACCATCTTGGCCCCTTTCAGCTTGAAGGTGGCATGCCCTAGCCAGGAATAGGTCGCCATGGCGTTGCTCCTCTCTTGCGCTCCAGGCGCGCCTGGAGGCTCGTCTACTTGCGCTGTAGGCTACACGGAAATCGGCGCCGTGTCAAGTGCTACTCCTCACGCACATCCTCGCGCAGGCCCTTGATCTCAGCCAGGATCTGGCGCAGCAGCTCGGTATCGCCACCAGCTTTTGCCTCGACCTCGGCGCCGGTGCCGCTGCTGGCGCGATAGGCCCGCAGCCGCTCCACGATCTCGGCGCGCAGCGCGCTCCAGTCGGCCAGCCCGACCAGGCGCACCTCCGCCCCGGCCTGGGCGCTCTGCCCCGCCGTCTGGACCTCCAGCGATCCCAGGTTGAAGAGCCAGCGGTCCAGCGGGCCGCGCTTCACCTCCAGGTCGGTGATGGTGCGGTAGGGGACAGTCTTGACCGACTGGGTCAAGATGCCCTGGTGGGCGATAAGCTCGCTCTCGCCGATCTCGTAGTGGATGGACTTGAAATAGAGCGGGAACAGCAGAAACGTGGGAACCATCCACAGGGCGTTGGCGAGGACAAAGATCAATACATAGGCCCAACCCAGTTCAGGGATCAGCCCGAGCAGGATCCAGGGCAAGACGAACAGCCCCGCGATGACAAGGGTGGAGATGTAGAGCTTGGTCAGGTAGCGCGGGTGAGGTTTGACGATCTTGGGCGCGGACATGACATACCTCCTTTATCCAGGGTCTCACCCCTAGTATACCCGATTTCCCCCGAACGCGCATCGTCCTTTGGTGGTAGCTCGCCCCGGCCTTTTGCCCAGGAGCGCCGAGTTCGCTATACTGATCCAGTCCAAGGAGGCCAACGAACATGACCGACCCACCCGCGCCCAAGCTCACCGCCACCCACCACGCCATGCTCTTTGCCCTCGCCGCCCGCGAGATCGTCCAGGCCGCGCCCGTCCGCGGCGAGGGGGTCGTCCGCCAGGCCGTGCGGCGCTATGGCGCCCAGCGCGGCAAGCGCATGGCCCTCCGCGCCCAGGCCAACGGCGACCCGCTGGACATGTTCAACTATATGGCCTATGGCGAATGGGCCGTGGGCGCAGCCGAGATGTCCAGCGAGATGGTGGCCGAGGGGCCCGCGGCGCGCTCGGTGGTTCAGCGCTGCCCCTGGCACACCGCCTGGGCGGACCGCGACCTGATGGCCTACGGGCGGCTCTATTGCCTGGAGATCGACGAGGCCTTGGCCCGGGGGTTCAACCCCGCGCTCCGGCTGGAGGTCCGGCGCACCCGACCCAACGGCGGCGAGCCTTGCGAGTTCGTTTACCACGGCGCCGGGCTCACCCCCGAAGCGAAGGCCGCGCTGCAACGGAAAAAGGCCGCCCTCGCCAGCCGGAACATCATGCCGTGGGAGTACCACTGCGGCCACCTCTACCAGGCGCTGCTCCGGCAGGCGGTTCGGGAGCTGGGCGAGGCGGGAGAGCGGGCCATGGAGCGGGCGCTGGCCGAGTTCGCCGCGGCCTATGGCGCGGAGGCGGCGCGGATCGTCGCCGAATACGCCCAGGCCGATTTCGACCGGCTGCCGGACTGAGTTCGCTCGCTGCAAAGGAGCATGAGGATGTCGGAAGAATCCCCGTATGTGGTGGCCATCTATGGCAGCCCGCGGCGGCGTGGGAACACGGCGCGGCTGCTGGACGAGTGCCTGCGCGGCGTGGAGACGTGGACCACGCGCGTGGACCGGCTCGTGCTGCGCGACTTGGACATCTCGCCCTGCCTGGAGATCTATGGCTGCAAGCGCGACGGTCGCTGCGTGATCAAGGACGATTTCGTTTGGATCGCGGACAAGCTGGCGGCGGCGGATTACCTCTTGCTGGCCACGCCAGTGATGTTCTATACTGTCAGCGCGCAAGCCAAGCTGCTGATCGACCGTTGCCAGGCCTTCTGGGTGAAAAAGCACCTGCTCCGGCAGCCCATCAACCCGGACAAGCCGCACCGCAAAGGCGCGGTCATCGCCGCGGCCGCCTCGCACGGGCAGCGCCTCTTCGAGGGCACTATCATGGTCGCCCGCTACTGGTTCGAGTCGCTGGACGTGGAGCCCGCAGCCACGCTCTGCCTCCGCGGGCTGGATGGGCCGGATGACGTGCTGGCGCACCCGGAATACCTCCAACAGGCCTACGAGCTGGGCCGAACGCTGCCAGACGCTCCCCACGCGGCGATTTGACTAATCAACGAAAAAGCCTATAATCTGGGCCACGTTGTTCCTCGGTAGCTCAACGGTAGAGCGACCGGCTGTTAACCGGTTGGTTGTTGGTTCGAATCCAGCCCGAGGAGCCAGCAAAAGGAGCCTCCTATCGAGGCTCCTTTTATTTTTCCCGACGAATTTGACGCGCTCCCGCAAACGTGGTAGAATAAATCAAACGTTGACGGAGACAAGTAGGCGGATCACCCGGTTTCCAGAGAGTCGCCAGCGCTGGGAGGCGATAACCGAGTCGGCCGAAATCCACTCCCGAGTCGCCAGCGAAAAAGGAATCGCAGGGTAGCGATCACCACAAGTTGAGCCGGTCGCTCCCGTTATCGAGCGCAGAGGTTGCCAGCGCGGCTGGCGACGAATAAAGGTGGCACCACGAGGCTCCCCTCGTCCTTGGTTGGACGGGGGGCTTTTTATTTCCCAAAGGAGGCATCCCATGTTGGATCTGGCGTATATTCGCGAACATGCGGCCGAGATCAAGGTCGAGTTGGTCAAGCTGAACGCCGCGGCGCCGATCGACGAGATCCTGGCGCTGGACGAGCAGCGACGGGCCGCCCTGCAAGAGGTGGAGGCGCTGCGGGCGCAGCGCAATGCCGTTTCCAAGCAGATCAGCCGGATGAAGGATCCCCAGCAGCGCCAGGCGCTCATCGACGAGATGCGCCAGGTGGGCGACCGCATCGGCGCCCTGGAGGTCGAGCTGGGCCAGGCCGAGGAGCGCCTGCAAGCGGCGCTGCTGGAGGTCCCCAACCTGCCCGATCCCAGCGTGCCGGTGGGCAAGGACGACACGGAGAACATAATCACCCGCACCGTGGGCGATCTGCCCAAGTTCGACTTTGAGCCCCTGCCCCATTGGGAGCTGGGGCCCAGCCTGGGCATCCTCGATTTCGAGCGGGGCGTCAAGCTCTCGGGCACGCGGTTCTACATCCTCAGCGGCGCGGCGGCGCGGCTGCAACGGGCCCTCATCACCTGGATGCTCGACCTGCACATCAACAGGCACGGCTACCGCGAGGTGTACGTGCCCTTTATGGTGCGGCGCGATTGCCTGGTGGGCACGGGCCAGCTCCCCAAGTTCGGCGACAACCTCTACCGTGACGCCGAGGAGGACTATTGGTTCATCCCCACGGCCGAGGTGCCCGTCACCAACCTGCATAGCGGCGAGATCCTGGAGCCGGGGACGCTGCCAGTGAATTATGTCGCCTACAGCGCCTGCTTCCGCCGGGAAAAGATGTCGGCGGGCAAGGACACCCGCGGCATGAAGCGCGGCCACCAGTTCGACAAGGTCGAGATGGTCAAGCTGGTCGCGCCCGAGACGTCGATGGACGAGCTGGCCAAGCTGCTGGACAACGCCGAGGACGTCTGCCGCGGGCTGGGGCTCCCCTATCGCGTGGTGCAGATGTGTACCGGCGATTTGAGCTTTACCGCCGCGGTGAAATACGACGTGGAGGTCTGGGCGCCGGGCTGCGGCGAGTGGCTCGAGGTCAGCTCGTGCAGCAACTTCAGGGACTTTCAGGCCCGCCGCGCCAACATCCGCTATCGCCCGGAGGAGGGCGCGCGCCCGCAATTCGTGCACACGTTGAACGGCTCGGGCCTGGCCCTGCCGCGCACCATGATCGCGGTGATGGAAAACTATCAACAGGCCGATGGCAGCATCGTCGTGCCCGAGGTGCTGCGCCCCTACATGGGCGGAATCGAGGTTATCCGTTAGGAGCTGCGAGCCTAACGATGGTTGTTCGTTGCCCACCCATTCTGCACAGCTTGGAGGAACCAGATGTTGGAAAGCCAAAGACCTAACCCCTTCGCCATGGCCCAGGAGCAGTTGGACCAAGCCGCCGCGATCTTGCAGCTTGATCCCTCGCTTCACACCTTTCTGCGCGAGCCGATGCGCGAGATGCACGTCACCATCCCCTTGCGGATGGACGATGGCTCGATGCGCATCTATCGGGGCTATCGCGTGCAGTACAACACGGCCCGCGGGCCGGCGAAGGGCGGCATCCGCTTTCATTCCGCCGAGACGGTGGACACCGTGCGCGCCTTGGCAGCCTGGATGACCTGGAAGACCGCCGTGGTGGACATCCCGCTCGGCGGCGGCAAAGGCGGGGTGGTCTGCAACCCGAAGGAACTCTCTCCCAGCGAGCTGGAGCGGCTCAGCCGGGGCTACATCCGGGCCATCGGCGGCTTTGTGGGGCCGGAGATCGACGTCCCCGCGCCCGACGTCTATACCACGCCGCAGATCATGGCCTGGATGCTGGACGAGTACGAGAACATGGTGCGGCATCACGCGCCGGGCGTGATCACCGGCAAGCCCCTGATCATGGGCGGCTCCCAAGGTCGCTTCGAATCCACCGCCCGCGGCGGGATCATCGTCTTGCGTGAGGCGGCCAAGCAGCTGGGCACCGCGCTCTGCGGCAAAACCATGGCGATCCAGGGGTATGGCAACGCGGGGCAGCACGCCCACCGCATCGCCAGCGGCGAATGCGAGACCCGAGTCCTGGCGGTCAGCGACTCCAAGGGTGGCATCTATTCGGCGCGGGGCCTGGACTATGCCGCCGTCTCGGCGCACAAGGCCGCCACGGGCAGCGTGCGCGATTTCCCGGGGGCCGACAACATCACCAACGAGGAGCTGCTCACGCTGGACGTGGACGTGCTGGTCCCGGCGGCGCTGGAGGGCGTGATCACCAAGGCCAACGCCGATCAAGTGAAGGCCAAGATCGTAGCCGAGCTCGCCAATGGCCCCACCACGCCCGAGGCCGACGCGATCCTCTTCGATAAGGGCGTGTACGTCCTGCCGGATTTCCTCTGCAACGCCGGCGGCGTCGTGGTGTCGTATTTCGAGATGGTGCAGAACGCCTCGGCCTATTACTGGACGCCCGAGGAGGTGGGGCAGCGGCTGGAGGCCAAGATGACCACCGCCTATGACGCCGTGCACGAGATGGCGCAACGCCACCACGTCAACAACCGCGTCGGCGCTTACCTGATCTCGGTGCAGCGGGTCGCCGAGGCGGTCCGCATGAGGGGCTGGGCCTAAGCTCGCCGCGCGGGCTATGGGTTGAGGAAACACACAGCGCCAGGGGATGTTCCCCTGGCGCTGTGATCGTTGGCAGTGTTCGAGTGGGCCGATAAGCCGAGTTCTGTTCCCGGGCTCGCGCCCGGGCGGCGATCATCTATCTAGGGCGACGGTTACCCGCCGTCTCCAGCAACCAACCCGAGGGCAGAGGACGAGCCGCCCCCTGGGAACCTGGCGAACCAGGCCCCCGCACCCTCCTATTTGGTCTTGCTCCCGGTGGGGTTTGCCTAGCCGGACCAGTCACCTGGCCCGCTGGTGGTCTCTTACACCACCTTTTCATGCTTACTGAGGCAACGGGCCTTGGCCCGTTGCCTTTAGCGCATTGTTTTCTGTGGCACTATGCCGTCGGGTCGCCCCGCCTGGATGTTATCCAGCACCGCGCTCTGTGGAGCTCGGACTTTCCTCGAGCGAGGGCTCCAAAGGAGCTACGCCCGCGACCGCCTGGCCCACTCGATCACCGTTTCAATTCTAGCATGAATCGAGTACAATAGCAAAACGTCCGCACCAAATCACTTGTCGAGGCAAGAACCAGATGGAAAGCAAGCCAACCTTTGAAGCAATCGTCGCCACATACCAGCGCGCCATGGTCATCGTGGCCCACCCGGACGACCCCGAGTTCTTTGCGGGCGGGACAGTGGCCCGCCTGACCCAAGCGGGCCTCCAGGTCGAGTACGTGATCCTCACCGCCGGCGACAAGGGCAGCGACGAGCGCGATCTGCCCGACCAGGAGCTGGCCGCCACGCGCGTGGTGGAGCAAAAAGCGGCTGCCGCGGCCCTGGGCGTCGGCCAGGTGGCCTTCCTGGGCTATCCCGACGGCTTTTTGATGCCCACCTACGAGGCGCAGCGAGACACGGTCCGCGAAATCCGGCGCTTCCAACCGGATATCATCCTGACCCAAGACCCGGAGCGGCTCTATTCGCCCTGGGGCGTCTCCCACCGCGACCACCGCATGGCGGGGCTGATCGTGCTGGACGCGGTCTTTCCGGCGGCGCGCAACCACCGCTATTTCCCCGAGCTGCTGGCCGAGGGCTGGGAGCCCCACAAGGTGAGCGAGATTTGGATCAGCCGCGGCGCGGACGCAGACCTGGAGGTGGACGTCACGGCGGCCTGGGAGCAGAGGCTGGCCGCCCTGCTCAACCATCGCACGCAGATCGGCGACCCGGAGCGGTTTCGCCAGCGCATGGCGGAGCGCCGCCCGGCCGAGGGCCCGGTGTTGGAGACGTTCAGGCGGGTGGTGTTTCGATAGGACCGGCTATTTGGTAAGCCTTCAGGGCTTGTGCAAAGTCGTGTTTGCTAGACCAGATTGGCCACAAACGCCACCCTTCGACTGCGGCATTCCATGCCGCGCTCAGCGTGCAGAAACCGCACATTCTCCAAGAGAGATCGGACTTGCACGCGGTGGCTCGCGTCAAGCTTGCGCGCAGGCCCTTGGAAACAGCAGAAACAAGGCTTCAATCCCTGGAGGTCGAGGCTTTAGCCGGGTTGGCCGCGCAAATCCGGCTAAAGCCTCGGCCTCCAAGACCACCCGCACGACCTTGCACAAGCCCTGCGTAAGCCTTGACAACCGATGAAGAATCTGCTATACTGGGAAACGAAAGCAAAAGCAAAAATACGAAAGTTCCTCCGCTTCACAACCGCATAACTCGAACTCATAGGCCGTTTGCGCGCTCCTTGCCGTCCGGCAGCCATCTGGACCATGCGGGCTCGGGGCATCCCCCGGGCCCC
>JAAYEA010000566.1 GCA_012689325.1 Chloroflexota bacterium
CGATGTGGCCCTGGCGATCATAGACAAAGCCGGACCCCGAGCCGTATTGGTACTGCCCGCCGCCCTGGCCCTGCCCGAAGGGGAAGCTCATCCCCTGGGCGCGGACCGCCACGCTGATATAGACCACGGAGGGGTTCACCCGCTCGTAGAGCGCCTCCACCACCTGCTCCTCGGACGCGATGGCGGCCTGCGCCACCGGCGACTGGGCGGTGACCTGCGGCGTGACGGGGACCTCCACCCGCTCCACCACCGTCGCCGGCGTGGGCAGCGCCCGGCGCCCGGCGGCGTAATAGCCGGCCAGCCCGCCGGCGAGCCCGCCTAGCCCGGCGGCCAGGATCATGCCCAACACCACGATCACGATCGCGGCTGCATAGAACTTATTTGGTCTCGTCTCCATAGGAAAAACCTCCCACGTTACGGTTCGAACTCGGGTACAGTATGGCGCGCGCAGATTAAGGAGAGATTAAGCGGAGGTTAGAAGTGGATTAGAGCTGGGGCGCCAGGGGCCAAAACCCCTCCACAGTCACTGTCAAAAGCTATCATGGCGGCGCGCAAGGCAACGGTTTTGGCCCGCGCCGAGATTTGATAGCTCTTGAGAGCGCAGGGAGTGTATAATCCGGCATCGTAGGCTCGTAGTCGGACTGCGAGCCTTTTGGCGCCCATCACGTACCGTCGAGGATAGCGATCATGACCCATTCGTCCCGCATCAGCGGCTTTTTCAAGATGCCGCGCGAGCAGCGCGTGGAGGCCGTGCAGGCCTTCGCCGGGCTCTCCGAGGCCGAGGCGGCGCTCTTGCGCCAGGGGTTGGCCCTGCCCGTGGAGCAGGCCGACCGCATGATCGAGAACGTGGTGGGCGTCTATGGCCTGCCGCTGGGCATCGCCACGAACTTTCAGATCAACGGGCGCGATTACCTCGTGCCCATGGCCATCGAGGAGCCCTCGGTGGTAGCCGGGGCCAGCTTTGCCGCGCGGTTGGTGCGCGAGGGCGGCGGCTTCCAGGCCCACAGCGACGCGCCGCTGATGATCGGCCAGTTGCAGATCCTGGACGTGGCCGATCCCTGGGCGGCGCGTTTCGCGCTCTTGGCGGCCAAGGAGCGGCTGATCGCGCTGGCCAACCAGCAGGACCCGCTGATGATCCGGCTGGGCGGCGGCGCGCGCGACGTGGAGGTACGGGTCATCGAGGAGAGCCCGGTGGGGCCGATGCTGGCGCTGCACCTCTTGTATGACGCCCGCGACGCCATGGGCGCCAACACGGTGAACACCGCGCTGGAGGCCATCGCTCCGCTGGCCGCCGAGATCAGCGGCGGGCGGGTGCGGCTGCGCATCCTCTCCAACCTGGCGGACCGGCGGCTGGCGCGGGCCCAGGCCGTGGTCCCCGTATCCGCGCTGGCTCAAGAGGGTTACAGTGGCGAGGACGTGGCGCAGGGGATCGTGGAGGCGTATGCTTTCGCCGCCAGCGATCCCTATCGCGCGGCCACGCACAACAAGGGGATCATGAACGGCATCGACGCGGTGGTGCTGGCCACCGGCAACGACTGGCGGGCCATCGAGGCGGGGGCGCATGCCTACGCCGCCCGCGGCGGGCGCTACACCTCCCTCTCCAAGTGGGGGCGGGACGCGCAGGGGAACCTGGTGGGCACGCTGGAGCTGCCCATGGCCGTGGGGACGGTGGGCGGCGCCACCAAGGTGCACCCGCTGGCGCAGGTCGCGCTCAAGGTCTTGGGCGTGCAGAGCGCCCGGGAGCTGGCCGAGGTGGTGGCCGTGGTGGGGCTGGCCCAGAACCTGGCCGCCATCCGCGCCCTGGCCGCCGAGGGGATCCAGCGCGGGCACATGGCGCTGCACGCCCGCCAGCTCGCCATCGCCGCCGGCGCGCCGCCCGAGCGCGTGGACGCCGTGGTGGCGCGCATGGTGGCCGAAAAGGTCATCCGGCTGGATCGCGCGCAAGAGATATTGAGGGAAATGTCATGACCATCATGAAGCCGTCCCGCGAGGTCGGGATCGCTGGCTATGGCGCCTATTTGCCCCGCTACCGGCTCCCCGGCAGCGAGGTCTCGCGCGTTTGGTCCGAGGGCGAGGACGAGTCGCCGGTCGTGGAAAAGGCGGTGGCCGGGCTGGACGAGGACGCCGTGACCATGGCCATCGAGGCCGCCCGCAACGCCATCGCGCGGGCGGGGATTCGCCCGCAGCAGCTCAGGGCCGTGTGGGTCGGCAGCGAGTCCAAGCCCTACGCCGTCAAGCCCAGCGGCACCATCGTCGCCCAGGCCATCGGCGCCACGCCCAACGTGACGGCGGCGGACTGGGAGTTCGCCTGCAAGGCGGGGACCGAGACGATGCAGGCCTCCTTCGCGCTGGTGGGCTCGGGGATGGGCGATTACGCCCTGGCCATCGGCGCGGACACCGCCCAGGGCCGCCCCAACGACGCGCTGGAATACACCGCCGCCTCGGGCGGAGCGGCGTATGTGATCGGCCCGCGGGAGAACAGCCTCGCCTATCTGGAGGGGTCCTACTCGTTCGTCTCGGACACGCCCGACTTTTACCGGCGGGCGCACGAGCATTACCCCCGCCACGGCGGGCGCTTTACCGGCGACCCGGCCTATTTCCACCACGTGGAGGGCGCGGCGCGCCACCTGATGGAGGAGCTGGGCTACACCGCCAAGGATTACGCCCAGGCCGTGCTGCACCAGCCCAACCCCAAATTCCCGGCGCGCGCCGCCAAGAGCCTGGGCTTTACCCCCGCCCAGATCGAGACGGGGCTGCTGGTGGGGCGGGTGGGCAACACCTACGCCGGATCGTCCATCCTGGGGCTCACCGCCGTGCTGGACGAGGCCAGCCCGGGCGACCGCATCCTGCTGGTGTCGTTCGGCTCCGGCGCGGGCAGCGACGCCTTTTCCTTCGTGGTGACGGACCTGATCACCGAGCGGCGGCGCAAGGCGCCGGCGACGGCGACCTATCTGGCCCGGCGGCGCGAGGTGGATTACGCGGTCTATGCCCGCTATCGCAACAAGCTCCTGATGCATTAACGTCGAAAGCCTGGGGAAAGCAACGGTATGCGCCAAGTCAGCATCATCGGCATCGGACAGACCAAGGTGGATGAGCACTGGGACAAGTCGTTCCGCGACCTGGGCGTGGACGCCGTGCTGGCGGCCATCCAGGACGCCGGCTCGCCGCCGGTGGAGGCGCTCTACCTGGGCAACATGCTGGCCGGCCAACTGACCGGGCAGGAGCACACCGCCGCGCTGGTGGCGGATTACGCCGGGTATCGGGGGATCGAGGCGCTGCGCGTGGAGGCGGCCTGCGCCGCGGGGAGCTCGGCCTTTCGCGTGGGGTATATGGCCGTGGCCAGCGGGCTCATCGACGTGGCCGTGGTGGTCGGCGTGGAAAAGATGACCGACATGCTGGGCAACGAGGTGACCGCGGCGCTGGCCTCGGCGGCGGACGCCGATTACGAGGTGATGCACGGCGTCTCGTTCGTGGCGCTGAACGCGCTCCTGATGCGCCGGTACATGTACGAGCACCAGGTGGAGCGGGCGGCCTTTGCCAATTTCGCCATCAACGCCCATCGCAACGCCATGAACAACCCGAACGCCATGTTCCACGCGCCGCTTTCCGAGGCAGCCTTTGGCAAGGCGCGGATGATCGCCGACCCGGTGAGCCTGCTGGATTCGGCGCCGATCTGCGACGGCGCGGCGGCGGCGGTGATCTGCCCCACGGCGCGGGCGCGCGAGTTCAGCGCCCACCCGGTGCACGTGCGGGCCTCGGCGGTGGCCACGGATAGCCTGGCGCTGCACGACCGCAAGGACCTGCTCTTTCTGCAAGCGGGGCGCCTTTCGGCGCAAAAGGCCTACGCCCAGGCGGGCGCGGGGCCGGAGGACATGGACCTCTTTGAGCTGCACGACGCCTTTACCATCATGTCGGCGCTCTCGCTGGAGGCGGCGGGCTTTGCCCCGCGAGGGCAGGGCGTGCGGCTGGCCCAGGAGGGCGAGATTTTCCTGGGCGGGCGGATCCCCATCAGCACCATGGGCGGGCTGAAGGGGCGCGGGCATCCCGTGGGCGCCACGGGGATGTACCAGATCGTCGAGCTGGCGCAGCAGTTGCGCGGCGAGGCGGGCAAGAACCAGGTGGACTGCCGGCTGGGGATGGCGCAGAACATCGGCGGCAGCGGCGGCACCATCATCACGCACATATTCGAATCGGCAGACTAATCTCGGAGGCGATATGCATATCCCTAGACAGTGGCGGACGCGGGATCAGCGGCTCAGTTTGATGGGCGAGGTGTGCCCCAAGTGCGGGGTCAAGCTCTTCCCGCCGCGGGACGTTTGCCCGGAGTGCAGCGGCCCGGCCAAGGAGCCCTTTGCCCTCTCCGGCCGGGGCGCGGTCTATTCCTACTCGACGGTCTATCACGCGCCGGAGGGGTATGAGAGCTATGTGCCCTATACCGTCGCGCTGGTCCGGCTGGAGGAAGGGCCGATGGTCACGGCGCAGCTCACCGACGTGGACAAGGAGCAGGTCGCCATCGGCATGCCGGTCGAGATGGTGACGCGCAAGATCGCCGAGGACGGCGAGGATGGGGCCATCCTGTACGGCTACAAGTTCCGCCCGGCGCTGGAGGCGGGGGCGGCCTGCTAAGGACGCTGCCGCTTGGACGGATGACAAGATAGCGTGAAACGAGCGCCTCTTCTGCCGCGCGGCGGGAGGGGCGCTTTTGTTTGACACCCGCCCGGCCCTGGCGTATGATGAAAGTCAACGCGTCTGCAGTACCCGGAAACAGGCCCCCCGCGCAGTGATTCCCCCGGCTGGCGCGCCCCTTCGCGCGCTGGTTTGCGGAGGTCAGGAGGTGATAATCGCGATGCAGGCCAACGTCACCATCGAGGCCAAAGTCTTGGGCCGAAAGAAACCCCTTTTCGACGATTGGGCAATCCCGCTGGCCGCCCTCGCCCCAGGCCAGGGAGCATCCCTCAGCTTGCGCGATTTGATCGCGCGCATCGTGGTGGAGGAGGTGGTAGCCTTCCGCCAGCGGCAGCAGGAGCGGCGGCTGGCGCGCGTGCTGACGTCCGGCGAGATCGCGCAGGGGCTGGCCGCAGGCAAGGTGGACACCGGCGGGCACGAGGCGCGGCAGACGGTTGATCCACAGGCCGCCGTAGCCACGGCCCTCCAGGCGTTCGAGGATCGGCTCTACCTGGTCTTTGTGGACGGCCAGCAACAGATGAGCCTGGACGCGGCAATCGCATTGGCGCCGGGCAGCCGCGTCTCCTTCGTCCGGCTGGTCGCCCTGGCGGGGGGTTAGGATGCTCACCCGAGAGGAAGCGCAGCAACAGCTCAAAGCCCTGCGGATCGCCGATGGCATACAGCGCCGGCTGGACCGCGTCGCCAAGCTTCCACGCAGGGAGCGCGACCTGGCTCGCACCCTGCTCGGCCGGGACGCCGCCGGCCAGCCCCTGGCCGATGATGTCGACGACGAGACCTATCCGCCAGCCGTGGAGGAGCTTGACGAACTTGGCGAGCGCCGCCGCAACAAGATCTGGCAGGCTCTGTTCCCCGCGCTCGCTCCCCACGTCGAAAAGGCCTGGCTGCTCCAGGTGGGGCAGCCCTATCTGTCCGGTTACGATCGCCGCGCCTTTCGCGCGCCGAACAACCCGCGCACCAGCCGGCCCAAGCGCGGCAACTGGCTCCGGGAAATGATCAACCTGACCGCTCTTTACGACCAGAACGTGGCCTGGTACGCCGCCTGGGCGCCCCACCTGGGGTGGGTGCCGCCCACCTGTTTGACCGCGCTACTGGCCGCGGCGATGGATGGCGGCGGGAAGGAAGGCGAAGCGGTCTTGGCTACCCTGTGCGCCTCGGCCTCGGGCGGGCACCCCGTCGGCGTCATGGGGCGCCACGTTACCAGCGCACTGCTGGCCGCCTCGCGGCCCGACGGCTGGGCTTTCGTGGAGCGGCTGCTGCTGGCCGCCGAGCGCCAGGAGGGGCTGCGCCAGGTGGTTTTGGAAACGGTGGATATGGCTCAGCCCGAGGCCTACCGGCGCATGCTGCGGCTGATCCTCGACCACAACCTGACGCGCTTTGCGGCCACGGTGCGCGCGGCGGCCGTCTGGTTCGGCCTGCCGTTCGACGTGGAGAACGCCCGGAGCGTGAGCCTGGCCCTGGAACAGGCGCTGGCCTATCTGGACGACCCAGCCGGACGAGACGCGGCACTGGCGTGCGGGGACGGCCAAGCCGTCTACCTGGCGCTGTGGGCCGCGGCCTTCCAGGACGCCGTCGCCGCCATCGAGCCCGCGACGCGCCTGCTGGCGGACCCCGACCTGGAGCGGCGCTTTGCCGCTGCCTATCTCCTGGCCCAGGTGGGCCTGGTCAGCTCCATACAGGCCGTCGCCGCGGCGCTGGACGACCCCGACCTGCGGGTGGCGCTGGCCGCCCTGCCCGCCTATCTGCCCCACGTGGATTCGCGGATGGGCGAGACCGACCTCTTTGAGCGGCTGGAGCGGCTCGTCGCCCGATTACCCAAGGGGAAGAGAGAACTGGAGCCGATCCTGTGGCCCTGGCTGCGGCTCCAGACCGACCGCCAGACGGCTGCCCAACTGCTTACCGAGTGCCTTGGTTCCCGCCCGGCCACGCGGCTCACGCCCTATTTGGCCATGATGGGGCCCTACCGGCGCGCCGACGCCGTGGACCGTCTGGCCGCCGCGGATACCGCCGAGTCGCGCCACACGCTCCTAGAGCTGCTGCGCGACCCGGCCGAGGAGGTGCGCCGCCGCGCGGCCAAGGGGCTGGGGCGGCGCCCGGTCACCGAGGAGGAGGCGCCGCGCCTGGAGGCATTGCTGGGCCGCAAGGCCGCTGACCTGCGCGAGACCCTGCTGCCGCTCTTGCTGGCGCAGCGCGACGACGCCGCCCTGGCCAGCGCCAGACGGCTCCTGGGAGCGCCGGAGACCCTGCCGCGGCAGGCCGGGCTGCACTTGCTGGCAGGGCTGGTGGAAGCGGGGCGCGCCGTCGCGGACAGCCGGGCGCTCGCCGCCGAGCATCAGGCGGGGCATGGGGACCTATCCGCGACCGAGCGGGAGCTGCTCGGCCGCCTGCTCGGCCGGGAGCGGCAGGAGGCGACGCTGGATGACGCGCTCGGCTTGCTGGACCCTCGGCAACGCACCCAACCAACGCCGCCCCGGCGGATCAAGCCGCCCCTGGCGCGGCCCGGGGATCGCTCGCTGGTCAGCGAGGCCGCTGTGGCTTGCCTCCGCGCCCTCAACGGGCTGGTCCACGAGCACCGGGCGACGCCCATCACCCTGGAGCTATCAGACGGCAAGCGAGAAGAGCTGCTGGGCGACCTCGCGTATCTGCTTGTATCCCCACGGCCCGACCTGCCTCCCGAGCAGGACGCCGCGCGCCTGCCCCTGCGCGAGGTGTGGGAAGGTTGGTGGGCCGGGCGACCGCCCGCCCAGCGCGACCCGGACGGCCTGGAGCTGCTGCGGGCTGGCGCGCTGCTGCAAAGCTATTGGCAGCGGGACAACTATCTGGCGCGCTATCCGGCCAACTGGCTGCGGGAGGCCTGGCCTGCCCTGCTGGGCGAGATGGATCGGGACGAGATTCGCTACCTGCACATCGTCGCCGGGGTTTTGAGTTGGCTGACCCGGCTGCACCCACCCGCGGGGGCGGCGGATTTCCTGATCGACGCGGTGGAGTATGGCCTGAGCCTGATCCCGGCGCAAGAGCTGCCGCGCGTCCCGGCTCAGTCCGGGTCCGGCCCCAACGTGATCGTCGTCAAAGCGATGGCCGGCTCGTTCGATGCCAGTCAGCCGCTCTGGCGGGATGCCCCGCCGCTGCGGGCCTGGCTGGATCAGGCGCGCGAGCATCGCCGGCTGTGCCCAGAGTCCTGGGAGGCCCGGCATCACATCCGGCTGTGGGGGTTGTTGCGCTGGATGGACGAGCCAGGGCCGGCGCTGCCGCGCTTCCGGCCGCCGTTGGAGGATGTGCTGGCCGCCCAGGCCGCTGGCGGCGCCATCGAGGCCGACGTGCTGGACCACCTGCTCGGTCCCCGTCCCCCAGGAGACATCACGAACGGATTCCGGCAGCTCTTTTCCTGGACAGGCCGCAAACCCGCGCCCCTCGCCCTGCGTTACCCCGTGCTCCAGGAACTGGCGAACCGCTGCCGGAGGCGGATCGTGGAGGTGGAGACGGCGCGCACCGACCTGCCGACCGCCGCCTCGGCCCCGGCCCGCGCGCTGGCCTACGCCGGGGGCCAGGTCGTGCTCGTCCGCCTGCTCCAGGCCATGGGCAACGACCCCTTCGATCGCGGCTACACCCACGAGTACTTATCCAAAATCAGCGTGCTCAGCCACCTCGTCGCCATGACCTTCCCCGAGCCAAGCGACACGCCCGAGGACTTTGCCGCCGCTGTGCGGGCGGCGGGGATCGTCGAGCGGCGGCTGATCGATTTGGCCGCCTATACACCCCAATGGGCGCGGTTCGTGGAGCACGCCCTGGAGTGGCCAGGGTTCGAGGAGGCGGTTTGGTGGCTGCACGCCCACACCAAGGACCGGCGCTGGGGCATCAGCCGCGAGATCCTGGACGAGTGGAAAGCCGAGATCCAGCAGCGCACGCCGTTGGACGGCGAGGACTTGCTGGAGGGTGCCACCGATGTCGCCTGGTTCTGGCGGGCCTATCGCGCCCTGGGCGAGGAGCGCTGGGACGCGCTGGACCGGGCGGCACCCTATGCCAGCTACGGCGCCGGGCACAAGCGGGCGCAGCTCTACGCCGATGCCATGCGCGGCCGCCTGGACCGGGACCAGCTCCTGGCCCGCATCGCCGGGAAGCGCCACCAGGACGCAGTGCGGGCGCTCGGCCTGCTGCCCCTGCCCGAGGGCGCGGATCGCGAGGCCGAGATCTTGGCGCGCTATGGCGCCATCCAGGAATTCGTGCGCACGGGGGCCAAGTTCGGCTCCCAGCGCCGCGAGAGCGAAAAGCTGGCCGCCCGCATCGCCCTGGATAACCTGGCGCGCACCGCCGGCTATCCCGACCCGCAGCGGCTGCAATGGGCCATGGAAGCCCGCCAATCGGCGGACCTGGCCGCTGGCCCGCTGACCGCGACCGCGGGGGAGGTGACCGTCTCGCTATCCCTGGACGAGCTGGGCCAAGCCGAGTTGACCGTGGAAAAGGCGGGAAAACGGCTCAAGGCCATCCCGGCTGCCGCCAAGAAAGACCCGGCCGTGGCCACGCTGCAGGAGCGCGCTCGGGCGCTAGAGCGCCAGATCGCCCGGACCCGGCGGGCGCTGGAGCAGGCCATGTGCCGCGGCGACGTTTTCACCGGCGCCGAGCTGCGCCAGTTGGCCGAGCATCCCGTCCTGGCTCCGATGATCCGCGATCTGGTCTTTAGCAGCGACGCGGCCATCGGCTATCCGGTGGAGCGGGGAGGCGCGCTGCAAGCGCACGACGGGCGAAAGCAACCCGTCCCGCCCGGCGACCGGCTGCGACTGGCTCACCCGCTCGATCTGCTGGAGAGCGGGGAGTGGACCGCCTGGCAGCGCGAGTGCTTTTTCTCCGAGCGCATCCAGCCCTTTAAGCAGGTTTTCCGCGAGCTCTACGTGCTGACCGAGGCCGAGCGGGCGGAGGGCGACATCTCGCGCCGCTACGCCGGGCACCAGGTCAACCCGAGGCAGGCGCAGGCACTCTTGGCGGGGCGGGGCTGGATCAGCCACCCCGAGGAAGGGATCTACCACGCTTATCACAATTGGGGGATCACCGCCTGGGTGGAGTCGCTGGGCGCCTGGTTCACCCCCGCCGAGGTGGAGGGGTTGACCATCGAGGGCGTGCGCTTTGCCCGGCGCGACTGGGTGATGCCACTGGCCGAGGTCCCGCCCCGGCTCTTTAGCGAGGTCATGCGCGATCTCGACCTGGTCGTCAGCGTCGCCCACCAGGGCGGCGTGGATCCCGAGGCCAGCGCCTCGACGGTGGAGCTGCGCGCCGCGCTGGTCGCCGAGACGTGCGCCGCGTTGGGGCTGGATAACGTCCGCCTGCAAGCGCCCCGCACGCTGATCGAAGGGCGGCTGGCCAGTTACTCGGTGCACCTGGGCAGCGCCGTCGTGCACCAGCAGCCGGGCGGGCAGGTCTGCATCGTCCCCGTCCACGCCCAGCACCGCGGGCGGCTCTTTCTCCCCTTCGCCGACGATGACCCCAGGTCCGCCGAGATCCTCTCCAAGATACTGCTGCTGGCGCGAGACTGGGAGATCAAGGATCCGACGATCCTGGAGCAGATCATCGGCCGGCGCTGAGACGAAGGGATGAACTTGGCGATGCGCCCCTGATCGGGTATGATCCGCGCATCCTGAACGCGCAAGGAGCCAGATGACCCAAGCCCACGCCCCCGGCAAAGTGATCCTCTTTGGCGAGCACGCCGTGGTCTATGGCCGCCCGGCCATCGCCGTGCCGGTGGCCCAGGCGCTCGCCACGGCCACCGTGGAGGACGCGCCCGCCGGCGGCGTGACCATCCTCGCCCACGACCTGGACGAGCGGCTGGTCCTCGGCCAACCGGCGGGCGAGCGGCTGCGCGGGTTGGAGCTGGTGACGCGGCGGGCGCTGGAGCGGCTGGGCGCGGCCACGCTCCCCGACCTGACCATCGCCATCCGCTCGGACATCCCCGTCGCCAGCGGCATGGGCAGCGGGGCGGCGGTCTCGGCGGCGCTGGTGCGGGCGCTGGCCGCGCACCTCGGCGCCTCGCTGGCCGACGCGGAGGTCTCGGCGCTGGTCTACGAGGCGGAGGTGCTTTACCACGGCACGCCCAGCGGCATCGACAACACTGTGGTGAGCTACGCCCGGCCGGTCTATTTCGTGCGCGGCCAGCCCATCGAGACCTTTGCCGTGGAGCGGCCCTTCCGCCTCGCCATCGCCGGGACGGGCATCGCGTCTCCCACGCGCATGGCCGTCGGCGCGGTGCGCGGGCGCTGGGAGGCGGATCGCCCGCGCTACGAGGCGCTTTTCGACGCCATCGGCGAGGTGGCGCGGCGCGGGCGGCGGGCCATCGAGGGCGGCGAGACGGCGGCGCTGGGGCCGTTGATGGACGAGAACCAGGCGCTCTTGCGCGAGATCGGGGTCAGCTCGCCCGAGCTGGAGCGGCTGATCGGCGCGGCCAAGGGGGCCGGGTCGCCGGGGGCCAAGTTGGTCGGCGCGGGGATGGGCGGCAACATGATCGCGCTGCTGCCCGCCGAGTTCGAGCCGGTGCTGGAGGCGCTGCGAGCCGCCGGGGCCGCCAGCCTGCTGGTCTCCGAGGTGAGGTGAAGCGGCCATGCGCATCGGGATCGACGCCAGCCGCGCCGCCGTGGCGCAGCGCACCGGGACCGAGCATTACTCCTACCAGGTGATCCGCCGGCTGCTGGCATTGGCCGGGGAGACGCCCATCACGCTCTACTATAACCAGCCCCCGCCGCCGGGGCTCTTTGCCGGGGGCGAGGCGCGGGTCATCCCCTTCCCCCGCCTGTGGACCCACCTGCGGCTATCGTGGGAGATGCTCCTGCGCCCACCGGACGCGCTGTTCGTCCCCGCCCACGTGCTGCCACCCGTCCGCCCGCGGCGGACGGTGGTGACGGTGCACGACCTGGGCTACCTCTATCACCCGGAGGCGCACACCCGCTTCGCCCGGTGGTACCTGGACCTCTCCACCCGCTGGAACGCCCGCGTGGCCACGCAGGTGATCGCCGATTCCGAGGCCACCCGCCGCGACCTGATCCGCTTCTATCATACCCCCGCCACCAAGATCGTCGTGGTCTATCCCGGCGTGGGGCGCGAGTTCGCGCCGGTGACGGACGCCGCGGCGCGGCGGGCGGCGCGCGAGCGGTACGGGCTGCCGGAAGAGTACGTCCTCTACGTGGGGACGTTGCAGCCGCGCAAGAACCTGGCCCGGCTGGTGCAGGCTTTCGCCATGTTATGTCAAAACACTGCCGCGCCGGACCTGGTGATCGCCGGCAAGAAGGGCTGGCTCTACGACGAGATATTTGCGCAGGTGGAAGCTCTGGGGCTGGAGCGCCGCGTCCATTTCCCTGGCTATGTGGCGCAAGACGACCTCCCCGCCCTGCTGAGCGGCGCGCGCTGCTTTGCGCTGCCCAGCCTCTACGAGGGGTTTGGCCTGCCGGTGCTGGAGGCGATGGCCTGCGGGACGCCGGTGGTCTGCTCCAACGTCAGCGCGCTGCCCGAGGTGGCCGGCGACGCCGCCCTGTTGGTGGACCCCACGGACACGGCGGCGCTGGCCGAGGCGCTGCGGGTCGCCGCGCTGGACGAGGGGCGACGCCAGCGGCTCATCGCAGCGGGGCGGGCGCAGGCGGCGCGCTTTTCGTGGGAGCGCTGCGCGCGCGAGATTTGGGGGCTTCTCGCCAATCGCTGATCGCGGATCGCAGGAGAGGGCCGAGTTCACGGTGGGCGATTTGTCGCCAGAGGTCGGGGATAGGAGCGGTTGAGGGAGGATCGGCATGCGGCCTGGGTGGGTGGCCATGTTCGGCTCCGGCGAGATCGCGCCGGGGGCCCAGCGCGTCTATGACGCGGTGATGCGCCAGCTCGACGCGCCGGTGCGCGTGGCCGTGCTGGAGACGCCCGCCGGGTTCGAGCTGAACTCGCCGCGGGTGGCCGGTAGGATCGCCGAGTACCTGGAGCAGCACCTGCGCAACCATAACCCGCAAGTGACCCTGGTCCCCGCCCGCAAGCGGGGCACGCCCTTTAGCCCCGACGACCCCGCGGTCATCGCGCCGCTCTGGGGCAGCAACCTGCTCTTTATGGGACCGGGCAGCCCCACCTATGCCGTGCGCCAGTTGCGAGACAGCCTGGCCTGGCAGGCGTTGGTAGCGCGGCACCGCCTGGGCGCGGCGCTCGCGCTCGCCAGCGCCGCCACCATCGCGCTGAGCGCCTGGGCGCTGCCGGTGTACGAGATCTACAAGGTGGGCGAAGCGCTGCACTGGCAGCCGGGGCTGGATTTTTGGGGCGCCTATGGCCTGTCGCTGGTGCTGGTCCCCCACTGGAACAACCACGACGGCGGCGACGAGCTGGATACCAGCCATTGCTTCATGGGCCGCTCCCGCTTTGGCGAGCTGGCGGCGCTCTTGCCCGCCGGGCAGACGGTGGTGGGCATCGACGAGCACACGGCGCTCCTGGTGGAGGTGGCCGAGGGGCGCTGCTGGGTGATGGGCGCGGGCGGCGTCACCATCGCGCGCGAGGGCGGCGAGGAGATCCGGCACGAGGACGGCGCGCGCTTTTCCTGCGAGGAGCTCGGGGCGTTCCGCTTGCCGGCGGGGCCGGAGGGGCTTCCGGCCGAGGTCTGGGCGCGGGCGCAAGCGACGCCAGAGGCGTCGCCGGAGGCGCCCGCCGGGGTGACCGCCGAGGTGACCGCGCTGGTAGCCGAGCGAGAGGCCGCCCGCCAGCGGCGCGATTGGGCCGCCGCCGACGCGCTCCGCGGGCGGATCGCCGCGCTGGGCTGGCAGGTGCGCGACACGCCGGCGGGGCCGGTGGTAGGGCGCATATAGCAAATCGCTTATGGCTAATCGCCTATCGCAGGAGACGGACAACTCTGGCCCCGCGATTTGCGATACGCGATACGTGATCTGCGATTTGCGATCAGCGATCTGCGATCTGCGATCCGCGATCTGCGATCCGCGATCTGCGATACGCGATCTGCGATCAGCGCGCCGCCGGCAGGCGCACGGTAAAGGTGCTGCCCGCGCCCAACTCGCTCTCCACGGTCAACTGGCCGCCGTGGTCCACCACGATCTGGCGGCAGATGTTGAGCCCCAGCCCGGAGCCGCGCTCGCCTTTGGTGGTAAAGAACGCCTCAAAGATGCGCTTCTTGACCTCGGGGCTCATCCCCACCCCCGTGTCTTGCAGGTCCACCAGGACGCTCTCGCCATGCGGACCATCGCCCCGCCGGGTGGTGACGGTCAGCTTGCCGCCGTTGGGCATGGCGTCCTTGGCGTTCATCACCAGGTTCATGAACATCTCTTCCAGCAGCCGCGCCGACCCCAGCACCAGCGGCAGGTCGGGCGCCAGGACGCGGCGCACCTCGATGTCGCGCTGGCCCAGCAGCTTGGCGGCCAGGTCCAGCACCTCGCCCACCACGCCGTTGATCTCCACGGGGACGCGCTCCTCTTTGGTCGGGCGGCCCAGGTTGCGCAGCCGGTCCAGGATGCTGGCCAGGTGGTCGGCCCAGTGCAGGATCTGCTCCAGGCGGCGCTGGCCGGGGTGCGCCTCGGGCAGCTCCTCCATGAGCAGCTCGGCGGAGCCTTTGATGCCGGTGATGGGGCTGGCCAGGCCGTGGGCGAGGCTCGCCGCCATCTGCCCCAGCGTCGCCAGCCGCTGCGACTGGGAGAGCTGGACCTGCGCCTGTTGCAGCTCGCGGGTCCGCTCCTCCACCTTGGAGCGGATGGCGCCGGCGAAGAACGCCGCGGTCAGCGCGCCGACGTTGAACATGACGGCGTTGGAGAAGAGCTTGGTCAGGATATAGTCGGGGTCGCTATAGAGGGGCGAGCGGGCAAAGACGGGCAACAGGGCCATGTGCGGCCAAAGGCCCTGGTATTCGGCCCAGATCAGGGTGCCATAGCAGAGGATGCTCCACTGGGCCAGGATGAGGCCGGTGCGCGGGCCCCGCGAGATCGAGACGGCGGAGAGGTAGACGGCATAGATCCAGTCGAAGGGGAACTCGACGCCGCCCAAAAAGTGCAGCCCCAGCGTGATGGCCAGCACGTCCGCCGCCAGGGCAAAGCTATCCATCACAAAGAGGTGGCGGCCCCAGCGAGACCAGGTGGCCACCACCCCCAGCATGGCCAGCTCGATGGCGGCGATGAGCAGCACCGCCCACAGGACCTCGACGCGGTCCAGGAGAAAGGAAGCCAACGCCCCCCCGGCCACCACGCCGGCGACGGTGAGGAGGCGGAACCGTTGCTCGTGTCTAGGATCGGTCAATCCATCATGTTTCGATGCCATCAGCTCTGATCCACACAACCTGGACAGGATGAGCCAGGGCCAGCGCGGCCGCCTGGCTCACCTCCCAGTATAACGCGCCCCCGCGGGAGCGGAATGGCACAATGGTCCTATGCGTCGAACGGGGCGGCGGTGGCGATGGGCACATGCACCAGCGTCGGGCGGGACTCGGCCAGCCCGCGCGCGATGGCCGGGCCGATCTGGTCCACGGTCTCGGCGCGGATGCCCAGCGCGCCCATGCTCTCCGCCAAATGGTCGTAGCGGATGGCGCCGGTGCAACTGGCCATGGTGCACTCATACCGCGACTGCTGCCCGCAGACGACGATGCCCCACGCCTGGTCGTCGGCCAGCACGGCGACGAAGGGGAGCCCCTGGCGCGTCGCGCACTCGAACTCGGCGATGGTGAAGGTGATGGAGCCGTCGCCGGAGAGGAGGATCACCGGGCGGTCGGGATAGGCCAGCTTGGCCGCCATGGCCCCGCCCAGCCCCCAGCCCACCACGGCGCTGGCGCCGCAGGTCAGCCAGGTGGCCGGGTAGCCATCGGCCAGGCGCATGTGCGCCCACTGTCCGATATTGCCGCCATCCACCAAAAAGATGGTGTCCTCGGTGAGGAAGGGGCGCAGCGCCTCCACCACATGCTGGCCGGTCATGGGCGGCGCGGCGGGGACGTCCGTCCAGCGGGCGCGAAAGGCGGCGTCGCGCTGGCGAGCGGCGGCCAGCCAGCGGCTATGCGGCGGGTTCTTGCGCGCCTGCCACTCGTCCGACCAGGCCCGCAGCACCAGCGCCGGGTCGCCCAGGATGGCCAGGTGCGGCTCGGTCCCCAGCGCCAGCTCGGCGGCGTCGATATCCACACGGATCACCCGCGCCTCGGGGTTGAGCGCCGGCGGCAAGGCATAGCCCAGGCGATAATCCGTCCGCGCGCCGACGATAACCAGCAGGTCGCAATCGGAGAGGAGGTCGGGGCCGCCGCTGGCCGCGCCGATGACGCCCAGGAACTGGGGCGCGCCGCGCCGGATCGCGCCGCGGTCCCAGATGGGCGTCACGGTGGGGATGTCGGTCAGCTTCATAAAGCGCTCCAGCGCGTCGCCCGCCTGGCTGTAGAAGGCGCCGCTGCCCACCGCCAGCACCGGCTGGGTGGCCTTGGCGATCCAATCCACCGCCTTGCGCACCAGCGCCGGGTCGCCGGCGGGGCGCAGGTAGGGGAGCGCCGGGCGCTGCACGGCCAGGTCCTCCGCCTCGGCCTGCAAGACGTCCATGGGGATGGTGAGATGCACCGGCCCGGGGCGGCCCGACTGGGCGATGGCCAGCGCCTCGCGGACCTCGAAGGCCAGCGCGCGGGGGTCGCTCAGCCGCTTGGCGACCTTGCAGATGGGCGCGGCCAGGGCCACCTGGTCCAGCTCCTGGAACTTGCCGCGGCCGCCGTGGGCGGGCGAGGCCGACTCGCCGGTGATGAGGAGCATCGGCGCGCCGTCGTAATAGGCGTTGAGCACGCCCGCCAGCCCGTTCACGTGGGCGATGCCGCTGCTCACCGCGCAGACGCCGAGCTTGCCCGTCAGCCGAGCGTAGGCGTCGGCCAGGTAGGCGGCGGCCTGCTCGTTGCGGGTGTCCACCAGGCGCAGCCCCGCGCGGCGGCAGGCGATAAAGAAGGGGTCCAGGCCGTTGCCACACAGCGTGGCGACAAAGGTCACGCCCTGCTCTTGCAGGACCTTGACCAGCACATCAGCTCCCGTCATGTTGGTTCCTTTCTCGGGCTCAGGCCCAGACGATATGGATGGCCTCGTGGTGGGTCAGCTTGGGCAGGGTCAGGACGACATAGTCGCCCTCGCGGCGCCAGCGCAAAGGGACGCCAGCGCGCAGCGCCTCGGCCCGCGCCGGGTCCTTGGCCTGGCGCAGCCGGATGGCGACGTCGCCCAGCTCCACGATCCGCTTGATCGGGCGCTCCATGCCCCCGGTATAGTTGAGCAGGTGCACCACCCAGTCGCTCCCGCCCTTGCGCTGGCGCAGGATCGCCTCCACCGCGGGGGAGGGCGCCAGCACTTGCAGCAGCGGGCTCTCCAGCGCGCCAAAGGTCAGCAGCTTGTGCCACTCGTCGATGCGGTAGGTCCAATAGTGGCGCGCGGCGCTCCCGGCGATATAGAGGCACTGCCCCTGGCCGTAGCGCTGATAGAGCATGGCCGGGTCGGCGCTGACGTCGGGCTTGCCGGAGTAGCGGCTCTCGGTGGGCTCATAATAGCGCGCCGCCACCTCGGCGCCGGGGAGCGCCCGGACGCGGAGCTGGTAGGTGGGCGAGGGGATGTCCTCCCGCGCCAGGCCGTGCCGCGCCCTAGCCGCCGCGCTCAACTGGATCTGGTCCCAACCCGATAGCCCGCGCGGCCCCACGTAGGAGGCGCCGAAGACATCCGCCAGCAGGAAATCGTCGCGCTGGCGGCCCCGCTCGTCATAGAGGGAGCTATTGGCGGTGGCGACCAGCGTCCCGCCCGCGCGCACCCACTCGCGGATCGCCGCGGCGGTGGCGGCGGACATGCAGGCCGCGTCGGTGAGCAGCAGCGTGCGCATCCCGCGCAGCGCGCCTTCCGCCTCCACCCCCACATTGTCCACGACGGCAAAGGGGGTGTTGGTGCGCAGCAGCGCCTCGTAGCCGCCGGAGAAGGAGGACTGGTAATCGAACTCTTGCTTGGCCTGGGGGCGGTCCACGATAAAGTCGATCTCGGGCATGTGCGCGCCGTAATAGTCGGCGGTGTCCTCCGACCACAGGAGCGCCGTCTCGGCGAGGGAGGCGGTGCCGGAGAGGGCTTCCTCATGCCGGGCGAAAAAGCCCAGCTCGTCGGCGACGGCGATCAGCGAGGGGTCGTGCAGGTCCTTCTGGTAGCCGCCCAGCCAGGGGTTGGCGCCCGCGGCAAAGGTGGCGGCGGTGTTCAGCTTGATCTCGGGCGCGGTGAGCGGGTACTCCCAGGGCTTGTGCCCGACGGCGGTAAAGATGACCGTGGGCTTGCCCCGCGCCTGGGCCTCCAGGTACTTGGCCGTGCCGGAGACCTTCCAGAGCGGGACGTCCATGGGCTTGCCGTAAAAGATGAAACCGCCCTCCGCGCCGAGGATGTCCTGCGAGGGGATCAGCGTCCGGTTGCTGCGGCCGTTCCAGCGGCCGGAGTGCAGGCCGTTGGCGTTCATGTAGAGCGGCGCGCCGGGGACGTGCTTGTGCAGCGCCTCGCGGCAGACGGCGTTGAAATGGGTGATCGAGTCGTAGCGGAACTGGACGAAATCGGGCCAATGGGGGTGCTGCTCCGTGGTGACCTCGCGGATGTCCACCCCGTACCGCTCGCGAAAGAGCCGCTGGCAATCGGGGCAATAGCAGGTGCCGACGTAAAAGCAGGGACCGTCCAGGAAAATGCCGTCGATGGGATACTTGGAGCCCATCTCTTCGATCAGCCCGGCGATCCAGGGGAGGTAGCTGGTGTTGACGCAGGGCGCGGTGCCCTTGCCGCCGTACATGCCGGTGAGCGGCTCGCCATCGACCTTGCGCTGCACCCACTCGGGCCGCTCCTCGATGAAGGACTTGTTGGCCCAGTGGACGTTGACATAGATAAAGACCTTGATCCCCAGCTTGTGGGCCTCGGGGAGGTATTCCTTCAGCACGTCGCGAGGGACGGCGCGGGCCTGGTCGGTCTGGAAGAGAAAGATGCGGTTCTCCCCATCCCAGGAGACGCTGTACTCCACGTGCTGGGCGTTATAGTTCTGGGCCTTGACATCGCGGGCAAAGGCGACCAGGTCCACGGTGGGCAGCTCGTTTCGCGCAAAGCCGAGGCTGGCATGCAGGATGCGCAGTTGCTTCTCGTACCAGGGCACGGTCATGGGACTCCTTTCGGGAGGCGGTGATCGGGCAGCGACAAGGGCATTATAGCGCGACGGGCCGCCCCGTCAACTGGGGGCAGGCGCCACGCAGCCTTGACCGTTCGCCGGAACGGCGGTATAATGAGCGAACCAACTCGAATTAACATAAGGTGAGCAGGTTATGAGGTGCGGCAAGTGCGGGCAGCCGGCCGCCGTCAATATGCGACGGCACCGGCTGGCGCTATGCGAGAGCTGTTACGTGGACTGGTTGCCCACGCAGGTGGCCCGGACCATCGAGCGTTTCGCCATGTTTGGCCCCCACGACCGCCTCCTGGTGGCCGTCTCGGGCGGCAAGGACTCGCTGGGGCTGTGGGACATGCTCTTGCGCCTGGGCTACCAGGCCGACGGCATGTATATCCACCTGGGCATCCACCACGGCGGCTATTCGGACGCCTCGCTGGAGTGCATCCACCGCTTTGTGGCGCGCTGGGCGGCGGAGGGCGTGGCGCTGCGCCTGCACGTGGTGGACGTCAAGGCCGAGCAAGGGCGCAGCATCCCCGAGATGGTGTACCAGCGGCGCCGCAAGCCCTGCTCCCTTTGCGGGCTGATCAAGCGCCACGCCATGAACCGCATCGCCTACGAGGGCGGCTATACCGTGCTGGCCACCGGCCACAACCTGGACGACGAGGCGGCGGCGCTCTATCAGAACACCATGCATTGGCGGACCGGCTACCTGGGGCGGCAGAGCCCCGTGCTCCCCTCCATCCACCCCAAGCTGGCCCGCAAGGTCAAGCCGCTCTGCTTGATCTACGAGCGCGAGTCGGCGGCGTATACCTTGCTGCGGGGGATCGACTATATCCAGGACGAGTGCCCCTTCGCCGTGGACGCCACCTCCATCTTTGCCAAGGGGCTCTTGAACCAGGTGGAGGACCGCTCGCCGGGGAGCAAGCTGCAATTCTACCTGGACTTTCTCCGGGCGCGGGACGAGGGGCGCATCGTGCTGGAAAAGCTCGCGCCGCCGGAATATCACGAGTGCCGGGTCTGCGGGCAGCCCACCACCGTGCCCGACGTTTGCGCCTTTTGCCGGCTGTGGGCCGCCAAGGACGCCGACGCGCTCCCGCTGCCCGATGACGCGATGGAGGAATAGCGCGTGATCCGCGACATGATCAAGCAGGTGCTAGAGGTCGAACAAGAGATGCGCGCCATCCTCAACGAGGCGGGCGAGCTGGGCAAGCAGGTCCGCGGCCAGGCCGAAACCGAGGCCCGCGCCCTCCCCCGCGAGGCGCGTGAGCGGGCCGCCGCGGAGGCGGAGCGGCTGCTGGCCGCCACGCGACAGCAGGCCGAGGAGGAGCGGCAGAAGGTCCTCGCCGAGGCCGAGGCGCAGGCGGCGCGCCTGCGCGGGGCGGCGGAGGAGCGCGTGGAGGCAGCGGTGGGGTTCGTCCTGGCGCAAGTGGCGCGAGCCGAAGGATAGGAGAGCCAAGATGCCATGGGGCCTCCCCGCCTACATCACGCCCAACGTCCACGTGCGCGGCATGTTGGGCCGCATGCTGACCGCCGAGGAGTGGCGCGAGCTGGACGGCTCGCGCGACGCGCTGGGGTTTTTGCTCGCGCTCAAGCAAACGAGCTACGGGCCGCAGCTCGCCGAGTTCGAGGCCGTCTGCCCCCCTTGTGAGCTGCTGGAGGCGCGGCTGAACGCCAACGTGGCGCTGCGCTTCGCCCACATCATTGACCTCACCCCCAAGGCCGATCAGCCCTTGGTGCTCTTGCTGAAGCAGCTCTACGAGGTGGATAACCTCAAGACGGTGCTGCGCGGCCTGCAGGTGGGCGAGTCGGCGGAGCGCATGAAGGGCTTTCTCTTCCCGCTGGGCCGGGCCTCCTCCCTGGACATGGACGCGCTGCTCGTGGCGCGGGACGTGCCAGAGCTGGTGTTGCGGCTGCAAGGGACGCCCTACGGCGACGCGCTGCGCCACGCCCTGGCCCGTTTCGAGGAGGAGCGCAGCCTCTTTCCGTTGGAAGTGGCGCTGGACCTGGACTATTACCGGCGGCTCTGGCGCGCCATCCAGGAGACCAAAGGTGACAGCCGCAAGTGGGCGCAGCAGCTCATCGGCACCTGGTACGACATCACCAACATCATGTGGGCGCTGCGCTATCGCTATTATTATGACAAATCACTGGCCGAGATCATCAACTATACCCTGCCCTACGGCTATCGCAGCAACGACAGCGTCATTCGGGGCATCGCGGCGGGGCAAGAGGTGACGCCTCTCTTGCGCCAGGTCTGGGGCGAGGCGGCGCCCCCGGCGGAGGTCGGCCAGCCCGGCTGGCTCCCGCGGCTGGAAGTCGCCTTGCACCGCTACCTGGACAAGCTCTGCCGGGCGGCGCTGACGGGCTATCCCTTCCACCTGGGCGTGATCCTCGCCTACCTGATGCAGAAGCGAGCCGAGACGCGCGACCTGATGGTGCTGGCGGAGGCCAAGATGTCGGGCTTGCGCCGGCCAGCCTATCAGGACTATATGGTCCACCAATTCGCATGACCGTGGAGAGTCCAGATGTTTCACGCTGAAGAGATGAGCGAGCTGAGCCTGTTGGTGCCGCGCCAGGACATCGAGGCGGTCACCAAAGCCATCGCGCAAAAGGGCGTCCTGCACCAGATCGACACCAGCTACCTCAGCCGGTCGGAGGATGGCTCCGCCGAGCCCTGGCTGGACCGCATCCAGGAGTACCAGGGCTTTGAGCAGCGCATCCTGCTCATGACGGGGACGCTGCAGACGTCCGAGGCGCTGGCCGAAGGCAGCGACCTGACCGCGACCCTGGGATCCGCCGAGCTGCGCGACCGAATCCTGGCCATCGAGCGCGAGGTCATGCCGTTGGTGCGCCAGCTCAAGGGGCTGGAGCAGCGGCTGGCCGAGCTGCAGATCCTCCAGCAGCGCCTGCGGCCGCTGGCGGCGCTCGACGTGGACCTGGCGAGCTTGCGCGACCTCTCTTTCCTGCATGCGCAGGTGGGCATCATCCCTGCCGCCAACCTGGATCGCTTCAATTCCAGCCTCTTGCACGTCCCGCACGTGATCATGAACCTGGGTGAGGAGGGATCGGGCACGCTGGTGGCGCTCTTTGGCTCGGCCAGGGACCGGGAGATCCTGGACCGGGCCGCCAATAGCGCCTATATGGCCCCCATCTCGATGCCGACCGAGTATCGCGGCACCCCTGCCGCCATCGGGCGCGCGCTGGGCGAAGAGGCCGAGCAACTGCGGGCGCAAAAGAATGCCCTCGATCTGGAGACCGCCAGGCTGCGCGACGCCTGGGGCCAGCCGCTGGCCGAGTTGCTCTGGCACGCGCGGTCGGACCTGTCGTTGATGCGCGCCGCGCACCACTTTGGCCAGGTTCGCGACGTCTATCTCGTGGCCGGCTGGGTGCCCACGCGGCGGCTGCCCGAGCTCGTGCAGGCGGTGCGGGACCTGACCAGCGGGCGGGTGGAGGTGGACATCGCCACCGCCGAGCAGGCCGGCGACGCGGCCTCGGTCCCCACCACCTTGGGCAACCGCGGGCTGTTCAAGGCCTTTCAGGGGCTCGTGACCAACTATGCCTTCCCGGCCTATAACGAGATCGACCCCACGCCCCTGGTGGCGATCTCGTTCGTGGTCATGTTCGGCCTGATGTTCGGCGACGTGGGCCACGGGCTGGTGCTCGCGGCGGCGGGGTGGCTGGCGCTCAGCGGCAAGGTCGCGGCGCTCAAGGGCGCGCGCGGGCTGGCCCCGATCCTGGTGGCTGCCGGCGCCTCGGCCATGGTCTTTGGTTTCCTCTACGGCAGCATCTTTGGCATCGAGGACGTGCTCCCGGCCCTCTGGCTGCGGCCGCTGGACGACATCATGTCGATCCTGCTGGCCACGGTGGTGCTGGGCGTGGGGATCTCGTTGGTGGGATTCGCCGCCAACATCGCCAACGGGCTGCGCGCGCGCGACTGGCGGCGGGTGTTGTTCGACCGTTACGGGCTGGCGGGGCTCTGGTTCTACCTCGGGCTGCTCGGCGTCGTGTTCGCGGTGGCGACGGGCGTCGCCCTGCCCAGCGGCCTGATCCCGCTGGCGCTGATTCCGCCGCTGGTCCTGCTCACGCTGGGGGAGCCGTTGGGCAACCTCATCAACAAGCGGCGCCCGCTCATCCATGAGGGCGTTGGGCTGTACCTGATCACCGCCTTTTTCGAGCTGTTCGAGGCGTTCATCGGCTACCTGAGCAACAGCCTCTCCTACGTGCGGCTGGGCGCCTTTGCCGTGGCGCATGGCGGCCTCATGTCCGTGTTTTTCATCCTGGCGGGGATGATGGGCGGCCCCAGCTCGCTGCTCTATTGGCTGGTGGTGCTGGTGGGCAACATCTTTGTCATCGGCTTCGAAGGGCTGATCGTCGGCATCCAGACGCTCCGGCTGGAATATTACGAGTTCTTTAGCAAGTTCTTTACGGGCGGCGGGCTGCCGTACCGTCCGCTCGAGCTATCCGACAAGCAGACATCGTAAGGAGGTCGCGGCTCTATGCTCAACATGAACCCATCGGAAAAGCGCGCCAGCGCCTGGAAGGCGCTGGTCCGCGGCTTTATCGGGCTGAACGTGGTCTTGGCGCTGGCGGTGGGCCTGTTTCTGCTGGCCTCAGTGGGGCCAGTGGCCGCCGCCCCCAGCGCGCAGGAGGCGGCCCCCGCAACCGGGGGCTTGAATGGGACGGTGGCGTTGGCCGCCGCGCTGGCCACCGGCCTGGCCACCATCGGCGCCGGGCTGGCCGTGGGCATGGCCGGGTCGGCGGCGCTGGGGACCATCGCCGAGCGCCCGGAGGCCTTTGGCCGCGCCCTGATCTTTGTGGGCCTGGCGGAAGGCATCGCCATCTATGGCCTGATCGTCTCCTTCCTGATCCTGACGAGCTAACGCGGAGCGCCTTATGAAGCTGCACGTCATCGGCGACCCCGATGCGGTGTTGGGGTTCTCGCTCATCGGGCTGACCGGCCAGGTCGCCCTCAGCGCGCCCGAGGTGGAGGAGGCGCTGGAGCTGGCCGCGCGCAACCCCGAGATCGGCGTGGTTTTCATCACCGAGCGGGCGGCGGCGCTGGCGCCGGAGGCGCTGGATAGCTACCGCCGGTCCAACGAGGGCCCCATCGTCGTCGAGATCCCTGGCCCGGAAGGGCCGCTGGCCAGCCGCCTCGCGCTGCGCGACGTGATCGCCCGCGCCACGGGCGTGCGGGTCTAGAGCCTTATAGGCAACGTCCGGGAGAACCAAGCATGGCAGGTCCGAAAACAACAGAGAAACCCGCCCGCGGCGGCCCAGTCCGCGGGAGCGCCGCGCAACGCCAGCAGGACGAACAGACCACGCAGGTGATCGCCGGCATCCGCGCCCTCTCCAGGGCGGTGCTGGACGACACCAAGTCGGAGGCCGAGCAGCGCGTGGCCCTGGCGCTGGAGGCAGCCCGCAACCTGCGCCGCGAGGCTGAGCTCCAGGCGCAACAGATCGCCGCGGAGACCCTGGCCGAGGCCGAGATGGAAGCCGCGCACCTGCGGCAGCGCCGCCTGGCGAACGCCAGGCTGGAGGCCCAGCGCGTGCTGCTTACCCGCCGGGAAGAGCTGATCGACGAGGTCTTTACGCGGGCGCGAGAGCGGCTGGGCGAGCTGCGGCAGGCGCCGGACTATAAGCAGGTCGTGCTGGCCCTGGTCCGCGACGGCGTGGCCAAGCTGGGCGAGCCGCCGGAGGCGACGGTGCGGCTGAGCGCCAGCGACGCCGGGCTGCTCACGGAGGCCGACTTGGCAGCGCTGGCCGCCGACTGGCGAGGGCGCGTGAAGCTCTCGCTGGGCACGGCGGCGGAGATCAGCGGCGGCGCCGTGATCGAGGCGGGGGGCGGCCACAGAGAGTACGATAACTCGTTTGAACATCGGCTGGCGGAGCTGCGCGCCGCGTTGCGCGCCGAGGTCTACCAGCTTTTGCAGGGGGCGGCCTGATGGTCATGCAGATCGGCAAGGTGAGCTGGATTAGCGGCCCGGTGATCCGCGCCACCGGCGTGCTGGATGCCAGCATGCTCGAGATGGTGGAGGTCGGCAACGAGCGGATGGTGGGCGAGATCATCGGCCTGCACGGCGAGACCGCCAGCATCCAGGTGTACGAGGAGACTTCCGGGCTCAAGCCGGGGGCGCCGGTCTATGGCACGGGCGCGCCCCTCTCGCTCGAGTTGGGGCCGGGGCTGATGGGCGGCATCTTTGACGGCGTGCAGCGGCCGCTGGCGGCGCTGGCCGCCCAGTCGGGGAGCTTTATCGGCCGCGGCGTCCACGCCCACGCCCTGGACCGCGAACGAACCTGGCCCTTCAAGCCGGCGGTGCAGGTCGGCGACACGCTGCGCCCCGGCCAGGTCTGGGGCTCCGTCCAGGAGACGCCGCTCATCGAGCATCGGCTCTTGGCGCCGCCCGGCGTCAGCGGCGTGGTCACGGCCATCGCCGCGGCGGGCGAGCGCACCATCGAGGAGCACCTGTTGCAGGTCGCCAGCCCCGGCGCCGCCCAGGACCTGACCATGATGCAGTCCTGGCCGGTGCGCCAGGCGCGGCCCTATGCCCGGCGGCTGGCCCCGCGGACGCCGCTCATCACCGGCCAGCGCGTCATCGACACCTTTTTCCCGCTGGCCAAGGGCGGCGCCGCCGCGATCCCCGGCGGCTTTGGCGCGGGCAAGACCGTCACCCAGCACCAGCTCGCCAAGTGGTCGGATGCGGACGTGATCGTCTATATCGGCTGCGGCGAGCGCGGCAACGAGATCACCCAGGTGCTGGAAGAGTTCCCCGCCCTGGTGGACCCGCGCACCGGCCGCCCGCTGATGGAGCGCACCATCCTCATCGCCAACACCTCCAACATGCCGGTGGCCGCCCGCGAGGCCAGCGTCTATACCGGCATCACCATGGCCGAGTATTACCGCGACATGGGCTACGACGTGGCGCTGATGGCCGACTCGACCTCGCGCTGGGCCGAGGCGCTGCGCGAGATCTCGGGCCGCCTGGAAGAGATGCCCGCCGAGGAAGGCTTTCCCGCCTACCTCCCGGCGCGGCTGGCCGCCTTTTACGAGCGCGCCGGGCAGGTGGTCACCCTGAGCGGCGAGACCGGGTCGCTCTCCATCGTGGGGGCCGTTTCGCCCCCGGGCGGCGACTTTTCCGAGCCGGTGGTGCAGCACACCAAGCGCTTCATCCGATGCTTTTGGGCGCTGGATAAGGACCTGGCCAACGCCAGGCATTTCCCCTCGGTCAACTGGCTGGAGAGCTATTCCGAGTACCTGGCCGACGTGCAAGGCTGGTGGCGCGATAACCGCCGCCTGGATTGGAAGAGCCTGCAGAGCGAGGCCATGACCATCCTGCACCGCGAGGCCTCGCTGCAACAGATCGTGCGGCTGGTGGGCGCCGACGCGCTGCCCGATGAGGAGCGGCTGGTGCTGGAGGTGGCGCGGCTGCTGCGGGAGGGGTATTTGCAGCAGAGCGCGCTGGACGAGGTGGATACGTATGCCAGCGCGGAAAAGCAGTTCCGCATGCTGCAGCTCATCATCGAGTTCTATCACCGCGCCAAGGTCGTGATCGATTACCACTGCCCGATCTTTCAGATCCGCCAGCTCCCGGTCATCACCGACCTGCTGCGCATGAAGAGCCGCATCGCCAACGACCGGGTGGCCGAGCTGGACGCCCTGGAGGCCGAGATCAACCGGCAGATCGGCGCGCTGGAGAAGGACTATCGCCCATGAGCAGGGTGCGTTTGGCCGGAGGACAAGAGGTGCGCGGGCTGGCCCGCGTGGAAGGGCCGCTGATCGCCGTGCAAGGCGTCCGCAACGTGGCCTATGACGAACTGGTCGAGATCGTCGCGCCGGACGGGCGGCGCCTGCACGGGCGCGTGCTGGAGGTGGACGAGGAGATCGCCGTGATTCAGGTCTTTGAGGGCACGGCGGGGCTCTCCATCCCCGAGACGCGGGTGCGCTTTGCGGGGCGCCCGCTCGAGATCCCCGTCGCCGCCGAGATGCTGGGGCGGGTTTTCAATGGCGTCGGCACGCCCATCGACGGCCAGCCGGCGCCGCTGCCGGAGCGCTGGGCCGACGTCAACGGCGCGCCCATCAACCCCACGGTGCGCGAATACCCGCGCCAATACATCGCCACGGGCATCTCGGCCATCGACGGGATGAACACGCTGCTGCGCGGGCAAAAGCTGCCGATCTTTTCCGGCAACGGCCTCCCCCACGACCAACTGGCGGCGCAACTGGCGCGGCAGGCGCGGCTCGGCGGGGCCGAGGCAGGAGCGGAGGAACGTTTCGCCATCGTCTTTGCCGCCATGGGGATCAAGAACGACGTGGCCGACTTTTTCCGGCGCTCCTTCGCCGAATCGGGCGCGCTGGTGAACGTCGCCATGTTCCTCAACCTCGCCGCCGACCCGGTGATCGAGCGGCTGATCACGCCGCGGGCCGCGCTGACGCTGGCCGAGTTCCTGGCCTTTGAGAAGGGGATGCACGTCCTGGTGATCCTCACGGACATGACCAACTATTGCGAGGCGCTGCGCCAGCTCTCCAGCGCGCGCAACGAGATCCCCGGCCGCAAGGGCTACCCCGGCTATCTCTATAGCGACCTGGCCTCCATCTATGAGCGCACCGGGCGCATCCGCGGGCGGGGCGGCTCCATCACCCAGGTCCCCATCCTCACCATGCCCAACGACGACATCACCCACCCCGTGCCGGACCTGACGGCCTTTATCACCGAGGGGCAGATCGTGGTGAGCCGCGATCTGGCCCAAGAGGGCGTCTATCCGCCGGTGGCGGTGCTGCCCAGCCTCTCCCGCCTGATGAAAGACGGCATCGGCGAGGGGCTAACGCGGGGCGACCACCCCCACGTGGCCAGCCAGATGTACGCCGCCTATGCCCACGTCCAGGACGTCAAGTCGCTGGCCGCGGTCATCGGCGAGGAAGAGCTGACCAAGGTGGATCGCCAGTACCTCGAGTTCGGCCAGGCCTTCGAGCGCCAGTTTATCGGGCAGGGCCTGGAGGAGGACCGTTCCATCGTGCAAACGCTCGAGGCGGCCTGGAAGGTGCTATCCATCCTGCCGCAGGACGAGTTGACCCGTCTCAGCGACGACGAGTTGGCGGAGCATTATGGCTCGACTGAAGGTCTCGCCTACACGTAGCAGCCTCTTGCGCCTGAAGAAAGACCTGGCCATGGCCCGGCTGGGCTATACGCTGCTGGACCGCAAGCGCGAGGTGCTGACCATGAACCTGATGCACATGGCGCACGACGCCGAGGCGGTGCAGCGCCAGGTGGATGAGCTGCTGGCGGAGGCGTATGCGGCGCTGCGCGTGGCCAATTTGACCATGGGCCGCGAGATGGTGGATTGGGCCTCGCTGGCGACGGTGGGCCAGGCCGAGGTGCGGGTGCTCTTGCGCAGCATCATGGGCGTGGTGGTGCCCACGGTGGAATTGCAGGGCGAGCCCCCCGCCCTGGCCTTCGGATTGGGCGACACCACGGCGGGGCTGGACGAGGCCCGGCGTAAGTTCCGCCAGGTGCTGGAGCTGCTGCCCACCCTGGCCGAGTCGGTCAGCTCGGTGTGGCGGCTGGCCGCCGAGTTGCAGCGCACGCAACGCCGGGTGAACGCGCTGGAATACCTGTTCATCCCGCAATACGACGAGACGGTCAAGTTCATCGAAGAGTCGCTGGAGGAGAAGGACCGCGAAGAGCGCTTCCGCCTCAAGCGCGTCAAGTCTCTGACCGCCGAGGGGTGATCACTCGCCAAGCCTCTCTCAAGGGTGAAAGGGAGCAAGCCTAGATGACCGAGCCGGGATCCTTTACGCACATCCTGGTGCCAACCGATGGCTCCGACTATTCCATCGCCGCGGGCAAGCTGGCGATCGGCATCGCGCGGACCTACCACGCGCGCCTGTGCTTTCTCTATGTGATCGACCAGGTCGTCAAGACCGAGCTGACGCGCTTTGGCGGCAAGAGCGAGGCCGCGGTGCGCCGCGAGCTAGAAGAGACGGGGCGGCGCGCGATCAACTATTTGGCGCGGCTGGCCGCAGATTGGGGCGTCGAGTCCACCGTCTTTCTGCGGGAAGGGACGCCTCACGAGGAGATATTGAAGACCGCCAAGCAGCATGGGGTGGACCTGATCGTCATCGGGCAGGTGGGCCTGCGCGGCCCGCGGCGCTACCTGATCGGCAGCGTCGCCGAGCGCGTCATCGAGTTCGCCGAGTGCCCGGTGCTCATCGCCAAGCGGCAAGGGACCGGATGATCTGGCTGATCTGGATTGTGGGGACGTTCGCGCTGGTGACGGTGTCCAGCGGCCTGGCCGGGCGGATGGGCAAGGGCTGGCTCATGGGGATCTATGCCGTCTCTATCGTCATCGCCAACGTCACCGCCAGCAAGATGATGACCGTGGTGGGGCTGACCGTGGCCGCCGCGGACGTGATCTATACCATCGGGTTCACCACCATCGACCTGATCAACGAGTATTACGGCAAGGCGGAGGCCAAGCGGGCTATCGTGCTGGCCTTTTTCGCCAACGTGCTCTGGGCCTTTACCGCCTATGTGGCGGTGAATCTGCCGCCGGCCGAGATCTATGCCGAGCTGCAGCCCCAGTTCGCCGCGGTGCTGGGCTCCGCGCCGCGGATCGTGGCGGCGAGCATGCTGGCCTATTACATCGCCAGCCGCACGGATGTGTTCATCTATCACGCCATCCGCCAGCGAGGCGGGCCGGTCTGGCTGCGCATCGTCGGCAGCAACGGCGTCTCGCTCGCGGTGGATAGCGTGCTGTTCAGCACGGTGGCGTTCGCGGGGGTCTTTCCCCTGCTCCCCGTGATCGTCGGCCAATACGCCATCAAGATCGCCATCACGCTGCTCAACGTGCCCTTTGCCTACCTGGCGCGGGGAGTGTATCGCTGGAGCAGCGGCGCCAGCCAGACCCTAAAGGTCTCGGAAGACCTTTAGGGTCTAGAAAGAGGACCAGCCCATGACCACCGAACCCGAACTGACCATCTCGGAAGAGCTGCCGGCGGACCATCGCTCCGGCTATGTGGCGGTGATCGGCAAGCCCAACGTGGGCAAGTCCACGCTGATGAACGCGCTCCTGGGGCAAAAGGTCGCCATCGTCTCGCCCAAGCCGCAGACCACCCGCCAGCCGTTGCTGGGCATCCTCACCCGCCCGGAGGCACAACTGATCTTTGTGGACACGCCGGGCATCCACCTGCCCCACCACGCCCTGGGCGAGTACATGGTCGCCAGCGCCAAGCAGGCCATCCCGGATGCCGACCTGGTCTGCTTCCTGGTGGACCTCTCCGGCGAGCCCGACGGGGCCGACCGGGCCATCGCCAAGCTGGTCAGCGCCGTGCGCGCGCCCAAGCTCTTGCTGCTGAACAAGGCGGACCTGGTCCCGGCGGAGGCGGTGGAGGCGCGGGCGGCGGCCTATCGCGCGCTGGGGACCTTCGATGGCGACCTGGTCATCTCGGCGCTGCAAGGGGCCGGGCTGGACGCGCTCTTGCAGGCGATGATCCAGCGGCTGCCGCTGGGGCCGCGCTACTTTCCCGAGGAGCAGGTGACGGACCAGTACATGCGCAGCATCGCCGCCGAGATGATCCGCGAGCAGGTGCTCAACCACCTGGAGCAAGAGGTGCCCCACGCCGTGGCGGTGGTGGTGGAGGAGTACAAGGAGCGCGAGGACGGCTCGACCTACATTGCCGCCAACGTCTTTGTGGAAAAGGAATCGCAAAAGGGCATCATCATCGGCGCCCAGGGGAGCATGCTCAAGCGGATCGGCCAGGCGGCCCGCGCCGAGATCGAGGCGATGACCGGCGGCAAGGTCTTTTTGGAGCTGTGGGTCAAGGTGCTCAAGAACTGGCGCAAGGAGCCGCACCTGCTCAAGCGGCTGGGCTACGCGCCGCCACGCAGGTGAGCGGCGAGCC
>JAAYEA010000083.1 GCA_012689325.1 Chloroflexota bacterium
CCCCCTTCCGAGGCCACGATCTGCAATATCTGGGCTTCCGGGTCGCGCAGCGCGATATAGCCCCAGGACGAGTCCGTGACACCCCTCGCCTCCTGGAGCATCACCTCCGCGATGCTCCTGACGTCCAGTGTGTCGCCCATGGTGCGACTGACGCGCTGCAGGGCCTGAATCTCGCGCTCCCGCACGGCCAACTGCCGGTCTCGCGCGGTGATCTGGTCGGCCAGCCGAAAGACCACGTTAAAGATCAGGAAGGTGAGCATCCACGCGGTGACCAGGCCAACGACCAGATTGACCACGGCCTGAGCGGGGGCAAGATGAGCAAGCCAGGCGTGCGCCAGGGCCAGGGTCACCAGGATCGCCGTGGCGATGGCGAGCATGCGCGCGCGGAGCCTGACGAGCTGGGCGCGTTCGGTCCTGAGGTCGCGTGGAGCGTTCACGGGTATCTGCTCATCGAAGGATGAAGGTTAGCCGCGGGCCGGGTCCGGCGAGAGGGCCCGTCTGGCCTCGGCGGCGATCTCGGTCACCTGGCGGATATCGCTAAACGGCCCATCCTTATCGGTGATCGCGCCAATGGACAGGGTCATGAGCGGCGCGCGCGACTCCCGGCCAGCGGCATCCGCATAACTGACGTAACCTGCCTCCCGGTCGCGGAAGGAGTAGAACGAGCCAATCTCGCTATCGAACCGCTGCTGCACGATGCCCTTGACCATCTCGGCGCGCTCCGGCGTCGAGATCACGATGAAATCGTCGTTGTCGATCTGCCCGACGAACTCGTCCAGGGTGCCCGTCAGGTCGACGGCCTCGTTCAGGATCATCGCCAGAAAACGCAGCACATCCGCGCCCGCCACGAAACCATAGACCTCGTTGAAGGCCTGCAGATGGTTGATGCCGATATAGAGCATCTCCCAGCCCCGCAAGCGGATCAGTTTGCGCAGTTGCTCCTCGATGAGCTTGCCGCTGGGGAGGCCCGTGGTGGGGTTGGTCAGGTTCTCGTAGCCGGCCCGCCGCAGCGCGTTCTGCACGCGCAGCCCCAGCTCCTGCATGTCGAACGGCTTGGTGATATAGTCGTCGGCGCCGAGCTCGAGGCCGGCGATCTTGTCGCTGCGCTCGTCTTTTTGCGTCAAAAAGATGATCGGGATGTGGCTCGTGCGAAGGCTGCTGCGCAGCCGCTTGCAGACCTGGTAGCCATCCATATCGGGCAGCATGATGTCCAGCACCACCACGTTGGGCAGCTTGCGGCGGCAGAGGTCGAGCCCGTCCTCGCCCCTGATGGCATGGAAAGCCTCATAGTCCTGGTAGCTGAAATAGTGCCTCAGCATCTCTCCGATGTCCCTGTCATCTTCGATGATCAGGATGCGGCCTCGGCTCATGGTCACACAACCTCCTGTTCGGGGGCCTTGCGGCAGCGTGCGGAGCAGTCGGTCGCCACATGGGGAGCAGTGCAGCGGCTACCCAGAACGAACGCGAACCCGCGATTCCCGGACCCGATAGCCCGATTATACAGGCATAGCTCGATCCATGGCAATAAGACAATGGTCCCACGCATCACCAGCGAGCACAAGCGGCCTTGAACGATCAGGTCCATGGCCCGTGGAGCGAGCTAGCGCGGGTACAGGCGGGGATGGACCTCGCCTCCCGGCAGATGGTGATGGTCGCTCTCCTCGTAGGTGACGTTCTTGGCGATCACCGCGCGCTGCTCGCTTCGGACCAGCACGCAGTCCGACTCGACCATGCGCCCGGGGTAGAACATGAGCCCGCCGCCGATGCGGCAATTGTGCCCCACGCAGCAGCCCAGGATCGGCAGCCCCGCCCATTCCAGCCGATCCTCATGCATCGTCTTGAGCGGATAGGAGAGCAGGTTAAAGTCGGTAAAGACCGTGTTGGCCCCGACAAAGGTGTCGCGCCCGATGAGGCAGTACTGCAAGGTGGCGTTCTGGGCCACCATCGAGTTCTCCATCAGAGTGGTCATGAACAGCGAGCCGCGAAAGGGCAGGAAGCAGCCATCGCCCACCACGCTGAGCAAGAGCTGGCTGCCGTGCATGATGTTGACGTTGTTGCCGATGATGCAATTGCCGATGACGCAGCCCGCGCCGATATCGACGTTATCGCCGATGATCGCCGGCCCCTGGATGACGGCGGAGGGGTCGATGTGCGTGTTCTTGCCCACGTGGACCATGTGCGAGGAGGAAAGGATCTGCTTCCTTTCGATCATGGCCCGAAAGAGGATCTTGGCCATGACGCCCAAGCGGCCGAGGGTGCTTTCCACGCGCCCGCCCATGGCAAAGATGCCGAAGGGCGAGTTCGCCATCCAGATATGCACCCAGTTTTCGATGGAGAGAAAGGCGCGCAGCGGCACCTGAAAGACCAGGTCGCCCTTGTCGGCGGCCATGTAGGTGGGGATGTGGTAATAGCCCATCTCGCGGGGGAGGGTATCGATGACCAGCGGCCTGGCCGGTTCGGCGCCGCGCGGGTAATACCACAGGTCGGCCACATAGAAACCACCCTCGCGCCGGATGCCCTCTTGGAGCGGCAAGGCGTGGGTGGTGATGGCCTTGTCCTCCAGGGAGAAAGCGACCTGGCAGGGCTGATGGGTCAGACGCGCCTGGCGCACGAACTCGGCAATGAAGGGCGCATCAAAGTAGAGGTTGTCGCGATAAACCAGCATCTCGGACGCACCAGCGGGGAGCTCCAGCGGGGAAGCGATCTCGAGCTCGGAATCGCAATAGGGAGCCAAGAGGTCGCGCTGCAAGAGCCAGAGGGGCTTGTTCAGGATCCTCAAGTCTCGCGCTGGCTCGTTGAAGGGAGAGATTCTGCGCCTATCTCGAATCACGATCTTGATCATGGGGCACGGACACCTGGCTTGGTCAGCGGATGGCTGTATCTGATGGCTGCAAAGGCTCGCTAATCCAGCGGCTTTTTGTCGATCACAAAGGTGCAGCGGTCATCGCCGGCGGCGACGCAGGTCCGCTCCCGCACGCGAAAGCTCTTGCCGCCGCTCACCCAATGGAGCGATTCCTGGATCAGGCCCAGGGCCACATGGCAGCAGGGTTTCTCCGATTTCCTGCCCCAACAAACGGGGCACCGATCGATGAACCAGTAAAAGTGCTCCTCGTCCTCTTCCACGCGCACGACCTGGTCAGTGTAGCGGTTAAAGACCTCGGCAAAGAGCGGCAAGCCCGTTTTCAGCTTCATCAACAGGGGCAAGATCTTGAAGGCCAGATCGGCCAGTCCCAACACCGGGGCAAAGTCCTGGAGGCCATACTTGAAGACGGCGCGGCCGGCGCGCAGGTTGAGCCCCCGGCCGCCGCGGATGCCATACATGTCCTCGATGGCCTGGTTCACCGCCGCGAAATCCTCGAACCGAAAGCCCCGCTCCAGGTTGTTCGGCGGATAGTTGTTGATCAGGTGCCTGAGCCCGGCATAGTTGAGCACCGCGTTCAGGCCGTTCTTGCCTATAACATCCTCGATCGCCATCAGGTAGACGCGACCGTGTTTGTTGGAGTAAAAGTATTGATGCGGGTCGCGAGCGACGAACTCGGCGGTTGCCATTCCTGATTGACCTCCTGGTGCGGTAGGCTCTTGCACGGCCGGCAGGGTCTCGCCGAGACGACCTGGAGCGCCGAAAGGGCCAGGCTATTCTTCCGTGACCTCCAAGATGCCGTACAACAGCTCGAGCAAGACCTTTTTCACATCATCTTTGTGGGTGGCGACGCAGGGCAGTATCTTGGCCTGCCCATCCAGCTTGAGGGCGAAGCGCAAGTCCTCAGGGGCCCAGGCATCCTCCAGATCCTGCTTGTTCGCCGCGATGACGAAAGGCGTGTTCGAATACTGCCGAAAGGTATCCAGGATTTGCCTCGCCTCGCGAAAGGTCTCGGGGCGCGTGCTATCGATAATCACGACAAAGCCCAGCATCCCCTCGGACAAGATCTCCCACATGAAGTCGAAACGCTTCTGGCCTGGGGTGCCGAACAGGTAGAGCACCAGCTCGCTATCCACGGCGATGCGCCCGAAATCCATCGCCACGGTGGTCTCGTCCTTGACGACCCGGGTATCATCCGAGATCGTGCGCTCGGTGGAAACGACGTCGATCTCGCTGATGGCTTGGATAAAGGCCGTCTTGCCAGCGGCAAAGGGCCCCGTGACGACCATCTTGACGGCTTTCATGGAGCTTGGAATCCTCCTGATCGAGCGCGGGCCAGGCCTGCGCGGTCGGGTTGGTCGCCTGGCCTACAGGCCGCGGATGCGATCGATGATCTTGAGAATGATGCCGCGCTTGATCGGCGGAGGAGCCAGTTTGGCCTTGTCCCGGGAGGCGCCCACCCGGCTTTCCGGCAGCGCAAGCTCCTGGGGTCGGCCCGTGGGCCGAGCCATCTCCACCAGGCCCGCCGAGATCAAGCCGAAAACGATGCGACGAATCTCGAAATCGCTCAGGCCGATCTTGCGCGCGATCTGGCGGATGCTGTTGCGCGGATCGATAAACGAGATCACGCGCCACTCGGTCGCGCTCAAGCTGACCTTGCGCAGGCTGGTCTCGGGCCGCTTGGCGAAATGGAGCGAGGCCTCCAGGTCGGGGATCTCTTCCAGCAGCATCTCCCACTCGTGCAGGCGGCGGCTTCCCTCCAAGATCAGATTCTCCAGCTCAACCGGCGCCGTGATCTTGTGGGGGCCGGGGAGCAGGTTGGGCTCGAAGCGGAATAGCCCGTCATCCCAGGTGAACAGGGGATAGGCCACCTCCAGCAGGTGCTTGCGCACGCTCTGCAGGATATCCTTTTGGGTGAGGTGCCCGGCATTCACCAGGAGCAGCCCAATCGCCTTGTCCGAGTTGACCTGCGCGCGGCCCTGGATGGCCCGCGCCTGTTCGTCCGTGATCTTGTTGGCATCGAGAAGCATGGTGAGCAAGCTGCCCTCGTCGTTGTTCCGCGAGGCATACACCAGCCGGCCCTCTTTGAAGAACAGCTTGGCCTCGCCCTGGGGGCTGGTGAGGGTCAGCGCGCCGGTCTTGCGAGCCAGATTGATCAGATTGAGGAGTTGCGTGAGGTTGAAATCTCTCAGGTTGCCTTTTAGCGCCATGACATCCTGCCTTCTTGCCCAAAGATGCGGTTCACCAAACGCCGTCTTGCCGCCAGGTAGCGCATCCAACGGCGCGCCAGAGATGCCAGCCCGCCAGTCCATGCACAAGCCTGTAACCCTAGCTTAGCGATCTGCGGCTGTAAGTCAATAGCCATAGAGTACTATCAAGCACGATGCGCCATAAACGCGCACAGTCTGCCGTAACAGGGCCTATTGATAGGCGCCCAGGTACGCCGACATGATGGGCGCCCCGTAATAGAGCATAAGCAGGCCGCCCGCGACCAGGAAAGGGCCATACGGAATGGCGGTCAGGGCGGCGTAGCGCTTCCCCAGCAACCGGCGCGTCATGATAAAAAGGGCCGCGCCCAGCCCGGCCAGCAGCATGCCAATGATCAAGGCGAACACCACCGCCGGAAAGCCCACCACCAGCCCGATGTACAGCGCCAGCTTGACATCGCCAAAGCCAAAGGGGACCTCGGTGGTGGTCTCGCCGCGCATCCGGCTCCACAGGCGCACGAACAGCGGCCCCGCCAGGTAGATGAGCAGCACCAGCACGAAACCCAGCGCCCCGCCCAAGAGCGCCAGGCGATACCCCAGGTCGGGCCGGAAAAAGCTGGCGGCGGCGGCAAAAACGATAGCCGGGTAGATCACCACGTTGAGGATCAGGCGATGCTCCAGGTCGATCACGAAAACTAGCTCAAAGATGACCGTGAATAGGGTGAACAGAGCCAATGGCCACGAAGGGCCATAGGCGCGCCAAAGAAAGGCGAAAAGCAGGGCCGTGATGATCTCCAGGATGAGGCCGCGCCAGGGGAGCGGCTCCTGGCATTGGGCACACCGGCGCCCTGAGGCGAGCGCCGCGATGGAGAACCATTGCCGCAGCGGCAGATCGGCCTCGCACGTGCGGCAGCGCGGCGGCTGCCCAAGCGCTTGGCGGCGAGGCAGCACGTTGGCCGCATGGTTCAGCAGCGCCCCAACCAACAGCCCCAGGAAAGCGTATACCCAGATCATGGCATCCCCTTGTGCATTCTGTGGATTCTCGTATCATTATAGCTGCGCGACCCCCGGGCGCAATAGCCCAAATGTGCCATCCCGCCGATGAAATCGGGGCGCGCCAGAGGTGTCCATGTCCGCGAGGAACAAGATAAGCCTGGTCGTTGGGCTGGTCCTGTTGGTTACGATCCTCTCTTTCCTGCTTTCCTGGCCGGTGCGCATGGTCCAGCTATCCCTGCTGGGCCTCGATCTCACCATCGAGGTGACCGCGCCCTGGTTCTTGGGGCTGCTGCTGGCGGCAGTGGTCGCGGTGGAAAGCGACAGCCTGGTGCGCGGCCACCCGGCGGCGATCAACGCCGGCCTGGGCTACGCGCTCACCTTTTGGCCGCTCCCTTGCCTGCTCACCTGGCTGGCCCTGCCGCTCTTGCACCAATGGCGAAACCCGCTCTATTGGGGCGGCGGGGCGCTGGCGTTGGTGGTGGCGCTGGCCGCGGTCCTCATGGCGCAGTATGCCAGCATCTCCAGGGAAAGCGAGGCGCGCTATCCGTCGCGTTGGTTCCTCAACCTGTGCGGCTATGCGATGGCCTTCCTGCTCTACCAGCAGGCCCTGAGCCATTGGGGCGACGGCGTGCGCGTGGCGCTGGCCGCGGGGGCCATCGGCGCGGCGTTCTCGCTGGGCCTGTTGCGCACGCAGCCGGGGGATGTGGGGCGCACCTGGCTCTATGCGCTGCTGGTGGGCCTGGTGATGGGCGAGTTGGGCTGGGTGCTCAGCTATTGGCGGGCCGAGGCGTTGCTCAAGGCGCTGTTCCTGTTCGGCTCGTTCTATCTCGCCAGCAGCGTGCTGCAGCAGCACCTCGTAGGGCGGCTGACCAGGGCGGCGGTCATCGAGTTCGCCGCGCTTGGGCTGGCGGCGTTGGGCGCCTTCTGGTACCTGGCGGCCTAAGGTCCGCCGCGCCCCGCTTGACATACCTCGGCGAACGCGTATCATGCCGGCGGGAAGCGCTCATCGCTTCGCGTGTTGGTCGCCGCTCGCCGCATCGGAAAGGAAGTGGCCCATGTTGGCGCGCAAGCCCCTGCTATCGGCCCTCGCTCTCCTCTGTGCAGCCGCCGTGCTAGGCTTCTTGCCCCGCATCGCGCGATCGGCGCCGGCCGCGCCGCAGTCCCTCGGATCGGTGTCCGGGCGCGTCCTGTTGCAGGGCTGCGCCACCCATGAGGGCATCGCCATCCAGGTCGGTAGCGTTTCCACCACGACGGACGCCTCTGGGGCCTTCTCGCTGCCCAGCGTGGAGGCGGGGACGCCACGCGCCGAGGCGGCCAAGGCGGGGTTTCTGTCGGCGGTGCGCGAGGGGGTGGTCGTTGCTCCGGGCGAGGCGGCGGCGCTGGCCGAGGTGACGCTCCCCGCTGGCGACGTGGACGGCGACGATGACATCGACCTTTTCGACCTGGTGCTCATGGGCGCGGCCTTTGGCCAGTGCCCGCCAGGGAGCGCCGGACTGGACCCCAACGCCGACGGCTGCGTCAACATTCTCGATCTGGTTCTGCTGGGAGGAAACTATAACCAGCGCGGTCCGGTGGCCTGGGAGATGGCGCCATCGCCCACCCCCGCGACCCCAACCGCCACCGTCCCGGCAACGCCCACCGTGACCGCCCTGCCCAGCGCTACCATCACGCCCACGCTGCCTGCCGCCAACGGCGTGGAGGCGCGCCTGGTTCCCGAGTTCCCCGCGGCCCAGGTCGGCGAGATGTTCACCCTGGATATCCGGCTCACCTCGCCCGATCAGCCGATCGACGGGGCGACGATCCATCTCGATTTCGACCCCGCCTATCTGGCGGTGGTGGACGCCGCGGGCAGCCCCGCCAACCAGATCGCGCCCGAACCGGCCCTGGCGATCGTCTTTGACAATCGGGCGGATAACGCCCGGGGGCAGATCGACTATGTGGCAGGGGCGACTTTGCCGCCCGCCATCGCGCCGACGGGATCCTTTGTCGTGGCGCGCGTCCGCTTCCGGGCGCTGGCGGCCACCGCTGGCACAGAGGTGAGGTTCGTTTTCGAGCCGCCGCGCTGGACGCGGACGCTTTACGAGGGCTTGCCGACGCTGCAATCGCACGTCAACGCCCTCGTCACGATCTCGAACTAATGCTGCTCGGCGGGCGCTCCCGCGGGCAAGGCCTCACCGGCGGCCGTGTCGCTTCCGGAGCCAGGCCGCGACCTGCCTGACCAGGATAAACACCCCGGCCAGCGCCGTAAAGCCCCACACCCCCGCCATCAGGTCCGAAAAGTCCATCGCCCCCCGCCCGGTGAGGTGTTGCTGCACCTCCACGCTCAACGCCAGGATAGCCAGCAGGGTAAACGAGTATAGAAACGACAGCGCGGTGATCGACCAGCGCGCCAGCCGTTGAAAGACCGCATCGACCGCCACGAACAGGGCCAGCCCGAACAGCCCAAAGACCAGAAAGTGGAGCTGCTTGTCGTCCAGCGGCGAACCCAGCCGCGTGGCGATGGCATCCAATAGGTCATGCAATTCGTTCACCACGGCCGCCACCAGCTTGAGAACTTGGCTCATGCCGCCTCCCGAGGCCCCTAACGGGCGATATCTGCTGATGCGTATTGGACGCTCGGCGGGGCCCTCCTGGTTCCCCCTGTTTGGCCCAGAGCCCGATCTGCGCTAGAATGGCTCCAGACCGTGCAGAGCGCGCAGGAGGGCAAGATGGCCATAGACGTGACCCCGTTGTTCCAGCCGTTGTGCGTTCGGGGCAAGACGTTGCGCAACCGCATCGTCATGCCGCCGATGGTGGTGCTCCATGGGTTGACCAGGCCCAGCGGCATCGAGTGGTATGCCCGGCGGGCCAGGGGCGGCGCCGCGCTGGTCATCATCGAGTCGACGGCGGCCAACCGCTTCGTCTCCGAGCTCACCGCGGAAAACCTCAAGCCCCTGGTGGAGGGCATCCACCACTATGGCGCGCTGGCCGCGATCCAGCTTTCCCCGATCACCCGCGGGTCCAGGGTCTCCCCCGCTGACCTGGACCGCCAGCAGATCGAATCCATCGTCTGCCATTACCGCATCGCGGCGCAAACGTGCGTCGAGGCGGGGTTCGACGGCGTGGAGCCGCATGGCGCCCACGGCTATCTGCTCAACCAGTTCTTCTCGCCGGAGCAAAACCGGCGCGCCGACGAGTATGGCGGCGATCTCGAGAACCGCATGCGGCTGGCGCTGCGCATCGTCCGGGAGATTCGACCGATCCTGGGGCCGCACCGGCTGCTCCTGTATCGCCATACGCCGGTGGGGCCGGGATACGGCATCGCCGAGAGCGTGACCCTGGCCAAGCGGCTGGTGGCGGAGGGCGTGGACATCCTGGACATCTCACCCTCCAGCATCGAGGCCCCCGGCGACCGCGCCGCTCCCTTTCGCGGGCTGGGCGCGCCGGTGATCGCGGTGAACAACCTCGATGACCCAGGCCGCGCGGTGGAGGCGCTGGCGGCGGGCCGCGCCGATCTGATCGCCGTCGGGCGTGGGCTGATCGCCGACCCCGAGTGGCCAAACAAGGTGCGCGAGGGGCGGCTGGGCGAGGTCGTGGCCTGCATCCAATGCGACCAGGGCTGCCACGGCAACCTGGACCGGGGCGAGCCGGTGGCCTGCACCCAGTGGCCCAAAGGCGAATAAGCGATGGCCAGCGATCCCAAGACTCTTTCGCAGCAACGTTTCGGCCAATTCGCTCAGAGTTATGTCACCAGCGCGCCCCACGCCCAGGGCTCCGACCTGGACCGCCTGCTCGAGATCGCGCAGCCGCAGGCGGATTGGCAGGCGCTGGACGTGGCCACCGGCGGCGGGCATACCGCGCTCAAGTTCGCGCCGCACGTGGCCTGGGTCGTCGCCAGCGACATCACCCCCAACATGCTGGAGGCGGCGCGGGCCTTTATCACCGGCCAGGGCGAGGCCAACGTCAGCTACGAGCTGGCCGACGCCGAGCAACTCCCCTTCGAGGATGAGCGCTTTGACCTGGTCACCTGTCGCATCGCCCCGCACCACTTTGCCGACGCCGCGGGGTTCGTGCGCGAGGCGGCGCGGGTGCTGGCGCCCGGCGGGCGGCTGCTGGTGGAGGACCACCTGCTCCCTGATGCCGCCGAGGCCGCGCCCGTGGTGGAAGCCTATGAAAAGCTGCGCGACCCCAGCCACCACCGCGCCTATTCCGAGGCCGAGTGGCGGGCCATGTTCGCCCGGGCCGGCTTGGCCGTGACGCACACTGAGCGGGTGGAAAAGCGGCTCGGGTTCGTGGATTGGGTGGAGCGCCAGGGCTGCGCGCCGGAGGTGGTGGCGGAGCTGGTCAGGATGCTGCGGGAGGCCTCGCCGGCCGTCGCCGCCTGGCTGGACCCCCGCGACGTGGGCGCGCCGCAGGCCACCTTTGCCAGCCACCACCTGATCATCGCCGGGCAAAAGGAGGCCAGATGAAGAATGTGATCGTCTATCGCGACCCCGGCCGCTACGCCGGCTGGCCGGCCAACTATGGCCTGTGGGCCTGGGGAGAGGAGATCGTCGTCGGCTTTACCGTGGGCTATAACGACCCCAACGCCGGCTTTCATACCCGCGACCGCTCGCGGCCTTTCGTCGCCATGCAGGCGCGCAGCCTGGATGGCGGCGAGACCTGGGAGGTGCAGCCCACCCCCTGCCGGACGCCGGGCGGGCGCGGCCTCTCCGCCGATGAGCACGTGGTGGAGGCGCTGCGCGCCGGGGCGACGTTGGCGGATGAGAACGCACCCCAGCCCTGTCCCG
>JAAYEA010000567.1 GCA_012689325.1 Chloroflexota bacterium
CGCCGCGGGGGCGTCCGGCTCGGAGGCCAGGGAAGGGTGAGGCCAAACCAGAAGGGAGAGAAGCGGGATCAGTAGGGCGAGGCCGATAATCGAGGGCCGCAGTTGCCGTTTGCGCATCGGGACCTCCTCTGTGCTCTGCATCGGCACGCTGTTCCATGCCGCCCGGCATCTCGGCGGCGCAACACGCCGCGAGATTTCAAGTAATGATTATATACAAGACATCAGGCGCGCCAAACGCATTGCCGCAAAAAAGAGAGGGCGCCGGTCGAAACCGGCGCCCTCTTGCAGCAGTCAGGCTCGCAGCGCTCTGCTATCTGCTCTTCATCAGCATCGGCAGGCGCAGCTTCAGGTACGGCTTGATCTCGGTCACAGCCGTCTTGACGATGTCCGGGTTGACGCCGTCCTCGAAGGTCACCGTGTTGGTGATCGTCTCGGAGGCGCCCAGGGCCGGCAAGCTCGTGGCCATCTGGAAGGTGATGGTCACCGTCTCGCCGGCGGCCAGCTCGCCATCCCAGGTTACCACGCCGTGCCCCTCGTTCTCGGCCGGCTCCCAATGGACCGTGCCCTTGGTCGCGGACAGCGTCCCGCTGAGGAACTCGAGGTTATCGCTCTGCGGCAGCTCATCCTCGATGGAGACCATGCCCGCGGCCACGCCGCTGTTGGTGGCGATGATGGTGTAGTGCAGCGTATCGCCCCAGGCGACCACCTCTTCCGCGTCCTTGGTCGAGCCCGCCAGGCTCGGCGTATCGAAGGTGATCTGCACCGGCACCTGCATCATGTTGGGCGACTTGTCCGTCCCCAGCAGGATGATGCCCTCGTACGTGCCGGTCGCCGAGGTCTTGGAGAAGCCCAGCTCCAGGGCGTAAGGCACGCCCGCCTCGATGGCGCCAGTGGGCAGCCCGGTGACGGTCAAGTCGTGGCCTTCCACCGAGCGAACCTTCAGGTCATAGGTCCCCGCGCCGATGACGGTGTACCCATAAACCACGGCCATATACTGCCCCGCCGTCGGGCGCACCATGCGGATGAACTCGTCCGAGGTCGCGGTGCCCGAGGAGGCAACCTGGACCCACTTGCCGCCGATGGCGCGATAGAGGTACAGGTCCAGGTCAGGCGCGGTCACGGGGTCCGGCGTGCTCAGGGTGATCTCGAGCAGCGCCGAGTCGCCCACGGTGAAGCGATGCAGTTTTTGGACGCCCTGGACGATGGCCTGCCCCTCATACAGCGTCGGCTTGCTGAGGCCGAAGGAGCCGCCATAGCCCAGGCCCGAGATATCCAGGCTGGAGGTGAAGGTGAATTGCACGCTGCCCGAGAGCGCCTCCACCGTGGCCGAGATGGGATAGGGGGTCACCGAGATGGTGCCGACCGTGCCGGTGAAGCGCTCGGTGGGCTCCATGCCGCCATAGAGCACGTTCTGCAGCGCGATCATGTTCAGGCCGGACTTGACCGGGGCGACCACGGTCTCTTGCGGTCCGCCCGTGGCCGTCTGCCAGGTATAGGCCCAGCGGCCCCAGCCAAAGACCTCGCTGCGATCGTAGAGCGTCTCTTGGCTGCCACCCAGGACGTCCAGGGTGTAGGGGCCAAAGGCGCCGTACTTGGTATAGCTATCCGCCACCGGGCCGAGGATCAGGGTGTCGATGTCGGTAGCTGCGGTCTTCCACTGGGTATCCACGAACCAGCGGGTTCCTTCGGGCAGGCCGGTCTCGTCGGGCACGTCCACAAAGTACATGCGCCAGTCGCCCTGGTCCTGCGCGCCGTTGCCTAACCAGTCGAACCCGCCGCGCACGAAGCTATTGTCATACAGCGTGCCGGAGGGATCCTCGCCGCCGAAGACAAAGTTCAGGTTGCCAGGCCCCACCGTCGCCGGCACGTTGACCACCACCGGGATCACGGCTTCCTGGTCCCCGCCTGCGACGCGGATGGCGCTCTGATACAGGCCGGGGGCCTGATCGGCGGGCACCGTCACCGTGGCGGTAAAGACGCCCGTCGCGCCCGCGCCGACGGTCAGGCTCGTGGCGCTGGTGTCCAGCCAATCCACGTCCAGTTGCTGATAGAAACTGACCACGATCTTGAGCGGAGTGACGGGGATCGGTTTGCCGATCTCGCGCGCCGAGCTGGTATAGTGGTGCAGGCCGATGAACAGGCCGTCGCCGCCGCGTGCCAGCGGGCTGGCCACGCGCACCTCTTTGGTGGTGCCGTAGGTATAGTCGAGGCTGAACTCGTTGATCTCCATGGACGAGTTGTCCATGTCTGCATCGCCGGTGGAGGGCGGGTTGTCCAGCTCGCCGTCGTTCACCGCCCCGTTGCCATCGGCGTCGTTCCACAGCACCCCGTTGCCGTTGAGGTCGGTCCACTGCAGCGCCTTCATGTACCACATGCTGTCGATGGTCATGTCGGTGGGGTCGGTGGCGTCGCCCAGGCTAAACTTGTCCCAGGCCATGGAAACGTCGATCACCATCAGGTTCGTGCCCGCCGGGATGACGTTGACGCCGCCCTTCTGGTAAAGCGGGACGAGATAGTCGGGCTTGCTCAGGTTGCGCAGCGGCTCCTCGTTGGCCACGGTGGTGGTGAGCACGGTGGACCACTCGCCAACCTTCATCAGCGTGGTGTCCGAGAGCTCCACGGTCATCTCTGCCGCGCCGGTGTTGCTCACGGTGAAGGCCTGGCTATCGCTGCTCCCCGGCTTGACCAAGTAGGCGAAATCCAGGTACTTGGCGCCGCGATAGTCGCCGGCATCCCACTGGGGCGGGTCCACGACAAAGCCGCCCAGGCCCGCCGCCACCTCCACCGCCTTCTTGGCATTGACGCGCCCCGCGCCCTGCACAAAGGGGTCGAGGTTGGCATCGGTGGCCGAGGACATGAGGATGGATTTGAGCGTGGCGTAATCAGGCCAGAGGCCATTGGCTTGCGCGTAGGCCTCGGCCGCCAAGGCGGCGACGCCCGCGGCGAAGGGGCAGGCCTGGCTGGTGCCGCCGAACTCGGTGAACGCCATGTTGCCATCGAGCGCGCCCGCCAGATAAGGCACCTGCATCACCGGCATGGCGCCGGTGGCGCCGTCGGCGATGCTCATGATCTCCACGTCGCCGCGCCCGGCGGTATCGGGGCCGCGGCTGGAGAAGGGGGTCAGGTCGCCCCACAGGATTTGCTCGGGCCCGGCGATGGGCTCGTTAAAGCCCAGCGTCGTGCCGTTCAGGTCAAAGCCGCCCACCTGGATCGCCGTGGTGGCGGTGCCAGGGCCGCTGGAAGAGCCATAGCCCGTGCCGCCGTTGCCGGAAGAGATCACCCAGGTGGTGTGGGGAAAGATCATGTTCAGCCGGGTGATCAGCCGGCTCTCGTCGTGCAGCCAGGCGTCCTCTCGGACGATATAGCCCCAGCTATTGGTGTCGATCTGGGCCTCGTCGCCGGTGCCGGGCACGCCGTCATAGCCCACGGCGTGGACATACCAGGAATCGAGGTCGGTGGTGCCCACGCTAAAGAGGTTGCTGCTAAAGAGCTTGGCGTCGGGAGCGGTGCCCAGCACGGTGCCGCCGCTGATATCGGCCCACTCGGGGATCAGGGTGCCGTCCGCCGACTCGGTGCCGGTGGTCACGCCTTGCGCCACCACGGCGGAGGCGGTGCCGGTGCCGTGGGTGTTGCTCGGGCCATAGTCGCCATAAAAGAGCACCAGGTCGCCCGCGCCCGGCGCCTCCAGATAGGCGGGATCATAGATCACATCCGTGCCGGGGATGACGTTCTCGCCGTCGGCGATCCAGTACATGATGCCCGCCGAGACGTCGGCCACGCCGTCGCCGGTGGCATCGCGGGACCAGCCCTCAGCCTCGACGTCATAGTACCAGCCGGTGGGGTACTGCTGGGTAAAGCGCTCGTACCAGTCAAAGGTATAGCTGGCGTCGAGATCCACGTACACGGTGTCATAGACCCCCGCCATCGCCTCGTCCACCACCAGGACGGCCGCATAGCCGCCATAGTAGTCGAACAGGGAGAGCATGACGTCGGGGTGGATGCCGGTGTGATACACGCCGCTCTTGCTGGTATTGAGGAAAGTGTACTCGTGGGAAAGGACCCCCACCGTCTGATAGTCCGGCGGATCGATATAGCCGACGGTGGTGATCATGGCGGTGGCGGTGATGCCGGAGGTGCTCACGGTGATCTCGGGTGTGGCGGTGGTATCGGCATAGTAGGAGTAGGTGCCGCCCAGCATTTCCTCCCAGACCGCCTCCCAGCTAAAGGCCTCGCCATAGCCCACGTACAGCAGCGCCGGGCCCGCGTCGTAGATCAGCGGCCAGCCATCATACGGCGAGGTCGCATCGTTCACCGTGGCCCAGGTTCCCTCCAGATCGGGATGCCCAAAGTCGCAGCCGTCGTCCAGGTGACCAACGATGGCGCCCTGGCCGGTATAGCCCAGGCCCCAGGCGGCCCTGGCGCCCAGCACATCCACGCCGATATAGCTGCTGGGCGAGGCCGCCGCGCTGGACGCGCCAGCCGACAGGTCCGCGCGCTCCAGCTTGAGGCGCGGCGCGGCCGCCCCCAACAGGCCCTTGGCCCCCCGCTCCAACGCCGGCGCGGAAGCCTCCGGGGGAACGGGGCGCATGGTCTGCCGCTCCACCACCAGCGGCCGGATAGAGAGCACGCCCGGCTGGGCGGCCACCTTGCCCAGGGCGTTGGCCTTCACGCGGCCGGTGATGCCTACCATGCCGGCAACGGGGCGCCGGACGATGGCGTCGCTCACCCATTTGCTGACATCCGTGCCTTCATCAACGACCAGGTTGATCTCGACCGTCTCAGCGCCGCCCGCTTTGGCGAGCTCGTAGAGCTCGGCAGAAGCGAACAGCCCTTTGAAAGCGTCCAGCGGCGTCTGCGCCACCGGCTCCTGCGCGGCGACGCCGGCCAGGGGCATCAGCGCCAGCGTCAGCGCCAAGACCAGGGCGCCCATAAAACGCAGCTTGTTATTCATGTGCCTTCCTCCAGTGCGATCTCGGACGTAAAGGATGGGAGCGGCGGTCCCTGCGCCAGGTCACTGGCGCCGCGGAAAAAGAGCCCTCAGACCTCCTCTGTGGAAGTGGGTCACAGACATGCGGGGCATCCTAGCCAGATACGAGGGAATCGTCAAATGCGGGGAACCCGCCGGGTGATAACCTCATGGTAGACTTGCAGGGTCTGGTGGGCCGTCCGCCGCCAGGAAAAGCGCGCCGCCTGCTCCAACGCCGCGGCGGCCAGGGCTCGCCGCCGCGTCTCATCGCGCCAGAGCGAGAGCATCGCCTCCGCCCAGGCGCCGACGTCGGTGGTCCTCACCAGCACCCCCCCGCTGCCGACGATCTCGGGCAGCGAGGTGGCCTCGGCGGCAACCACCGGCGTGCCGCAGGCCATCGCCTCCAAGGGGGGCAGGCCAAACCCCTCATAGCTAGAGGGGAAAACGAACAGATCGGCGGCGCGGTAGAGCGCGGGCTTGTCCTCCTCCCGCACGCGCCCGATGCAGCGCACCCGCGCCTCCAGGCCCAGCTCGCGAAGCAGGCGCCGGGGATCGGGGGTAAAATCGCTATCCACGGCGGGCAGCCCGCCCGCCAGCGCCAGGCAAGGCGACTCGTCCGGCAGCTCCAGGCGCCGGACCAGCTCGGCAAAGGCCCGCAGCAGCGTGCCCACGTTCCGCCGCTGATCGTAGCCGCCCAGGTAGAGGACATAGTGCTCCGGCAGGCCATACCTGGCCCGGACCTCGACCGCGGCGGCGGGGTCCGGCTCGGGGCGATAGTGCGCCTCCGCCGCCAGGTAGGTCACTCGCACGCGCCCCTCGGGGACGCGCAACAAGCGCACGATATCGCGCTTGGCGGCAAGGGAATCGGTCAGGATCGCATCGGCGCGGCGCGCGGCGAGCGCCACCAGCCGCATATAAGCCCGCACCCGCAGATCGCCGCGATAAGCCGGCAGCAGCAGGGGGATCAGGTCGTGCACCGTGACCACAGTGGGCGTTGTGGGCCACAGCGGCGAGGCGAAATAGGGCACGTGCGCCAGCGTCGCCCCGGCCTGGCGGCAGGCCCGCGGAAAGGTCGCCTGCTCGAACCAAGCCTTGGCCAGGTTCTCGTTTCCCCAGCGCTTTGCGAGATAGGAGACGCGCAGCCGCGGCTGCGCCTGCGCCGCGACCGTGGTCCCCTCCGGAGCCATTACCTCATAGTGATGGGCATCGTCCTCGGCCAGCAAGGCCCGCAACAGGTGCCGCACGTATTGGCCGCTGCCGGTGGTCTCCTGGTCCAGAAAATAGCCGTTGATCGCAATGCGCATGGTATCCAAATCCTGTGAGATGGGGTCTGGCGCTACTTGAGGCCCTTGGCGCGTATGATGGAGAGGAGCAGCCAGGCGCCGATAATGCCCGCGAACACAAAGGTGATCTGCGCCACGGGCAGGTTCCAGTTCACCAGGGGAATCCGCCAGACGACCGCATCCCCGCCCGCGCGAATGATCAGGGCGGAGCCGATGATCAGCGCGGCGACGATGACGCTAAAGGCCAGCCGGTTGGCGATGGAATCCAGCTTGAGCATCACCCGGTCCAGCCGGCTCAGCTCGAAATGCAGGGTGAATTCGCCGTCTTCGAGCTGGTCGAGCAGCGTCGTCGCGCGCCGCGGCAGCGAGTTGCCCAGGCGCCGCAGAGACCGCAGCGCGCGCACCGATTCCGTGCCCCACCGGCGCGGCGAGAATTGCTCGCGCATCATGCCAGTGAGGTAGGGCTTGGCGAACTCGACAAAGTTGAAGGCGGGGTTGAGGTTGAGCGCGACCCCCTCCAGGACGATCAGCGTCCGGGCCAGCAGGGCCAGGTCAGCCGGCAACCGAATGCGGTGCGCGAAGGCGATTTCCATGATCTCTTTGAGAAACTCGCCGATGGAGACGCTCTCCAGGGTGGCCCCATAGTAGCGGTGCAGAAACCGGCGGATGTCTTTTTCCAGCGCCCGCTCATCGTTGGACGAGCCCACGGCGCCCAGCCGCAGCACCGCCTGGGCGATCTCGGGGGCGTCTTGCGAGATCACCGCCACGAACAGGTCCCGCAGATCGGCCTTCATCTCGGACGAGATAAAGCCAACCAGGCCAAAATCCACCAGGCTGACCTTGTTCTCCTTCAAGATGATATTGGCCGGATGCGGGTCGGCGTGAAAGACCCCATCGCGAAAGATCTGCTGGAAATAGATGTCGGCGATCACTTCCGAGATGGAAGCAAGATCGTAGCCCTGGCGCTGCAACTCGGCCAACTCGGTCAGCTTGGGCCCGCGCACGTCCTCCAGCGTGATCACCTGCGAGGTCGTCAGGTCCCAATAGACCTTGGGGATCGCCACCCGCTCATCATCTGCCAGCGCCTGGGCCAGCCGCTCCGCGTTCCGTCCCTCGCGCATATAGTCCAGCTCGTCCTGCAGCGCCTGGCCAAACTCGTCGATGAGTTCCACCAACTGATAGTTGCGGGCCAGCGCTGAGCGGGATTCCAGGAAGCGCGCCTGGCGGAGCAGAAGGCCCAAGTCCGACCCAATGGTGCGGCGGATATTGGGCCGCTGCACCTTGACCACCACCCGCTCGCCGCTGTGCAGCGTGGCATAGTGGACCTGGCCAATGGAGGCGGAGGCCACCGGCGTGGAATCAAAGGTGGCATAGAGGGCCTCGATGGGCTGGCCCAACTCCTCCTCGATCCTTCGGCGCGCCAGCGCCGCGGGAAAGGGAGGCACAGAGTCCAGCAGCTTGGCAAGCTCGGCGATGAAATCTGGCGGCAAGATGTCCGGGCGCGTGCTCATCAACTGGCCGAGCTTCACATAGGTCGGCCCCAGATCCTCCAGGGTCTTGCGCACCCGCGCCGGGATGCTGGCCCGCTCCACGGGTTGCGCCCCTTCGCGCTTTTTACCCAGAGGCGCGAGCAGCCGAGAGAGCCCGAAGCGGTCCAGGACAAAGCCCAGCCCGTTTCTGATCAGCACCTGGGCAATATGGCGCAAGCGCACCAGGTCCTGGTAGGATTGTCTCAGCGGCATTCGCAAAGCCATTCTTCGCCCTTTATCCCCGAGCGCATCTATTCCCAGGCTCATTATATACCTTTTTTGCTTTGAATGAAGCTGTGATATAATCGAAAACGTTGCAGCCAAGCGCGAGCAACGCTTCCAACGGGTACATACTGGGAGGAGAGGCCATGGCTCAAGTGAGGCTTCATGCCTTTGCTGACGAAGCAAAGGAACTCGTCAGGACAGGCCACTACGATGAAGCGATCGCCATCTGCCGCCATATCCTGAAGCAATACCCCAAGCACATCGAGTCCTACCGCATCCTGGCCGAAGCCTGCCTGCAGAAAGGCGACCAAGAACAGGCGGCGGACCTCTTCAAGCGCGTCCTGAGCGCCGATCCCCACGATTTCATCGCCTACGTTGGGCTGGGCATCCTGCATGAAGAGGGCGGATTGCTCGATGAGGCCATCTGGCAATTCGAGCGCGCCTTCGAACTGGCCCCGGCCAACCGCCAGGTGCGCCAGGAGCTGATCCGGCTTTACGGCCAGCGCGACGGCTACGAGCGCGAGCGACTCAAGCTCAACCGCGCGGCCCTGGGACACATGTACCTCAAGGGCAGGCTCGAGGCCCAGGCCATCGCCGAGTTCGAGGAGATCTTGGCCCAGGACCCCGACCGGCTGGACATCCAATTGGCCCTGGCCGAGGCGCTATACCGGGCCAACCGCCGGCGCGAGGCGGCCGAGGTCTGCCAGGAGATCCTCAACCAGTCGCCGCATTGCCTCAAAGCGAACCTGCTGCTCGGCGAGATTTGGGCCGGCAGCGGCATGCAAGAAGAAGGCGAGACTCTGCTGCAGCGGGCGCAGAGCATGGACCCCGAGAACCTCCTGGCTCGCGAGATATTGGGCGAGGACTCGCCCCTGCCGCCAGCGGAGGCCATGATCGAGCGACCTGACGACCTGAGCACGCTGATGGAGGAGACGGCTGCCGTCGAGGTTGCCGCCGCCCCGGAGCCCGCGCCCTGGGATGCGTTGCTGCAAGAAGTGCCCGCCTGGCCTGCCGCGGAGGCGCCGGCCGCTGAGGAGGAGGAGGAGGAGCTCGCCGAGACGGTTTCCCCTGAAGAGCTCCCCGAGTTGAGCGCAGCACTGCTTGAGGAGACCATCGAAGCGCAGCCCGCCGCCGAGGCCGAGCTGGCGCTGCCTGCCGAGGAAGCCGCGGTTCCAGAGGCCGCCGAGGCCGAGCTCGCGCCAGGCCTGGAGGGCGAGCCTGAGCTGGCGGGCCCGGAAGAGGTCCTGCCTCCCGAGACCGCCTCGCCGGAAGAGATCATGGCCTGGGTGCAAGAGCAGCGCCAAGGCCCGGCCATCGAGGCCTCGACAGCAGAAATCGAGGCGGCGAGCATCGTCGAGCTGGAGCCCGCCGCGCCGCCAACGGCGGAAGAGAGCGAATCGCCGGTCATCGCCGCCCTGGAGCAGGAATTTGGCGCGCTGCCCGAGCTGTCCGCGCAAGAGATCAGCGCTGAAGAGCGGGCTGCGCTGGAGGCCTCCATGCCCTCCGAGACGGCTTCCGCCGACGAGATCATGGCCTGGGTGCGGCAGCACGCCGCGTTCCCCGTTCTGGAGAAACCGGCGGCCGTTGCACCGATGGAGGAGCGAGCCGAGGCAAAGGCTGAGGAGCTGGCGGTCGCTGGCGTGGAAGAGCAGTTCGAGGCCGCGCAACCCGAAGTAGAGATGGTCGAGCTGGCCGCGGAGACCCTTGCGGAAGCGCCAGAGACTGCGGAGCAGGTGACAGAGCCCGTAGCCGACGAGGCGGAAGAGCTGGTGCCCGCCGCAGAGCCAGCCCTGCCCGAGGTCGCGGCGGAGCCAGAGCCGCTGGCCATGGCGGAGCCGACGGAGGAACCCGTCGCGGAAGAGGCCATCGGCGAGCCCGAACTCGAGCCCGTCGAGCCGGCCACGATCGAGGAGACGACCGTCTCTATCGAAGAGCCCGCGGCGGCGCCAACCATCGCGGACTATATCGCCCAACTCGCCCAGGATGCCACGGATCAGCCCGCGCGCCTCGCCCTGGCCCGCGCCTATGCGGACGGCCAGGAGTGGGGGCCCGCCGCCGAGCAATACGGGCTGCTCATCCAGCAGGCCCCCGATCTGTTGCCCGACCTGGTGGCCGACCTGGAAGCGCAGGCGCTGGCGCACCCCGAGCAAGCGGCGCTGCAACAGGCGTTGGGCGATGCCTACATGGAAAGCGGCCAGCTCCAGGAGGCGCTGGACATCTTTAACCGGCTGCTCAAACAAGTGAAATAAGGGGCCACCCGTACATCACCTGCTGACCCCTCGGTGCCTTGGCTTGGCCAAGGCACCGACTATTTTTCGAGGAGGAACAATGGAAAGGACACTGGTGATCGTCAAGCCTGACGGTGTGCAGCGGGGATTGATCGGCGCCATCATCGAACGTTTCGAGCGGCGCGGGCTCAGGATCGCGGCCATGAAAATGATCAATATCGATCCCAAGCTGGCCTGCAAGCACTATGGCGAACATGAAGGCAAGCCCTTCTACCCGGGCCTGATCTCCTTCATCACTTCGGGTCCCGTTGTGGTCATGGTGCTGGAGGGCAACAACGCTATCGCCGTGGTCAGGGCCACCATGGGCAGCACCAACCCCGCCAACGCCGTCCCGGGCACCATCCGCGCCGATTTCGGCGTGCAGACGGAGCGCAACTTGGTGCATGGCTCCGATGGCCCCGAGAGCGCTCACAGGGAAATCGATTGTTTCTTTGCTCCCAGCGAGATCGTCGAGTACTCACGAGACATGGAACGCTGGATCTACGCCTAGAGCCAGCCAAAAGGGGCGCGGGATCGATTCCCGCGCCCCTTTTCTGTGCCAGACGAACGCAGGCCATGCGGCTCGCCGCGGCCTGCCATGCGCGAATCCCCGCAGGGCAACCTCGCTTACTCGATGCGCACCACCGTTTTGGCCTTGCTCCACAGCCCCTCGAGGTTATAGAAGGCGCGGGTCTCCGGGTGCATGATATGCACGATGATATCGTTATAGTCCATCAACACCCAACCCGAATCGGCGCTGCCCTCGACGTTCAAAGGCCGCACGCCCTTTTCCTTCATGCCTTCCCGCACATCCTCGGCCAGAGACTGGATCTGGCGATCCGTGCCCGCCGAGCAGATCAAAAAGTAATCGGCGATGATGGTCACTTCCCGCACGTCCAAAAGCAACGTGTCCTCCGCCAGCTTGCCGACCAATATATCCACGATCTCCCTTGCGGTTTGCAGTGACTCCAGTGGGATTCCTCCTTTTCGCTTTCAGGCCGAACTGATCTGCCTCATTATATACCAGGCCCGGGCGCCCCGCCAAATGACGCAAGCTCGTCAGCGGGGCCGCACCAACTCGGCCAGCCGTTCGCGCATCCTTTGCCAGTGCGTGCCTTGCCAGTAAAGGCGCAGGCACTGCGGGCACCGCCGAAAGCGCGCCTGCGTCTGATAGACGTAGGGCGGCACCTGCTCGCGGGCCGCTTCCTTCGGGACGTCCTGCAGCGGCGCGTTGCATTCCGGGCAGCGGGAAAAGAACCCTTCCGGCGGGGGCGGGTAGGCCGCCAGCACCTCCGCCAACTGCGGCTCCAGCTCTTGCTGGTGGATGAACAACACGCGCAGGCCGCGCCGCCGCGCCAGCTCGCCATCCCGCGTCAAGAGCACCCGCCCCTCCGCCCGCGACCGCCGCGCCAGTTCGTTATCGTCCCAATGGACGCCATAGAGCGTATCGTACCCCAGGATGCGCAGCCATTTGGCCAGGCGGCCCAACATGGCATCGGCCAGAAAAGTGGTCATCCCGTTCCTCGCGCTTGGGACGGACCGCGGCAGCTAGGCGACGCACACCGGCGCGCCCGCGCCCCGCACCAACATGTCATAGGTCTTGGCGATGCGATCCCAATTGTATTCTCGGTCCAGCGACCAGAAGCGGCCGATCACCGAGACGACCTGGCCCACGCCCAGCTTGGCCGCTTCGCTCTCCGCCAGGGCCACATAGTTGGCCCCGCTTTCGGGCTGCTCGCCGCGGCGGCCCAACATGCCGTGGACATAGACCTCCGAGAGCCCCTCCTGCTTGGCCAGGCGCATCAGGCCCAGCAAGTGCTCCATGGCGCCATGGGAGCTATAGAACGAGACGATGCCCAGCAGGTGCAGGCGCTTGCCCTCCGCCTTGGCCGAGCGCATGGCCCAGAGGAAAGCCTCGTTCCGGTTAAAGCTCCCGTCCCGCAGCGCCACGTCCACCCGCAGGCGGTCGGAGAGGATCGCCCGGCCGGTGCCGATGTGCAGATGGCCCGCCTCCGAGTTGCCCACCGACCCCTCGGGCATGCCCACCGCCTCGCCGGA
>JAAYEA010000568.1 GCA_012689325.1 Chloroflexota bacterium
GCTCTATACCCTCTCCATGGGCCTGGGCGAGCAGTTCATCGCCGGCGTCGATTGCGACACGGCGGCCACGATCCTCAGCCCGACAGCCCACGCCTGCGTCCAGGATAACCTCCGCGACCTGGCCGTGTCGCTGACGGACCACGCCGGCCAGGCCATCGCCAACTCGACCATCGAGCAACGCTTCGACCTGGATAGCACGGCGCCGATCACCACCCGCTGGGGCATCCCCCTGAACGCCCTGCAGGTGGAGACCCATCGCTACGACCACCAGGACTATTTGGCGCGGCACTCCATGACCCAGACGCCGCGCATCCTGGCGCAATTCCCCGTCACGGCGACCCCGACCATCCTGGCCGCCCGCGAGGAGCGCTATCGCTCCGCCCGCCTGGAGGCCGCTGCCATGCCCGCCGGCGGCGCGCTCACCCTGGACCTGAGCTCGGTGACCTACCCCGAGCGGACGCTGGCCGGCTTGCAGTGGACCACCTATCGCCACGGCGAGGCGGGCTGGGAGGCCTTCCCCGCCACCGAGTACTGGGACATCCTGGAGGCGGAGCTGCTGGAGCGCTTCCGCCGCATGTACCCGCTGGACCCGGAGAGCGCCAACGTGGGGCGCATGGCCCTCGCCCGCGCCTATAACCTGGCGCTGATCAACGGCGTGGTCAATACCGTCGTCCATTGCACCCCCGACCAGTTGCTCTGCCCCATCCCCGGCGGCGCGCCCTATACCAACGTGATGATCATCCGGGCGGTCCGCGACATGCAGAACGGCCTGGACGCCCTGATCCTCAAGATCGCCTTCAAGACCTGGGAGGCCAGGAAGGCCTTCCGCAGCGCCAACGTCCAGCTCGACCTGGAGCGCAACGGCCAGGTGGCGGCGGTGGAGGACGCCCTGGACGAGCTGAACGACGGGCTGGGCGCGCGCGGGCACCCCGAGAAAAGGTGGTACAGCTTTCTCGGCGACGAGATCAAGGGGTATTTCGTGACGCCCTACAAGACCATCTGGAGCCACGGGACAGGGCTCCGGGTGACGGCGGGCATCGTCATTGGCGCGGCCATCTGCGCCGTGATCGCCACCATCGTGGTGGCTGCGGCGCTGAAAGCCGAAAGCGCGCAGGTGGCGGCCATCGTGGTGCGCAGCATCTCGCTGCTGATCGCCACGCACTGCGTCATCAGCGCCATCTCGGGGATGGTGGAGGCCACGGCCAAGGCGCTCTTCCAGAGCGTCACGTGGGCCATCCGGCAGAACCTGGGCTTGTGGAAGAACCTCAAGCTGGGCGGCGTGGTGACGGCGGGGCTCCAGGTGCTGGTGACCTGGGGCGCCTTTGCCGCGATGGTGCTGTGCAACCACATGGACCGCGGCGGCCTGGCCTTCGATAACGAGCTGGCCTTCGCCGTCGCCTCCATGGTGGTGACGGTGGTCCTGTTCGTGATCTTTACCGCGCTGGGGCCGCTGGGCGTGATCATCCAGGCCATCCTGGGCATGCTCAACGCCATCGCCAACCTGATCTGCAGCGCCCTGCCGGAGGACATGCAGCGGAGCAAGGCCGGCTACTGGCTCTGCGGCGGCATCACGGGCTTTATCACCAACGCCCTCAAGTGGCTGATCTATAGCGGCACGATCATGGTCGAGATGAACCCCACCGGCTATGAGCGGCTCGCCACCCACGGCTTTGCCTCCGAGCTGCGCAGCCCCAACGACGGCATGGTGGCCGGCAACGCCATCCGCTACAGCATCTCGCTGACCAACACCATCAACCTGGTCAAGGTGCCCATCAGCCTGTACGAGATCGGCGGGCACACGCAATTCAGCGACGAGACGCTGGCCCGCGCCACCTTTGACTACAAGTGGCAGCAGGCCGAGACCGACTATCACGACGGGCTCTCCCTGGGCGGCATGGTGGATGACTGGCTCAAGACCGATGGCGGCCGCCCCTTCTACTATACCGAGACGGTCTGGACGGCGGAGCCCTTCCCGCTATCGCAGACCGGCGTGAACCGGCCGGTGCCGGGGCTCTACCTCTCCGAGGCTTATGCCGTGCCCGAGCAAGAGTGCTGGATCGTCACGGGGTGCGACATCAAGGCGGAAAAGGGCACCTACCATTACGACCTGGGCGCGGACTTGCGCTACGACGTGCTGCCCGCCACCCTGCACGGCTTTTGCCAGCTCGCCGCCCGGGACGACGGCTATGCGCTGGCCTGGGGCCAGTCCGGCGACCTGACCTTCGCCACCCTCCGGGACGCCGACGGCGACGGCCTCACCCGGCTCGAGGACCCGAACGACAGCCGGTGGGACGCCGACGGCGACGGCCTCTCCGACGCCTTTGAGATCGAGGGCGGCACCAACCCGCTGTCCGTGGATACCGACAACGACGGGCTCTCCGACCTGGAGGAGGCGCGCCACGGCAGCGACCCGAACCGCGCCGACGGCGACGGCGACGGGCTCTACGATTGCCAGGAGGTCCGGCACCAGGTCACCGTGGCGGGGGATAGCGTCGCCCGCGCGGCCTGCGGCGAGCCGGGGACCTGGTCCGGCGGCTGGAGCGTCGTCTATGGCAAGCTCAACGGCGTCCCGCTGACCACCTGGGTGACCTCGAGCCCCACGGACCCGGACACCGAGGCGGACGGGCTGACCGACGCCCAGGAGCGGACCTACGGCTATAACCCGCAGGCGATCTCGTCGCTGAACGTGCTCACCCTGCGATCCGAGCTGAGCGAGCTCTCCGCCACCGGCGGGCTGATCCCCTCGGATACCTTCGTCGCCCCCGGCCAGACCCTCTATTACACCGCCACCGTGCAGAACCAGCTCGATAACCGGCAGGCGCAGGGCCTCCTTTCCACCCGCGCCAGCCTCCTGGACAACTCGTCGCTGCTGCCCCAGTCCTTTGTGCTGCGGCCCAAGGAGCTGGCCAGCCTGGCCGGGAACCTGCGGGTCCCCTCCGCGGCCGCCTCCGGGACGGGCACGGTGACCCAGGTGGCCGGGGCGTCCATCGTCAACCTGCAGGACGAGTCCGGCCAGGCGGCGCTCTGGCTCCGCTTCGACGACGCCGCCGGCTCGCTGGTCTATGAGGACAGCTCGGGCGCGGACCCGCCCCACGACGGGCAGTGCGTGGGGACGGGCTGCGCGCTGGACCCGGCGGCGGGGCGGGTGGGCGGCGCGCTGCGGCTCAACGGCAGCAGCGCCGTGCGCTCGGCGGTCACCGTCCCCAACGCCGCCTATAGCGTCTCCTTCTGGTTCAAGGTCGACGCCGCGCACTCGGCCTCGGGCGTGCTCTTTGCCACCGAGCTGACCGACCGGGCGCGCCTCTATCTCTCCGGCGGCAAGGTCGTCGCCGCGACGCCCGGCGGGCAGATGACCAGCGCGCGCGCGCTGGGCGACGACGCCTGGCACCACGCGGTCCACGTGGATCCCGGCGCGGGCGGCAGCGGGCAGCAGGTGCTCTACATCGACGGGGTCCCGGCGGCCGCCGCCATCCTGCACAGCAGCCCGACGGCCCTGGCCCAGGCGGGGGCGCTGCTCGGCGGCAAGGCCGGGAGCTATCTGACGGGCGCGCTGGACGACCTGCGCCTCTTTGAGCGCGTGCTCACCGCCGCCGAGGTGGAGCAGTTGGCCAGCCAGCCGCTCTTTCACATGAGCTTTGACCAGACCGACCGCTGGTCCGATGTCTCCAGCTACCGCACCACGGTCGAGTCCTGCCGTCAGTTTATCGGCGTCTGCCTTCCCTACGGTCCCACGCACGACGCCAACGCCATCAGCGGCTATTCCGCCAGCCTGGACGGCGCCCAGTATCTCAGCGTGCCGGCGGCCTCGCAACTGGACCTCAGCGCGGGGCGCTTTACCCTCTCGGCCTGGGTCTTCCCGCGCAACCACGGCGATAGCCGGGACGCCTTCCCCCAAGGGATCCTGGGCCTCAAGAGCGGGGACAAGGACGCCTATCCCACCCTGCAGCGGGTCGGCCGGAAGGTCCGCTTCAGCCTGGGGACCGGCGCGGCCTGGCACGCGCCCTACACCAGCGGCGACGTGCTGGCCCTGGACCAGTGGAACCACGTCGCCGTCACCCTGGACAAGGCGGAGGCTGGCGGCACGCTGCGGCTCTACGTGAACGCCCGGCTGGTCGAGACCGCGCCTTTCGCGGTCACGGACATTGCGCCGGCCAGCAGCTTTGAGATCGGCCGCACCAGCAACACCGGCCGCGTCGAGCTGACGCGGTTTTATCAGGGCAGCTTCCACGACGAGGGGATGTGCCAGACCTGCGGGGAGCTCTGCAAGGCCGAGATGTGCATGGCGATGAACGAGACCGAGGTCTTTGACTGGCAATTCCCCAGTTGCGGCCTGACCTGCCCGGGGGGCCTGGGCATCGACTGCCCCGCGTTCCCCCAGGGCGTCAGCTTTTCCAACCTCCTGACCCTGAAGCTCTGGGAAGATGACCGTGGGACGCGCTGCGGCGCGGTGCCCGAGACCTGCTGCGAGGCCAACGACGACGACACCTGCGAGATCGGCGCGAGCAATGCCACCAGCCTCGAGTTCAGCACCAACGACGCCGGCTTTGACTCCCAGACCTACACCTTTGATAGCTGCAACAGCGATGGCGAGTTCCGCCTGCGGTACACCCACGACTCGGTCCCCTTCTTTGGCCGATTGGACGAGGTCCAGATCTATGGCCACGCCCTGGACCAGGACGCGATCATCCGGCTGTACCTGGACCCGGCGACGCTGCTGCGCCTGCCGCTGGATGAGGCGCCGGGCGCCACGGCCTTTGAGGACGCGAGCCTGGCGCGCGTGCCGGCCTCGTGCAGCGGCAGCGCCTGCCCGGCCTCGGGCGCCTTGGGCCGCATCAACCAGGCCGCCGAGTTCTCCCGGGCGGGCGGCAGCGCCATCACCCTGGGGCGCAGCTCGGCCAACCTGCTGGTCAGCTCGTTCACCGTGGCGGCCTGGGTCAAGCCCAACAGCCTGCCCGCGAGCGCGCGCATCGTCTCCACGGCCCGGACCCGCTCCAACAACGGCTGGGGGTTCGGCCTGTCGGGCAGCAACCTCACCTTCGACCTGTATGGGCAGGGCGCCGGCTTTACCTCCAGCGCGGGCGTGCAGGTGGGGCGCTGGACCCACGTGGCCGCCGTGGTGAACGCCGACTATACGATCACCTTTTACATCAACGGCCAGCCCTGGGCCTTGGGCGGGCACATGGGCGCCTACGGGGCCGCCACGGACATGGACGACCTTTTGCTGGTCGGGGCGACCACCGAGATCGGCTCGGCGGCCCCCAGCCAGGTGCTGGACGGGCAGCTCGACGACCTGTGGGTCTTGGGCATGGCCCTGACGGCGGAGCAGGTCCAGCGGCTCTACCAGCGGGCGCCGCTGATGCACCTGCGCCTCGACGAGGCGCACGGCGCCGCCCAGTTCGCCGATAACGCCGCGCCCGACCGCCAGGGGACCTGCGCGGCCGGGGCCTGCCCGGTGACGGGCGAGGGGGTGCGCGGGCAGGTGGGGCTGGCCGCCCAGTTCGACGGCGCGGACGACCGGGTGGCGCTCGCCGATAGCGCCGCCTTGCGCCCGACGGCCTTTTCCGTGGGCGCCTGGGTCATGCCCGCGGCCGCCAGCCAGACCCCCGTGGCGGGGCTGCTCCACGAGCTGGTGGGCAAATGGAGCGCCGGGACGGTCAACTATCGCCTATACCTGTCCGACGATCTCAAGCCCGGGCTGGAATGGGGCTGCGCCGGGACCGACATCAAGGTGAACGCCGGCTCGCCGCTGATCGAGGCCCACTGGAACCACGTCCTGGGGACGTTCGACGGGCTCAAGCTGCGGCTCTATGTGAACGGGATCGAGGCCGCCTCCCACGACCTCGCCGCGACGGGCGCCTGCACCAGCGACGCGGCGGTGGAGCTCGGCGGCAAGGCCGGCCTCCCCGCCAGCCAGTTCTTTAACGGCGCGCTGGACGAGGTGGTGGCCTATGGGCGCGCCCTCACCCCCGCCGAGGTCCACGAGCTGTACCGCTACCAGGCCGGCTGGGTGGAGGACCGGCAGGTCCACGAGGTCACGGTGGACAATGACGCGCCCACGGCCGAGCTGCTCCCCATCGACCCGAGCTATCTGCCAAACCGGCCCGTCTGGGTCGGGGTGATCGCGAGAGACGCCACCTCGGGCGTGTCCAAGGTGGAGCTGGGCGTGCAAAAGGCCGGCGGGACCATCGCCTGGACCCCCGCCGAGCGCTGCGCCGAGTCCCTGGGGTTCCCGGCGGGCGCCTGGTGCCCCCAGTTCGCGCCGTCGGGCGAGGGGCAATACGCGCTGTGGGCCCGCGCCACCGACCGCGTGGGCAAGGCCGGCCTCTCGACCCCCATCACGGTCTATGTGGACGACTCGCCGCCGGACCTGACCCTGGATCAGACGGCGGCCCAGTTGAACGCCCAGGAATCCAAGGGCAAAAAGCAGCACTGGACCGTGCGCCTCTCCGGCTATGTGCACGACAAGTTCATCCCCACCAACCTCCCCGGCAGCGGCGTCCCCCCGGACGGCGTGCGGGTGACCCTGCGCGACGGGGACGGCAAAAAGGTGGGCGACGAGGGCCAGGTCGCCGCCGTCGCGAACAAGCTCTGGTCGCTGGATTACACGATCCCCAGCGCCAAGGCCGACGGCTGCCTGACCATCGAGGTCGAGGCCATGGACCGCGTGGCGGAACAGGTCAAGGCCGATAGCCAGCAGCTCGCCCGGCACCGCAAGGTCGTCACCAGCTCGGTGGTGCTGGACGCCAGCGCGCCCAAGGTGGCGCTCGACCGCGGGTCCATCGGCAACAAGATCGGCGCGGGGACGCTCACGCTGGGCGGCGCCATCAGCGCCCGCCCGGCCCCGGTCCGCGTCGCGCTGACCGGCGGCGCGGGGGCCGATACCGTGCGCGCGCGGCTCACCTGCCAGCACGGCAACGAGGGGTCGTGGTACACCCTCTTTGACCTGGCGCCGGGCGCGCTGGCCAGCGGCCGCACGGACGAATGGCTGGGCGACATCCACCTGAGCAGCTCGTGCGAGGTGGCGCTGACCAGCTCCGCCGCGTCCGCCGAGGTCAGCGGCGTCATCGAGGTCTGCGGCGCGCGCATCGCGAGCTGGACGGGCAGCTTTGCCGGCAGCAAGGCCGTGCCGTTCGTGGTCCTCTCCGACGCCTGCGGCGCCCCCGGCTGCTCCACCGACGCGCCGGTGGCCGGCGTGGCCGGGGTGGAGGTGGCCTTTGTGCCCGCGCTGCCCGGCTCGGCCTTTATCAACGAGCCGCCGGCGCCCAAAGAGCTGCTCCACCTGCCGTTCGAGGACACCCCCGATCAAAACGGCGCGCTGACGCTGCGGGACGTCTCTAGCTATGGCGTCAACGGCTCGTGCAGCGCCGACGCCTGCCCCAGCCCCGGCCAGCCGAGCCCCGCGGGCAGCGGCGCGCTCTTTGACGGCGTCAACGACGTGGTGCGGGTCGCCCAGGTGGCCGGGCAGGGGACCAGCACCTATCTCACCATCGCCGCCTGGGTCTATCCCAACGGGACGCCGGCCAACCGCGGCGCCTTCCTCTCCCGCGACGGGCTGTGGGAGGTGGCCTGCCTCAGCGACGGGAACATCCGCTGGGCCTTCCGCAACGACGTCCCCGGCTGGACCTGGACCGACACGGGGTACCGGGCGCCCCTGAACCGCTGGACCCACATCGCCATCGTCTACAACGCGGGCGTCATCACCACCTACGCCAACGGCGCGCAGGTGCATACCCTCAGCGGCTCCGGCCTCATCTCGAACGCCAGCGCGCTGAGCATCGGCGGCTACCCCGCCAACGGCGAGTGGTTCGGCGGGATGCTCGACGAGGTCCGGGTCTATGGCGTGGCCCTGTCGCCAAGCGATATCGGGGCGCTTTATACCGGCTCGGGGCCGCTGCTGGCCCTCTCTTTCGAGGAGCCCTGGCTCGGCGACGGCGATCGCGTGGCCGACGGCTCGGGCTGGGCCAACCACGGCGTGCTGCGCGCGGGCGCCAGCGACGCCGCCAACAAGAGCCGCGCCGGGCAGGTCGGGGGCCATGCCCTGAGCCTGGATGGCGTGGACGACTATGTGGACACGGGCGACTGGGACGCCGCCGACACGTTCACCGATTTCTCCCTGTCCCAGTGGTTCTCGCTGGATGCGTTGCGCGCGCCGGGGAGCAACCAGGACTGGGCCGCCCCGGTGGCCAAGGCCGCCAATGGGACCACCGGCTGGGCCGTGATGGTCAACCGGGACCTCAACGTCATCAACAACCACCGCGTGCGCCTCTACATCAACGGCGTGCCCACGGCCAACATCCTCGCGCCGGAGGGCGGCTGGCAGCCGGGGCGCTGGTACCATTACGCCTTTGCCCGCCGCAGCGGCGTCATCAAGGGCTACCTGGACGGGGTCGAGAAGGTCACCGTGACCAGCGCGACCAAGCCCATCGCCAACAGCCTGCCGGTCACCCTGGGCAAGCAGGGCGCCACGTATTACTGGGAGGGCGCGCTCGACGAGCTGCGCTTCTACCGGCGGGCCTTGCCGCCGGAAGAGATCGCCGACCTCTACCACGCCGGGTGGCAGGCCGCCACGCTGGCGCAGACCGGGAACGCCGTGGCCAGCTCGCGCTGGACCATCGCCGTGCCGCCGGGCCTGGAGGGCGTCTATGACCTGGCCATGCGCGGCCGCGACGTGGCCGGGCATGCCGAGGTCGCCGCCGGGGGCTCGGTGATCTGGCGCGGCGAGGCGGACAACCTCGCGCCGCGCCTCGCCCTCTGCCGGACGGTGGAGAGCAGCACCACCTATCGCTACCACGCGATCGCCCGCGACTTGAGCCTGACCGAGCAGGGCTTTGTCTCGCCCTGCCCGATCTCCACGCGCACCTATTTCCGCTCGCCCTGGTACGTGGCGGGCACCCCGCCCGGGACGCAGAGGCTCTACGGCCTGACCGCCTATTGCGACCTGGGCGACCTGCCGGCGGCGCAGGCCACGGCCTGCGACACCGCCGGCAACTGCGCCACCGTGGGCCTGTCTTCGCCGGACGTCTGCAACGCCATGCTCCTGGCGCAGGACGACCCGGGCCGGGACGAGGGCGCGCGGCTAGAGCTCGCCGTGGCCCGCGCCGCGGCGGAGGGCCGGCCGCTGGCGCCCGTGGTCGCCTTCGCCTCGACGGTGATCACCGCCACGCGCTACACCCCGCCCGCGGCCCTGGGGCTGACCGGCTATCTCACCGGCGCCGCCGAGGTCTCGGCGGTCGAGGTGGCCATCGGCGGGAGCTCGGGCCAGGCGGCGCTCTCCGCGCCGGAGGAGACCTGGCCCTTCACCCGCACCTGGAGCGTCGCCTACCTCTGGCCCGAGGAGGCCTTGCCGGATGGCGTGGCCCGCACGGCGGTGGTCACGGCCACGCTGGACGGCGCGCCCATCGCCCAGACGGAGGCGACCCTGACCCTGGACGTGGTCCCGCCCGCGGCGGTGGAGCTGACCCTGACCGGCAACGGCGCCCCTCTGGCGCCGGGCGCCATCGTCCGGGAGGCCGCGCCGGACCTGGCGCTGGCCTGGACGCCGTCCGCCGATGGCAGCGGCCTGGCCCCATACCTCTCCGCCTGGCGGATCTGGGACCCGTACACCACGACCACCACCATCCAGGTTCACGATCCGGCGGGGCCGCCAGCGGCGCACCTGGCCGCCGGCGAGGCGCAGGTGATCGCCCTGGGCCTGGCCAGCCGCGACCTGCTGGGCAACCAGAGGTGGCAGCGGTATGGCGCGGTGGTCGTGGACGGCCCGCTCACCCCGGACCTGCTGCTGCTCCCGGCCGGGGCGGGGAGCGCGACCGCCGCGCAGCCCTACGCGGGCTGGATGGACAGCGGCTGCTCGCTGATGGGCGCCGATGAGCGCGCCTCGCTGCGCCAGTCGGCCGGCGGCTGGGCGGCCCAGCAGCTCCACGCCACCTGGGACGCGCGGGCGCTGCGGCTGGCCTGGACCGGCGCCGACTGGGATGGCGACGGCGACCTCTTTATCTACCTGGACACGGGCGCGGGCGGCACGGATGCCACCTTTACCCCGTACCCCCTGGACGAGGCCGCGACCCATGTGCTGCTGCCGCCGGGGCTCCCCGCCGACCGGCTGATCTGGGTGCAAGACGGGCGCACGGCGACGCTGCTGCGTTGGGATGGCGCGGCGTGGGCGGCGGAGACGCCGCTCTCGGCGGAGCAATACCAGTACCACTGGTCGCCCAGCGGCGGCCAGACGGACCTCGTCCTGCCCTTCGCGCTGCTGGGGATCGGCGCGGGCGACGCGCTGGGGCTGCTCGCCTTTGCCACGGAGGAGCCCGCGCCCGCTGCGCCGTTGCGCCTGTGGGCCACCCTCCCGGCGGCCAACCCGGTCAACAGCCCTCGCTCCAACCCGCGGGCCTTCCTGGTGGGCCTGCTGGAGGGCCAGGGCGCGCGGGTGCCGCTGCTGCACTTTTACCACTGGGCCAGCCTGGGCGACGGCGTCTGCCCGAACGGGACCGCCGGCGCGGCGGGCGAGCCCGCGCGAGGCGACGTGCAACTGCGCGCGACCATCGCCGCCGACCCGCCCGGCGCGGCGGTGAGCGGCGTGGGCGGCGGCGTCTTTTGGACGGGCGACCCCGAAGGCGCGCTGGCCGCCCTCGGCTCCGGGCTGGTCATGGAGATCCTGAGCGCCGAGCACGCCCCCTTGCTGGACGGCCAGCCCATCACGTACACCCTGCGCATCGCCAACGAGGGGAGCGACGACCTCCAGGGGGCCTGGCTCGAGTTCAGGGCCTTTGGGCAGTTGCGCCTGCTGGAGGAGCGCGCCGACCTGGGGGACATCCCCGCCGGGGGCGAGCGCACGGCGACGGTACACGGGGTGGCCGACCGCAGCCAGTCGGAGGTGGCGCTGGCCGTGGCGCTGGCGCGCCTCTTCGATGCGAACCACCAGCCGGGGGAGCCCGCGCTGGAATGGATGGTGGCGGCGAACCGCGTCGACCGCGGCGGCCCCGAGCAGGTGGGGCTGCACGGGGCGGGCGGGCTGGTGGGCCCTGGCGCGGCCTGGCTCAGCGGCGTGGCGAGCGACGAGTCCGGCATCAGCCACATCGAGGTCGAGATCCTCGCGCCCTCCGGCCTCACCTCCACCGTGACCTGCGACGTCGTCCGGTCGGCCTCGGGCTACTGGACCTGCCCCTGGGACGTGGTGGAGGCCAACGGCGGGGCCGCGCCGGAGGACGGCGACGCCTTCACCCTGCGGCTGCGGGCCGCCGACCGCCTCGGCCACGTCAGCAACTGGACCGCCCCCTACACCATCCGCGTGGACGCGCTGCCGCCGGGCCTGCGGCTGGCCAGCGAGATCGCCGGCGCCTGGGCGGGCCGGGTGGTCAACGGCAGCTCGCTGCGGTTGATCGGCGAGACCTGGGACAATAGCGCCGTGGGGAGCGTCACCATCTGCGTGGACGGCGCCCAGTGCCGCACCGCCGACCTCGCGGCGGCGGGCGCGGCCTCCAGCCGGTGGTCCCGCTGGATCACCCTGGGCGGGGCGCTGGACTATGTGACCAAGACGCTGACCATCGAGGCGACGGACCGCCTGGGCAACCGCATGGTGCAGGGGATGGCCGTGCCGGTGGTGTTCGACAACGCGCCGCCCGCGCTGACGGCCCAGCAACGGCTGGCGCAGGCGCGGCTGGGCAGCTCCGAGATCGTCCTCAGCGGCCAGGTGCACGACGGCGGGCCGAGCGCCGAGGTTTCGGTGCGCGTCGAGTCGCCGGGCGGGGCCAAGACGCGCCTCGCCGCCGCGCGTGACGGGGACTCGTGGTCGTTCGCGCTGCCCGCGGGGCTGCGGGGGAGCCACACCCTGTGGGTGGAGGCCAAGGACGCGGCGGGGAACGTCGCCGCGGCCGGCCCCTTCACCGTCGAGGTCACCTGCGCGAACGCCGCCCCCGTGGTCACGCGCCTCACCGCCGAGCCGGCGGCTGGCGCGCCCCGCTCGCTGGCGCTGACGGCCCTGCTCTATAACGCCGGGCCCGACCCGCTGCCCGCCGGGACGCGGATCGCCCTGGCCGAGGGCGGCCGGTCGCTGGGCGAGGCGGCGACCACCGCCCCGTTGGGCAGCGGCGAGGCGCAAGCGCTGAGCGTCCTTTGGGCGCCGGAGGAGGCGCGACGCTACGACCTGACCGTCGCGGCGCTGGCGCCCGCGGCGGGCGCGCCCGCGGCGCCGCTCTGCGAGATGGCGGCGCCCGCCCAGTTCACTCTGTGGGTGCGCGACCTGCCGCTCTACGCGGGGCTGAACCTGGTCGGCCCGCCGCTGCGGCTGCCGAACGACGACGTGCAGGTGGTGCAGCGTGGGATCGCAGGCGACTATGCGGTGCTCATCGGCTACGACGGCGCGCTGCTGACCTACGATCCCACTCGCCCCGAGGAGAGCACCCTCGATACCGTGGCGGCCGGGGACGGCTGCTGGGTGCGCCTCACCAGCGCGGAGCCGCCGACCCAGACGGTGCACCAGGAGCCGCTGGCGGCCTGGCGCCTCGCTGGCGAGGCCCTCACCGGGACGGCGCGCCTGCCGCTGGACGCGGGCTGGAACCTGATCGGCTACCTGCCGCAGGCGGCGCGGCCCGTGTCCCTGGCCCTGCAATCCATCGAAGGCGCCTACGCGGCGGTGCTGGGGTTCGACCGCACCGGCCTGTCGTACTATCCCGACCTGGACCGGGGGAGCGGCTATAACACCCTGGCCCGGCTGGCGCCCGCGGCGGGCTACTGGATCAGCGCCACGCAGGCGATCACCCTCGCCTATGCCCTGGACGACGTGGCGCCGCCCGAGGCGAACCCGACGCTGACCGAGACCGTCGCCTATGCCAACCGCCTGCAAGCGATCCGCCTGGCCGAGGAGGCCGCTGGCGTGCGGCCCACCTACGCCTGGCTCAACCTCTACGGCCGGGTCCACCTGGCCGACGGCCGCCCCGCGCCGGTTGGCGCGACGGTGACGGCGTGGGCGGGGGGCGCGGCGTGCGGCGCGACGGTGGTGACCGAGGCGGGGCGCTTTGGCCTGCTGGCCTGCTACCGCGACGACGCGACGACGCCCGAGGTGGACGGCGCCCGCCGCGGCGAGGCCATCGAGCTGCGGGTGGACGGCGAGCCGGCGGCGGCCTGGGCGCTCGGCCACAACGGCCGGCCCGTCGAGGGCGCGCCGCCGCTGCGGTGGACCGCCCACGGCGACCGCTGGGAGGTGCTGGCGGGGACGCCCCATCGCCTCCAGTTGCCGAGGGTCACGGTGTCGCGCGGGCGCTAGCGCGGAATACCGACCCGGGACGGCAGGCGCCCCTCTCGCACGACAAAGGGGCCGGATCACGCGGATCCGGCCCCTTGTTCGTGCGGGACGATCGGAGGATCGTCCCTACTTGGCGTGGATGACGATGCTCCCGCCGCCGAGGACGGTGGTCAGGTCGACGCCGTCGTCCGCGCCCATCTGGTTGTCATAGACGATGGCCTCGGTCGCCAGGTCCCAGATCTTGATCCGGAACTTGTCGACCCCGCCGCCGCCTTTCACCTCCCCATCGATGGCGGTCAGCAGGAAGCCATAGCTGCCCGCGCCGTTGATCTGGCCGACGCCCTTGTACTGCGCCCGCGCGCCGGCGATCACCAGCCATTGATAGCTGTTGCTGTAGAAGGCGAGCCCGGCGACCTGGAAGGTGAAGGCCGTCTCGCCGGTGGGCACGGTGGCGCCCTTTTTGTACTTGCTCACAAAGCCAAAGGTGGCTTTGCCCGCCAGCGCCGCGTCGGGAGCGTAGGCCCCCGCGGGCGAGGCGATCCAGCCGCCGCCGGTGACGAACCCCGCGGTGGGATCATAGATCACCAACTGGCGCGTTTCGCTGGCCGTGTTGCCGCAGGCGTCGGTGGCCACGATGGTGACGGTCCAGACGCCCACGGGCGGCTCGTAGCCGCTCAGCTCGCCATCGGGCGAGGGCGGCGTATAGCCGTCCGGCAGCCCTTCCGTGGCCCCTTGCAGGAAGGCCCGCGGCGCCGGGCCGTCCGCGCAGCTATCCGAGGCGCTGAAGGAGAGCGCCGTGCCATAGGGCTGGACGTCGTACTCGGCCGGCGTGGTGATGCTCAGCGCCGGCGCCGTGGTGTCTTGCACCGTGATCCGCTGCGTCGCGCTGGACGCGTTATCGCAGTCATCGGTGGCGGTCCAGGTGCGCTCGAACCAGTAGGTGTTGCCGCAAGTGAGCTGGTGCTGGCCGTCGGCGTAGGTCACTTCCACCGCCGCATCGCAGGTGTCCGCCGCGGTAGCCTGGCCGGTGACGTCCGGCCCCGTGTCGCAGGTCGCGCATTCGAGCACGATGTCATCTGGCACGGTGAGCACTGGCGGCGTGGTATCCTCCACGGTGATGGTCTGGCTCGCGCTGGTGGTGTTGCCGCAGTCATCGGTGGCGCTCCAGGTGCGAGTCAGGATGTAGCAGCTCGGGCACGCGCCGTCCGTGCGGGCCTCGGTGAAGACGATCGCCGGCTGCTCATCGCAGTTGTCGATTGCCATCGGCTGGGCCGGGGCGGGCACCAGGTTGCATTGCACCGTCACGTCGGCGGGCACGCCGTTCAGCGCCGGCGGCGTGGTATCCTGCACGGTGATGATCTGCGTCGCGCTGGACGCGTTGTCGCAGTCATCGGTGGCGGTCCAGGTGCGGGTCAGGATGTAGCAGCTCGGGCACGCGCCGTCCGTGCGGACCTGCTCATAGACGATGGTCGGATCGAGGTCGCAGTTGTCCGTCGCCGACGGGCTGGCGGGGGCGGGCACCGCATCGCATTCCACCGTCGCGTCCGCGGGGACGCCGCTCAGCGCCGGCGGCGTGGTATCCCGCACGGTGATCACCTGGCTCTGGCTGGTCCAGTTGCCGGTATCGTCGGCGGCGGTCCAGGTGCGGGTCAGGGTGTAGCCGTCCGCGCACGAGCCGCCGGTGCGCTGTTCGACATAAGCGATGGCGGGGGCGGGGTCGCCGTTGTCCGTCGCTGTCGGGCTGGCGGGGCCGGGCACCGCATCGCATTCCACCGTCGCGTCCGCGGGGACGCCGTGCAGCACGGGCGGCGTGGTGTCCACCACCACGATGACGACGCTGACCTGGGCGCTGTCCGCGCCGCTGAACAGGGTCGCGACGACGATATAGCTGCCGGGCGTGGCATAGACGTGTCCGGCGGTGACGACGCCACCGGCGAGGGTCCCCTCGTCGCTGGTCCCACCGTCGCCCCAGGCGATGCTGCGGGTCAGGGTATCCGGGATGGGGCTGCCATCCAGGTAGCTCACGGTCACGTGGGCTGTCTCGAGCCCCGCCTCGATGGCGCCGGCCGGGCCCGCCATGGTCAGGTTGTCGAATTCCTCGCCTGGAGCCAGCGGCGGCATCGGGTCGCCGTCGATATAGATCGTGATCGAGCCCCCGCCGTCCGCGGACAGGTTCTCAATGGTGAACTCGTTGTCCACCGGCTCGTCGATCCGGGCCTTGACGTCCAGCGGCACCTCAAAGGTGAGGTTGCCCACCGTCCCGACCACCGGGTCGCCCTCCTCCACCAGGAACTCGAGCGAGCCCCGCTGCACCAGGACCTGGTTGTTGAGCGCCAGCGTGATGGTGCTCAGGACGGTCCGCAGCATCGCGGTGATGGTGGAGCCCGTCCCGGCGGACTGCCGGATGCGCGCCTGCTGGACGGTCTCGTCCACCTGCACGCGGGACTGGGCCTGGAGCTCCACC
>JAAYEA010000002.1 GCA_012689325.1 Chloroflexota bacterium
ATTGCCCTCAATCTGCTCAAACAGGAAAAGACGGCCCAAGTCGGCCTCCACAACAAGCGTCTCATGGCTGGCTGGGACAACGTCTACCTGCTCAAGGTCCTGGCAGTTTAAATGCAATCGCCCTGCACACCCTTTTTACACCACTTGACAAGACGCAAACCAAGGTGCCGAATTTGGCTAGTCAGGCCAGTATTCACTCTTGGCGACTGATGTAGTATAATCCTTGGCAACTGGGACAACACAGGAGCTCTGCGATGATTCTTTGGCTGATGGTGTACCACCTCGTTCGGCCAGTCACTCATCAGTCGGGACTGCGGGAGGAGCTCATGCTGCGAATCTGGTGCGGCTGGGCGGTCATGAGGAACGGAGATGGCAAATGATCACCAGGTGGAAAGTGTTCAATTTCAAGTCTATTCGCAAGGAGACCGAGTTGGACCTGGCGCCGCTCACGATCTTTGCTGGCGCCAACAGCAGCGGGAAGAGCGCTTTTCTACAATCCATTTTGCTGGTGGCCCAGACCCTGTCGAATAGAATCAGCTCGCGCTCGGTGGTGCTGAACGGTGCTCTGGTTCGGCTAGGGCAGTTCGACGATATCAGGAGCGCTAACAGCGCCTCGGACCAGATCCGCATCGGTTGGACGCTCGGACCCGGCCAGAGGCGGGCTTCGGCACTGGACAATGATGAGTGGTTTGGCGCATACTCCTTCTTGTTCTCCGCGGGCGCGCCGACGTCCGTGTCCTGCGAGATAGCCTTTGATGCTGCGAGCCCAGAACAGCAGGAACTAGCGCAGATCCAGCCACTCCTATTCTCTACGAGACTATCCTCGGTCGTCCGCAATCCAGACGGCAGTGAACGGAAGCCCTTCGTAGCGATATGCAGAGATAGCCCCCCCGACGAGTTTCTGGCTGACTGGTATGAGACCTTGCAGTCGGATGATCCCGTTCTCCATGGCATGTTGTACGGTATCGAGATGGATGACGAGTCATTGGCCGAGATCCAACGCAAGCTAGATACCATCGAGACGGTTCACGGGTGCGTCTTGCGACATTTCCTTCCTGAACAGGTCTGCCTATGGGCATTCACAGATATGGCCCCTGAGGATACCCGCCTTATTCTGGCCACCGTGCGTGGAGATGATGATAGCACGTCATCTCAGGGTACCCGGACCTGGCATGAGGTCTTTGTACCGCAGAAAGTGCTTGATTTCCTGATGAACATCGGTGATCGAGTAGGCGACACGGCGTTGCGGGGAGTCTATAGGGCTTCGGCGCCCTATGTAACAGGCCCGGAGGCGACACTTGGCCGAGAGCTGTTTTGGGTCCAGATAGCCCTGAATTCGATGACAGCTGAAGTTAGGGAAGAACTACGACGCCAACTTGCGAAGAACGATGACTTTGAGCAACTTGTGGACAGCGCTGTCCGCGAAGACCTGGCACGGCGAGATGAGGGGTTCAGCGAAGTGCGCCATGACCTGCCGAGTGTGATCTCGGAGGCTACAATCTACACCGAGCGGTTCCTCACGGAGCATGTGCGTTACCTCGGGCCGCTGCGCGATGAGCCAAAGTCGCTTTACCCGCTTGGATGGGCAGCGGACCTGTCGGATACCGGCCTAAGAGGAGAGAACACCGCTGCAGTTCTGGAAGTGCACAAGAACCGTCTCATTAGCTACATCCCGGCAGCCGCGTTCGCTGAGGGTGAGGTCCAGGCAGAGTCGGTGGATTGCCCGCTTGGGGAGGCAGTCGTGGATTGGCTTCACTATCTCGGTGTTGCTGATAGTGTCGAGAGCCGTGATAGGGGCAAACTCGGTCACGAACTGAAGGTGAGTATCGCGGAAGGCGAAACGCCACATGATCTGACCCATGTTGGGGTGGGCGTGAGCCAGGTCCTGCCGATCCTGGTCTCTAGCCTGCTGGCCGAGCCAGACACTACACTCGTTTTCGAGCAGCCCGAGTTGCATCTACACCCCAGGGTGCAGACCCGCCTAGCCGATTTCTTTCTCTCCATGACGCAGTTGGGGAAGCAGTGTGTGATCGAGACCCACAGCGAGTATCTCATCAACCGCGTGCGTTTCCGGGTGGCCGCAGCAACTTCCAGTAATCCTTGGTTGGAGGCTGTCAAGGTGTACTTTGTGGAGCGTGGCGAAGCAGGCTCGGTCTTCCGGACGGTGGACCTAAACGAGTATGGGGCCATTCTGGATTGGCCTGAAGGTTTCTTTGACCAGAGCCAATACGAGGCGGAAGCTATCCTACGAGCGGCGGCTGCCAAGCGCAAGGCAAAACGGGAGAAGTAGAGATGGCCACCGCAAGCGTAACCATCGATGCCAGTGTCTTGGCGGTCCCTTCCTCCCTCGATGCGTCGGACGAGGAGACATATCACTATGTCGACACTATCCTGGATTGGTCCAGGATTCTGAATGAGCCATGGGTGGCAGTCTACATGAGCGAGGAGGCTTCCGGCGCGCTGCTGGAAGACGGGCTGTATCCTCTTCGTGACCAACTGAGGGACCTTTTCCGGCGTCATGGGATTGTCGAGTACGATGTGAACACAGTGAGCCGAGTTGTGGATCGGCTCTTGCAGATCACCCCGTCCTTTGAGTGTTATTTCCGAGTTCGCGATGTTCTGGCGGACAAGGTGTCTACTGCGCCAGACATCAAGCGGCTCGGTTCTGGCTCACAGATCAGATCTGATCTCGCGCGATGCTTGGTGTTGATCGCCATTCTCCGCAGGCATTGCCGGCCGCCCATACGCGATCACACACTGATCCTGCGGCGCGCAACGGGCAGGATTGTGAATGTGCGAGCGCTCATCCACGACCTGGAACACACTCGCGATGATCTAGAGACGCTCCGTCTACCTGCGCGTATCGAGGGTGACGTTCTGGTCTGCAACGATTTTTGCGGTCTCCTCGAAGGCACAGACGAGGCGGCGATGCTGGCGGATGCTACCGATGATCTCGCTATCGAGACGGCTATCCGGATCGCGCTATACAAGAGCCGCATCACGCGGTCCGGGAATCCGGATTGGATTGACCTTGGCGGGATGCGGCTGGGGCGGGCCTTTTGCGACGACCTTCGTCGTTGCTGTCGCGACGCCGGAAGCTCGTTCCCGGCCACTGCTTTGCGGGCCATTGTCGAGACGATCGAGAAGGAAAACCTGGCGGCGGCGCACGCCTTGCGCACTGGAATGGGCGGTGGCGACCCTCAGCTGATACGAACCGGAGACCTGGCCAAGGCGTGGCGTCGCGATGTGGACCGTGAGTACCACCTCCACTACTGGGACTGTGGAGGTGGTGTCGTCGAGCTGGCGTCCATTGGCGTCCATAATGACTTCTCGATACCAGAGTAGTTTGCGTCTGGTAGGTGGCGTTACCCCAGGGGGTGATTCCAGTTATTGGCTCACTTCCAGGTTGTATGCCAGTCTCCGACCCTCACCCCCTCCACCGCAAACGGCCGCTCCGACCACACGGCGACCGTCCGGCTGGCCCCGGCAGGCAGGTCGAAAAAGCTGTCGTCCAGCCACCAAGCGCCGGCTTCCTCTGGAATCAGCAGGTGGCAGA
>JAAYEA010000569.1 GCA_012689325.1 Chloroflexota bacterium
GGACCATGAACTATTACTACTATGGCCAGTACCTGGTCTCGGTGCTGATCAAGCTGGCGGGGGTGCGGCCGACCATCGGCTTCAACCTGGCGATCCCCACCCTTTTCGCCATGACCGTGACCAACGCTTTTTCCATCGGCTATAACCTGGCCCAGGGCGTGGGGCGCAAAGCGGCGGGGCTGGTCAGCGCCATCGCGGTGGCCGTGATGGGGAACCTGACGGCTCCCGTGCAGCTCCTGAGCGGCTGGGCGCAGGTGGGCGCCAGGGAGGTGGCCCCCAGCAAGATCCCTGGCCTGACGGCCCTCAAGCAACTGGGCGCGGGGCTCTGGAGCGTGATCCGCGGTGAGGCCGAGATGCCTGCCTTTGACTATTGGACCCGCGCCACGCGGGTCATCCCCAATACCATCAACGAGTTTCCTTACTTTAGCTTTCTCTTCGCCGACCTGCACCCGCACATGATCGCGATGCCTTTCGCCATCCTGGCGCTGGCCTTTGCGCTCAATATCGTGTTGGGCGTGCGCCAGGAGCCCGGTCGCGGCCCGGATTCCATTCGCGGGGTGCTCTTGCGCTTTCTCCTCTTTCCCGTGGCCCTGGGGGCGCTGGGCCCCATCAACACCTGGGACCTGCCCACCTACCTGGGCCTGACCGCCCTGGCGCTGCTCTATGCGAGCTGGCGGCTCCATGGCCGGGTCCGCCTCCTCGCCACGGCCTTCCGCTTTGCCGTCATCGCGGCTTTGAGCCTGGCTTTCTACGCGCCCTTCTATCGCCATTACCAGGCCATCAGCGTGGGCGTGGGGCTGGTGCAGGAGCGCTCGCCCCTGGGGCCGTTCCTGATGATCTGGGGATTCTTTCTGCTGGTGGGCGTGGCCTACCTGGTGATGGCCCTGGCTCGCCAGCGTGGCCGCCTGGGCATCCTCCGCTATGCCCGCCTGGTGATCCGGCAGATGGCCTATCTGCCGCACTTGCTCGATCTCCATGCGGGGCTGGTGCGGCGCTCTCTCCCGCTATACACTCTCGCGCGCTATGGCCTCTGGCTGACCCTGGCGCTGAGCCTGCTGCTGGCTGCGCTGGGGCAGTGGACGCTGGCGCTCCTCCTGCCGGTGGCGGCGCTGGCGGCGCTCCTGTTGCTGCGCGACGACGTGGAGCCGGCCGAGTTCTTTACGCAGCTCGTCCTCTTCACCGGGGTGTTGGTGCTGTTGGGCTGCGAGATCGTCTACATGAAGGACTTTTTGGGCGGCGGCGATTGGCGGCGCATGAACACCCTCTTCAAGTTCTACATTCAGGTCTGGGTGCTGCTGGGGGTGGCGCTGGGGCCGCTGCTGCCGCGAGTCTGGAGGTGGGTTCGGGACACGCGACCTCGCGCACTGAGCTGGGCCTGGCGCGTGGCTTGCGGCTTTTTGCTGCTGAGCGGATTGGCCTACCCCGCGCTGGCCACGCCGGCGCGCGTGCAGGAGCGGTTCCCGGCCGGCTCGCCGCCGATCGGCACGCTGGATGGCATGGCCTACATGGCCGTGGGCGTCTACACCTGGCCGGACGAGAACCATCCCATCGATCTCTCCTTCGACTATGCGGCCATCCGTTGGCTGTGGGACAGCGTGGAAGGAACCCCTGTGATCGCCGAGGGGCGGATCGACTATTACCGCGAGAACGGCATGCGGGTTTCCTCGTATACGGGCTTGCCGACGCTGCTGGGCGCGCACCAGGGCGAGCAGCGCTATGACTGGCAGGTAGGGACGCGGGACGGCCTGGCGCGCAGCTTTTACACCACCACCGAGATCGGCCGTGCGCAGGGCATCGCCGCCGAGTTGGGCATCCGCTACGTCTATGTCGGGCAGTTGGAGCGGTACGTCTATCCGGAGGCGGGCCTGTCCAAGTTCGACCAGATGGTGGAGCTGGGACTGCTGGAAGTGGCCTACGAAAACGAAAAGGTGCGCATCTATCGCTTTCCTGCTTAGGGCGCCTTGAAGGAACACGCGCGGACCGGCGTATAGTACGGAGAGGCTGCGGGCTTGGCATCGGCGGCATGGAAAGCCGGGCGGCATGGAAAGCCGGGCGGCATGGAAAGCCGGGCGGCACGGCTCCGTGGTGGAGGGGATATGCTAGAGGGTTTGATCTGGTTGCTGCTGGTCGAGGCGATGGGCCTGGTCGCGCTGCCCATCGCCATGCGCTTGTTCCGGTTCCTGCCGGACCGGGGCTATGCCTTCGCCAAGCCGTTGGGGCTGCTGCTGGTCAGCTATGTCGTGTGGCTACTGGGGTCCTTTGGCTTGCTGCGCAACGAGGCGGTCTCGATCCTGGCGGTGATGGCCCTGGTGGCGGCCGTCTCGGCGCGGCTATATGCCGCTAACAAGGCCGATATCCAGGGCTTCTTGCGGGCGCAGCGCCGCCATATCGTGACGGTGGAGCTTATCTTTGTCGCCGCCTTTGCCATCTGGGCGCTCTTTCGCGCCTATAACCCGGCGCTGGACGCCACCGAGCGGCCCATGGACCTGGCCTTCCTCAACGCCATCCTGCGCAGCGACCGCTTCCCGCCCAACGACCCCTGGCTCTCCGGTTTCGCCATCAGCTATTACTATTTCGGCTACCTGATGATGGCGATGCTGGCCAAGCTCTCCGGCATCGCCGGGGCGGTGTCCTTCAACCTGTCCATCGCCCTGCTCTTCGCCTGGAC
>JAAYEA010000570.1 GCA_012689325.1 Chloroflexota bacterium
GCCGCGTCGTCAAGATCACCCCGGGGGCGGTCAATAGCGAGGTCGTCATCGAGCTACCGGGCGGGATCCAAGTTGTTTCCGTCATCACCAAGACCTCGGTCGAGTCGCTTGGCTTGGCCGTGGGCAAAGAGGCCTATGCCGTGATCAAGGCGTCCAACGTGATGATGGCGGTGGACTAGCTCCGGATGACCGCCGGCGCGTTTGGCCGAGCCGGACGATGAAGGACCGTTAGGGTTCATCGTACCCTAACGGTCCTCTTGTTTGGTGCCATGGCCCGGGACGGAAGGAGCTATTTGCTCACCTGGGCCACCACGTCGCGCACGGCCTGGATCACCAGATCAGGCTGATCGTTCTGGATAAAGTGGCCGCTCTTGGGCGCAAAGACCTGCTTGATCTGTGGCGCCTGCTTGAGCCAGTCGGCGCGCAGGTCGATGGCAGCCTGCTTGTCGGCGCGATCCCGCGCCGTGGCCGTGGGCGACACCATGGTGGCCACCAGCGAGATGATCGGCACGTTCGTCGGGAGCTTGATCTGGTGCATCATCTCGATGTTCTGGGGCTTGGCGACGAATTCCAGCGCCACGCCGGGGCTCTGAGCGGCCATCATCTTGGCATAGTTGGCCTGATACGCCGCCCACTCTTCCGGCGTCCGGGTCTTGGAGATCACCATGTCGTGGTCCTCCGGGGTGGCGTCGATGAGCACCATCCCGGCGACCTCGCTCGGGTACAGGTGGGCGAACATGCGGATGGTGAACCCGCCGGAGGAGTGGCCCACCAGCACATAGGGCGGGGCCAGCCGCAGGTTGTGCAGCAGCGTGTGCAGCTCGGTGGCCAGTTGCCACGAGTTGCGCGGCTCCGGCCCGGGTTCGGACGCGCCGACAAAGCCGCGATCATAGGCCAGCGTGCGCCCCATTTTGACGATCTCGGGGGCGACCTTGGCCCAGGTGCTGAGGGGCTGCCCCATCCCCGACTCGAGGACGATGGTCGGCCCGCCGGCGCCGTCCAGGACGGCATGCAACCTGCGCCCGCCAATGTCCACATAGTGGTCGCCGTTGGCCACCCCGGCCACGCCCAGCTTGTAGGAAATGTCGACATCCTGGGCATAGTTAAAGACCTGGATGGCGTATTCCCCGCCCCGCTCGGCGCTGACCGTCGCCACGCGCTCGCCCACCTGGCCGGTGGGCTGGCCCGTGGCCACCAACCGTCCCTGCGGGTCATAGACCAGGAATCCGATGGCCGCGTCATAGGACGGGTCGCTAGGCCAGAAGGTCATGGTGACTTCGGCATCCTCCCCATGGCCTGGATAGCCCATGCTGTGCAGCCGGATGCCGCCGCCGCTATTGCCCAAGGTGGTCCCGAAAAGGGCGTCGTACACGGCGGGCGGCGGGGCGGCGATGCGGGCGGCGGGGGCCGGGGCCGCGGCGGGCGCGGCCACGCCGGTGGCGGTCAGCCGATAGGCGAAGGCGCCGCCGTCGCCATAGCACTCCACCTGCACCAGGAAGGTGGTTGGCTCCTTGGCCTGATAGGAGAACTCGAGCAGGCCCTCCTTATCGCCGGACGGCACGCCCCGGCCCTCAAAGCCGTTCCAGCCATGGACCCGCAGGCCGAGGCCGCAGCCTGTGAGGGGGTTCGGCGGCCAGAGCGAGAGCTTGATCTCTAGCTTGGCATCGTTGCCCGGATACTCGAGTTCGTACTGGGCGAACGCCCCGGACGGGCTTCCGGTCAGCGCGCCCTTGACCTCGACGCCGTTCTGCAAGCGCATCTGCGCCATGGCGGTCCCGCTGACCCAGGACAGCGCCAGGATCAGCACCATCAGGACCAGAAGCGTTCTTTTGACCAACATCTTGGCATCTCCTTTCCCACTAGATGGATTCAGCCCCGCCGTCGCTCGCGGCGGGTGCGCGACGGGCCGCCGGATGGCGGCCTGCCATCAGTCCAGGTGGCCTGCCCGCGGCCGCTGATCGGTCGGCAAGCCGGCGGTCGCGGGCATCGGTTTCGCTGCATGCATGGCCACCTCCTCCTTCCGGATGGCGCCTGGCAGCATCACCCCTCGGCGCCAAGGCTACGGCCCCGGGATCGCCAGCCTCCACTCGTTGGTCTGGCCATCGAAGGTCCAGACGTCGCGCTCATACGCTCCCCACGCGGCCAGTTCGCCGCCGAACAGCACCACCAGGTTCGCCCTGCTGTCGTAGACCAGGCGATGCGTCGTCCGGGCTGGCGGGTGGCTGGCGGGCGAGAGCTTGGTCCACGCGGCGGCCCGATAGTCGAAGGCCCAGGTCTCGGTGCTATAGTGTTCCGGCTTGGCGTCCAAGGGGCGCACGAGGATGCCGCCGAACATGATCACGCGGCCCGTGCTGGCGTCGTAGGCCATGGAGGCGCCCCACAGGGCCGGCGGGCCGCCCTGAGTCTCCACCGCCTCCCAGGCGTCCGCGTTATAGTCATAGGCCCACACGGTGGCGTCAGCGTCGCCGCTGGGGAACCCGCCGCTCCACATGATCACCCGGTCGGCCGCGGGATCGTAGACCATGGCCGCATGGGCGCGCGGGGGCGGGCTGACCGACGGGGCCATCTTGGTCCAGGTGTCGGTGTCATAGTCGTAGGCCCAGGTAGCGTTGGTGGTGAAGGTCGCGTTGGCGCCGCCGAAGAGGATCACCCGATCCGACTCGGCGTCGTAGGCGAGCGCCATGCCGAAGGGATGGGTGTCGGGCGCTGGCCTGGGCATCTTCATCTTTTGCCATGTGCGCTGGTTATAGTCGTAAGCCCACGAGGCCGCGGCGTCATAGTCGTAGACGATGATGCGGTCCGAACCCGCGTCATAGGCAGCAAAGGGGACGCCCCTCGGCTCGCACTGGCCGAGGTATTCCCAGGTTCCGGCGGCCACGTCCAGGGCCCACATGTCTCGCTGGTTCGGGTACGTGCCTGCCCCCCTGGCCGAGTACCCGGCCATATAGATCGCCTTCCCCGACTCGGCGTCATAGGCCGCCGGGTAGTTCCAGCGGCGCGGCGGAAAGCTCTCTGGTGTGGGGGTCGCCGTGGGCGGCACAGGCGTCTTGGTCGGGCCAATCGTTTTCGTCGGCGGGATGGGTGTCGCCGTGGGCGGCACAGGTGTGCTGGTCGGCGGCAGAGCGGTGGCGGTGGGTGGCACGGGCGTGTTCGTCGGCGGGATGGGCGTGCTGGTGGGCGCGGCGGGCTGGCTGCAGGCGGCCAGCAGCGCCGCGAACAGCATGCACGCGACGATGGTCTCGATTCGGCGGATGGATCGTGGTGTCATTCCTTCTCGCTCCCTTCCTCGTGCTCTTGCGCAAGGGCGCTGGTCGCCTGCTCCAGATAGCTGAAGGCCTCCTCCAGCGTGGCAAAGCTGCGGCTCTCGCCGGTGCGCGCCTCTTGCAGCGTGGCGCGCCAGACGGGGCCGGCGTCGCCCTCTGCCAGCCAGAGGCGCAACAGATAGGAGAGATGGGGCCGCTCGCGCTCTTGCATGGGTACCAACCTTTGCTCGACCTGTCTACCCCCAGTGTAGCCCGGGAGCGTATCGAAAACGTACCGAGATCGTATTCAGCGGCGGCCGATTGTGTGCTATAATCGGAAGCGAGGCAGACATCTGGGCGCTCGCCCCATCGTCGCTGCGGCTCTCCCTGGGCGGCATGCTTGGAGGGGACTATGGATGGGCTATGCTTGCGTCTGTTGGGGCCGCTGGAGACCGCCTTCGACGGGCAGTCGATCAGCGGCCTGACCTCCGCCAGAGAGCGCGCACTGCTCGTCTACCTGGCCATGGAGGCGCCTCATGCTTTTCCCCGCGAGTCGCTCTGCGCGCTCCTGTGGCCCGAACTCCCAGCCGAAGCGGCCCGCGCCAACCTGCGCAACGCCCTGACCCACCTGCGCCACGCCCTCTCCCTCGCCGGGTCGGCGCGACCTTGCCTGCTCATCGGCCGCGACGCCGTCCAGTTCGACTTCTCCGGCCAGCAGTGGGTGGATGCCCGCGCCTTTGAGGATCTGCTGGCCGGGGCCGCGTCGGAGCCCGAGCTGGAGGAGGCGTTGACGCTCTGCCGCGGCCCCTTTCTGGAGGGCTTTGCCCTCAAGGACGCGCCGGCGTTCGACGATTGGGCGCTGCTGACGCGCGAGCGGCTGGAGCGCGCCCAGTTGGACGCCCTGCGGCGGCTGGCGGCGCTCCAATCGGCGCGGGGCGACCATGCCGCCGCGGCGGGGCAACTCAGGCGCGGCGTGGAGCTCCAGCCGCTGGAGGAGCTGGGCCACCGCGAGCTGATGCGACAACTGGCGCTGCATGGGCAGCGGACTGCGGCGCTGGAGCAGTACGAGCGCTGCCGCGTGACGCTGGCGGCGGAGCTGGGCGTAGAGCTGGAGGCGGAGACGCTCCGGCTCTACGAGCAGATCCGGGACGGGCAACTGGCGCCGCCGGAGCCCGCCAGCCCGCCGCTGCCCACCCCGCTCTTGCCGCTGGTCGGGCGGGAGCGCGAGCTGGCCGAGCTGGCCGCGCGGCTGCGCGAGCCGAGCTGCCGGCTGCTGAGCGTGGTGGGGCCGGGGGGCTGCGGCAAGACCAGGCTGGCGCTGGAGGCGGCGCGGCAGGTGCAGGCCGAGCGGCCGGACGGCGCGCACCATGTCCCCCTCTCGGCGGCGGCGGACGCGGCGGGGCTCGTGCAGGCCATCGCCCAGGGCGTGGGCCTGCGCTTCTACGCGTCCGGTCAAGCCCCGCCGCGGCAGCAACTGCTGGACTATTTCCGCGACAGGCGGCTGCTTCTGCTATTGGATGGCTGCGAGCACCTGCTGGACCCGTTGGGGGAGGAGGCCGAGGCTGGGGAGCTGGTCGCCGAGATCCTGGAGACCGCTCCGGGCGTCACGGTGCTGGCCACGTCGCGGGCCCGGCTGGGGCTCGTGGGCGAGGAGGTGGCGCTGCTCGAGGGGCTGGCGGAGCCCGCGGCAGCGGAGCTTTTCACCCAGGGGGCGCGGCGCGTGCGCGCGAGCTACCGGCCAGCCGCGGAAGACCTGTCGTCCATCACGCAGCTCTGCCGCTGGGCGGAGGGGTTGCCCCTGGCGATCCTGCTCGCCTCCGCCTGGGTGGAGTTGCTCTCCCCCGCCGAGATCGTGGCGCAGATGGCCGGGGCGGACGGGCAGCGTCTGGACCTGCTGGCCGCCGATTTCAGCGACCTGCCCGAGCGGCAGCGCTCGATGCGCGCCGTCTTTGACCACTCGTGGGCGCTGCTGGCGCCGCCGGAGCGCGAGACGCTGGCGGCGCTGGCGCTTTTCCGCGGCGGGTTCACCGCCGAGGCCGCGCGCGAGGTCGCTGGGGCCTCGCTGCGCGACCTGCTGAGGCTCGCCAACCGCTCGCTGCTCTCGCGACGGGGCGTGGGGCGCTACGAACTGCACGATCTGCTGCGCGACTATGCCGCGGAAAAGCTGGCCGCTTCCGGCCGCGCTCCTGCCCTGCGAGACTGCCACGCGGCCTATTATGCGCTCTCGCTCTGCCGCCGCTGGCGAGTAGATCTGGCGGGGCCGCGCCAGTCCCTGGCGTTGGACGAGGTCGCCGCCGAGCTTCCCGAGCTGCGCGCCGCCTGGGAATGGGCGGCCGAGCGCGCGCAGGTGGAGTGGCTCGATCCGCTGATGGATGTGTTGGGGAGGCTCTACGACC
>JAAYEA010000084.1 GCA_012689325.1 Chloroflexota bacterium
AGGGCCGTCTCGCGATAGTCGGCGCGGCCCAGGGCCCCGGCGGCCTGGGCAAAGCTGCGCAGCATGAGGCCGTTCCAGGCGGCCAGCGCCTTGTCGTCGCGCGCGGGGCGCACCCGCTGGTTGCGCAGCGCCTGCAGCGCCGCCCGTCCGCGCGCGACCGCCTCGGCCATCTGCTCCGGCGTCGCCATGGCCAGGGCGGTGGTCACGTCCGGGTCGCGCGGCATATAGAGGATGTTCTGGCCCTCGAAATTCGGCCCCTCGAAGACGCCATAGTAGCGGCCCAAGAGCCGCGCATCCGCCGGCCCCAGCGCCGCCTCGATCTCCTCCGCCCTCCAGATGTAGAACTTGCCTTCCTCGCCCTCGCTATCGGCGTCCTCGCTGGCGTAAAAGGCCCCTTCCGGCGAGGTCATGTCGCGCTGGACATAATCCAGCGTCTCCTCGGCCACCCGGCGGTATTCGGGCTGGCCGAAGGCCTGGTAAGCGTGCAGGTAGAGGAGGGAGAGCAGGGCGTTGTCGTAGAGCATCTTTTCGAAATGCGGCACGAGCCAGCGGCCATCCACGGCGTAGCGGTGAAAGCCGCCGCCCAGGTGGTCATAGATCCCGCCGTGGGCCATCTTGGTCAGGGTGACCTCCAGCATCTTGCGGGGCGCGGGGTCGCCGCTGCGCCGCCAGGCCCGCAAGAGAAAGTCCAGCGTCATGGGCTGGGGGAACTTGGGCATGGGGCCAAAGCCGCCGTTGGCCGCGTCGAAGCGCCGCTGCAAGCCCTGGATGGCCGCGTCGGGGATGCCGACGTCGAGGGCGTAGCGGGGGCCGGGGGGCGCGGCGAGCTGGCCCTCCAGCGCCGCCATCAGCCGGTCGGTCCCTTGCAGCACCTGCTCGCGGCGGTTGCGGTAGGCCTCGGCGACGTTGCGCAGCACCTTGGGAAAGCCGGGCAGCCCCTGGCGGTCCTCCGGCGGAAAGTAGGTCCCGCCGTAAAAAGGGACACCCTGGGGGGTGAGAAAGACGGTCATGGGCCAGCCGCCCCGGCGGGTCAGGAGCTGCACCGCCATCATATAGATGGCGTCCAGGTCGGGGCGCTCCTCGCGGTCCACCTTGATGCAGACGAACTCGGCGTTCATCAGCGCGGCGATCTCCTCGTTGGTGAAGGACTCGCGTTCCATGACGTGGCACCAATGGCAGGCCGAATAGCCGATGCTGAGCAGGATGGGGCGGTCCTCGGCCTGGGCGCGCGCCAGCGCCTCCTCGCCCCAGGGGTACCAATCCACGGGGTTGTGGGCGTGCTGCAACAGGTAAGGGCTGGTTTCGTGGGCTAGACGGTTCATGGCTCCTCGCTTGGATGGCTGGTGGGGGTGGGCGCTTCGGCGGGTTCGTGACGGTGCAGTCCTGTGACGCGATCAAAGTGCCGATCGTAGCTCAAGATATCCGTTTCGCCGCGCAACTCTATCAAGGCCGCGTGATAGGCGCCCACATAGTCGATAGGCAAGGTGGCGTATAGCTCAAAGACGCGGTCATACATGCGTTTGTGAGGGATGCGGAGGCCGGGCAGCCCGATCAGCGGCAGGACCAACTCGCGTACTCGGGCGCGGTCGAGGTTATAGAGGCTCTTGCTGGCCAGGACGAACACGACCTCGGC
>JAAYEA010000085.1 GCA_012689325.1 Chloroflexota bacterium
CGTCGCAGTCCACCGGGTGCAGCGTCCAGGCGGGGCTGTTGGTCAGCGTGACGTCCTCGATGAGCAGGTTATGGCAGCGCACGAACTGGACCATGCGTCCGGGGCGCCACTCGCCGACGCGCCAGCGCCCCTCCTCCCGCTTCCAGAAGGACGTGCCGCTGCCATTGATGGCGCCGCGCCCGCGGATGGCGACGTTGGGGGCATCCTCGGCATAGATAAAGGCGGGCTGGGTATAGTCGGCGCGGTTAGGGCTGGCGCGGAGGGTGGCGCCGGTCTCCAGGTATAGCGTCAGGTTCGCGGCGAGGACGATGGTCCCCGAGAGGTAATCCCCTGGAGGAAAGTAGAGCGTTCCGCCGCCTTGCCCCGCGACGAGCGCGATGGCCCGGGCGAGGGCTTGGGTGTTGAGGGTGGCGCCGTCGCCGACGACGCCCAGGGTCGTGACATCCAGGACGCCTGGCAGATGGGCGAGCGAGTTGCTTTCCATACGGCCTCCTTGGGTGAGCGTGTGCGGCGCCAGAGATGGATGCTGCGGGGTCAAGCTGCGCGGAAAGTGTAGCCCGATTGCGCCCGCTGTCAATTCGCCAGAACGCCCGGGCCCGCGTATAATAGGGCGTCAACACAAGCGGAAGGAAACTACATGCGCCTCATCGTGCCAATCAAACAAGTGCCGGAAACCAGCAACGTCAAGATGGACCCCGAGACGGGGACCATGGTGCGCAGCGGGGTGGAGGCCATCGTCAACCCGCTGGACCTCTATGCCATCGAGGCGGCGCTGCGGCTGCGCGAGGCCCACGGCGGCCAGGTCGTCGCGCTCTCCATGGGCCCGCCGGCGGCGGACAAGGCGCTGCGCGAGGCCATGGCCATGGGCTGCGACGAGGCGGTCCTCCTGAGCGACCGGCGCTTTGCCGGGTCGGACACCTGGGCCACCGCCTATGCCCTCGCGCAAGCGATCCGCAAGCTGGGGCCATTCGACCTGATCATCTGCGGCGAGCGGGCCACCGATGGCGACACGGGCCAGGTGGGGCCGGGCATCGCCTCCTTCCTGGGGCTGCCGGCGATCACCTACGTCAGCAAGATCGGCGAGTTGGCCGATGGCGGCGTGCGGGTGGAGCGGCTGGTGGAGGGCGGGCGCGAGCGGCTCTGGGCGGCGCTGCCCGCCGTGTTGACGGTGGTCAAGGAGATCGCCTATCCCCGGCTGCCGACGCTGCGCGGCAAGCAGCGCGCTCGCCAGGCCCAGGTGCCGGTCTGGGGCCCGCCCGAGATCGAAGCGCGGGAGGACTGGCTGGGGCTGAAAGGCTCTCCGACGCGCGTCGTCAAGATAGAGAAGCCGCAGGTGGCCCGCCAGGGCGAGCTCATCCGCATCAAAGAGTCGGAGGACGTGGACCGGGCCGTGGACGCGGTCATGGCCCGGCTGCGCGAATGGCGCATCCTGAGCTAGAGGAGAGGCTGTCGAGATGACGGATTGGGTCGATGTCTGGACGCTGGCCGAGCAACACGAGGGCAAGCTGCACTCGGTCTCCTTTGAGCTGTTGGCGCGGGGGCGCGCGCTGGCCGAGGCCAAAGGCTGCCGCCTCTGCGCGGTGGTGTTGGGCGCGGAGGTCTCCCAGGCGCAGGCGGAAGAGCTGATCGCCCGCGGCGCGGATCGCGTGTACGTGGTGGAGCATCCCGCGCTGGCCCATTTCGCCGTGGAGCCCTTCGCCGGGGCGCTGCGCCATCTGGTCGAGACCTACCATCCCGAGGTTGTGATCGCTGCCGCCACGACCACCGGCCGCACGCTGATGCCCTACCTCTCGGTGCAGGTCCACGCCGGGCTCACCGCCGACTGCACGGGGCTAGAGATCGACCCCAAGACGGGGAACCTGTTGCAGACACGGCCGGCCATCGGCGGCAACATCATGGCCACCATCGTGACGCCGGACGCCCGGCCCCAGATGGCGACGGTGCGCCCGCGCTCCATGCGACCCGCGCCGCGACAGGAAGGGCGAACCGGCGAGGTGGTTCGCGTGTCCGTACCCGAGGCGCTCTTGGCCTCGCGGGTGCGGTTGGAGTCGTTCGAGAGGGACGAGGGGGAGATCCCCCTGGCCGATGCCGATGTGGTGGTGTCGGGCGGGCGGGGCATGGGCCGGGCCGAGGGCTTTCGGCTGCTAGGCGAGCTGGCCGAGGCGCTGGGCGGCAGCGTCGGCGCCTCGCGGGCAGCGGTGGACCGTGGCTGGCAGCCCTATCCCCACCAGGTGGGCCTGAGCGGCAAGACGGTCTCGCCGCGGCTGTATCTGGCCTGCGGCATCTCGGGCTCGATCCAACACCTGGCCGGGATGCAGACCTCCGAGCACATCATCGCCATCAATGCGGACCCCGACGCGCAAATCTTTCAGGTGGCGGATGTCGGCATCGTGGGCGACCTGTTCCAGGTGCTCCCCGCGCTGCTGGAGCGCATCCGCGAGGCCAAGGGGACGCCGTGATACCCACGCTGGAGGTCCGGCGCTACGTCACGCCGCTGCGCGAGGGTGGGTCGCTGCCCGCCATCGTGGAGGCGGATGACGGCAGGATGTACGTCTGCAAGTTCGCGGGCGCTGGCCAGGGGCCCAAGGCGCTGATCGCCGAGCTGCTGGCGGGCGAGATCGGTCGCGCGCTGGGGCTGCCGGTGCCCGAGCTGGCGCTGCTGCGGCTCGATCCCGCCATCGGGCGCAACGAAGGCGACCCCGAGATACGCGACCTGTTGCGGGCCAGCGCCGGGCTCAACCTGGGCATGGCCTATCTGTCACGCTCATTCGCCTTCTCGCCCAGGGTATACCCTGTCAGCGATCCGCTGGCCTCCGAGATCGTCTGGTTCGACGCCTATATCAGCAACGTGGACCGCACGGCGCGCAACGTCAATATCCTGGTGAGCGAGGGGCAGTTGTGGCTCATCGATCACGGCGCGGCGCTCTATTTCCACCATTCCTGGGAGGGCTATCTCGACCGCAGCGCCAGCCCCTTCCCCTACATCCGCGATCACGTGCTGCTCTCCCAGGCGGCGGACCTGTGGAGCGCCGATGCCCGGCTCAAGCCCCGGCTGTCGTCCGCGCTCCTTCGCGAGATCGTCGGCCAGGTTCCGGAGGAGTGGCTGGGCGAGGAGCCGAGCTTTGCCAGCCGGGAGGAGCACCGCGGCGCCTACTTGGCGTATCTGCAGCGGCGGCTGGAAGCGTCTGAGGTGTTCGTCAGGGAGGCTGTGGATGCCCGGGCCAAGCGCCTTTGATTACGCCGTGGTGCGCGTGGTGCCCCGCGTGGAGAGGGAAGAGTTCCTCAACGTTGGGGTGATCCTCTGTTGCCGGGCGGCGCGTTACCTGGCGGCGCGCCTGCGCCTGGACCGGGAGCGGCTGGCCGCGCTGGACCCGGCCTGCGACGCCGAGCAGGTGGAGGAGCATCTGGCGATGATCCGACGGGTGTGCGAGGACGGCGGCGAGCTCGGCGGGATGAGCCAGGGCGAGCGGTTTCACTGGCTGACCACGCCGCGCAGCGCCACGATCCAGGTTTCTTCCGTGCATTCGGGGCTGTGCGACGATCCCCGCCTCGAGCTGGAAAAGCTCTTCGTCCAGTTGGTCGCGTGAGCGTGGGCCGCTGCGGAGACTGGCCGTGGTAGTGATGAGCCGAGAAAAGCGAAAAGGTGCGATGATGACTCGATATGAACCCGTGACCGCGCCCATCGTGCGCGAGCTGTGCGAGATCGTCGGCGAGCGCAATGTGATCTTTGGCGACGCCGACAAGCTGGAGACCTACAGCCACGACGAGGTCGCCGGCGCGGAATACGCGCATATGCCCGAGGTGGTGGTCAAGCCGGCCACAGCGGACGAGATCGCGCGGATCATGCGGCTGGCCAACCGCGAGCGCATCCCCGTCACGCCGCGGGGGGCGGGGTCCGGGCTCTCGGGCGGGGCGGTGCCGGTGTTCGGCGGGATACTCCTCTCCGTGGAGCGGATGAACCGCATCCTGGAGGTCGACCGCGCCAACCTCACCGTCACGGTCGAGCCGGGGGTGGTGACCAACACCATCAACGAGGCGGTCAAGGAGATGGGGCTGTTTTACGCGGGCTATCCCATGAGCGTGGAGACCTGTTTCATCGGCGGCAACGTGGCGGAGAACGCCGGCGGCGGCAAGGCCATCAAGTATGGCGTGACCAGCCGCTACGTGCTGGGCCTGGAGGTGGTGCTGCCCACGGGCGAGATCGTCCAGTTGGGCGGCAAGCGGGTCAAGGACGTCACCGGCTATGACCTGCTGCACCTCATGGTGGGCTCGGAGGGGACGCTGGGGATCTTTACGCGGATCACGCTCAAGCTCTTGCCGCTGCCCACGCACAAGGTGGACCTTTTGGCGCTCTTCAAGGACGTCTCCACGGCCATGGATATGGTCCCCGAGATCATGACCAACGGGCGCATCATCCCCACGGCCGTCGAGTTCATGGACAAGCTTTCGGTGGAGACCACCTGCCGCTACCTGAACGAGGAGCTGCCCTACGAGCAGGCGGAGGCGATGCTCCTGATCGAGGTGGATGGCAACAGCGAGGCGCTGGTGCAACAGGAGAGCGAGACCATCGGGGAGCTGTGCATGGCGCACGGCGCCATCGAGGTCTATGTGGCGGACAACTATACCACGCAGGAGCGGGTCTGGGCGGTGCGCCGGAACATCGCCGAGGCGTTCAAGGTCTATTGCCCGGTGCAGAGCATCGAGGACGTGGTGGTGCCTTTCGCCCAGATTCCCGACCTGGTCCCCGAGCTGGAGCGTCTCTCCCAGCGATACAACGTCATCCTGCCCACCTGCGGCCACGCTGGCGACGGCAACCTCCACATCATTATCGTGAAACGGCCCGAGACGCCGCTGGAGGAATGGCCCGAGGTGGAGCACGCTGCCCAGGCAGAACTCTACCAGGTGGTGGCGCGACTCGGCGGGACCATCAGCGGCGAGCATGGCATCGGTTCCAAGCGGCGGGGCTTTATGCCGCTGATGATGGGCGAAACCCTGCTGGGCCTCCAGCGGCGGATCAAGGATGCCTTCGACCCGAATGGCGTGCTCAACCCGGGCAAGATATTCCCCTAGTTCGCCGCCTCGTAGAGCGCCACGATGTTCTCCACCGGGCTCACCGCCTGCAGGTTATGGCAGGGCGCCAGGATGAACCCCGTGCCGTCGCCCCCCAGCGTCTCGCGCAGCCAGCGCACCTCTCGCCGCACATCCTCGGGCGTGCCGCGCGGGAGGGTGATCTGGTTATCCACCCCGCCATGGAAGCAGAGGCGTCCCCCGTATTCGGCCTTGAGCGCCGCCAGGTCCCAGTCGCCGCAGCGCCATTGGATCGGGTTCAGCAGGTCGATGCCCATGTCGACCAGGGTGGGGAGCATCCGGCGCATGTCGCCGTCGTCGTGGTGAAAGACGAGCAGGTCGTAGGACTTGGCCAGGTCGATGGCCCGCTGGATGGGGGCGCGGTAGAACTCGTCGAACAGCCGCGGGCTGATCAGCAGGCCGTGCTGCGAGCCGAGGTCGTCGGTGACCTGGGTGAGCTGGATGCTTCGCCCCGCCGCCTCGAAGCAGCGCCGGTGGTATTCCTGGAAAAAGTCGCTGACGCGCCGCACCAGCTCCCGGGTGAACTTGGGGCGCAGCAGCGGGTCCATCAGCGACAGCTCGAGCCCGCGCAGCTTGTTGTGGTAGTAAAAGACGGCAGCGTAGCCGCATTGCACCGCCCGGTCCGGGTACTGGGCGGCCAGCCCGGGCAGGGCGCCGTAATCGTACCAGTCCGGCGAGGGCCAGCGGTAAGCGTCCAGGTCGGCGATGGTCTCGGCCTGGGCGAGGGGGTAATACACCTGCTCCGAGTAAGAGCCTGTGGCGTAGGGCTGGATGCGATAGCCCATGCCCCAGGCGTCCTCGCGATAGACGCCCTCCTCCTCGCGCAGCGCCGGCCCGATGTAGGGCGGCGAGATGCCCGGGATGCCGTCGATTCCCAGCTTGTCATAAATCACCAGGCGGTCGGTGACGCCGAAATGGGCGCAGAGCTTGTCCCAGACCTCGGCAGTGGCCCAGATGTCGGTGGGGAGGCGGTCCACCGGCTGGTGGCGCAGGGCGGCCAGGATGCGTTCGCGATGATTCATGTTGGCTCCTACAAGATGCTGCGCACGGCGATGGCGAGGGCCTGGCCGAGCTTGGCGTGCCCTTCGGCCTCCAGATGGATCCCGTCCAGCGGCGAGGAGACGGCGGTATCTCCGGCGTCCAGGAAATGGCACCCGTACAACTCGGCCACGCGGCGATAGTGCGGCGAAAAACCCCGCGACTTGGCCTCGGCCCCCTCGAACATCTCGGCAAAGCCGCTGAGCGCGACCACCGGCGGGGGGGCGACCAGCAGCACCGCCGGCGTGCGCTCGCCGGGCCAGGCCGCGCTCTTGTTCACCACGTCCACCAGTACCCCGGCGCCGTTGGCGATATCATAAGCCGATAGGGAGAAGCGCTTCTTCAGGTCGTTAGTGCCCAGCATGATGATCACCAGGTCAAGCGGCCGGTGCGAGGCCAGGCAAGGGATCAGGTAGCTCTTGCCGTTCTTGTACCCCTCGATGGGATCGTCCCACACGGTGGTGCGCCCGTTGAGCCCTTCCTCGATGATCAGGTACTCCTCGCCCAGCTCGCGCTGGAGCACCCCGGTCCAGCGCACCGGGGCCGGGAAGCGCTCGCCGGTCGCGGGGTCATAGCCCCAGGTGTTCGAGTCGCCGTAGCAGAGAATGCGCTTCATGTGTCCCTCCCGTCGGCCCCGGCTATGGCGCGGGGCGGGTTATTGGAAAGCGGGCAGCCACTGCGCGTTGGCGGCCAGCGACTCGTCCAGGATGCGCTGCGCGACGTCCAGCGAGACGACCTGCGCGTCCTGCAGCAGGCCTTGCAGCGCGAGCTGGCGGCTGCCGGTGAGGGCGGCCTCCACCATCAGGTCGTACTGGGTGGCGCGGATGCTCAGCGTCTGGGCGATGGCCTCCGGCAGGGGGCCGACCTTGAGCCCGCGGACGCCGGCGGGGCTGACGTGTCCTTGCACCTCGACGAAGGTATCCCAGGGCAGGTTGTCGATGAGCCCCTGGTTCGGCAGGTTGACGACCTGCAGCCCAGGCGTCTCGATGCCCAGCAATTGGGCGATGATCTCCACGGCGCTCTCGCCGGAGGGCTGGAGCAGGCTCTCGATGGGCAGCGAGCCGTCGGCCCAGCCCTGCCGCTGCGCCAGGCGCGCCGCCCAGTCCTGCTCGCTGGTGTGGCGGATGGTCAGCCCATAGTCGGCGCCGCCGTGGGTCTCGGGGGTGAGGAAATAGTTGTAGAACTCGGCGATGTGGGCCTCGCTGCCGGTGGGCCAAAGGCCATAGGTCTCATAGATGGCGCAAGCGACCGGCACGGTGCGGCGGACGGCCTCTCCCTCGGGGCTGTAGAGCCGGTCCAGGAAATCGGCCATGACGTCGCGGCCCTGGTGGTAGAGGCCCAGGGACCAGGTGAGGTGGTTGGTGCCCACCGAGACGCAATCGAGCTCTTCTCGCGGCAGGCCGAGGACCTTGGCAAAGATCGGCATGGTGAAGGCCCACTGCTCGCAGAGGCCGATGACCGTCAGGCCCGTGTCGCGCGTCAGGGTCCGGCAGACCGCCGCCAGCGGGTTGGCCAGGTCCAGCACCGTCGCTTGCGGGCAGAGCGCGGTGATGTCCTTGGCGATGGCGGCGGCATGGGGGATGACGCGCAGGCCGCGGCAGAACCCCGCCGGCCCGATGGTCTGTGAGGTGGGCTGGTAGATGCCATACTTTTCGCCAATGGCGACGTCGCGCTCGCGGGCCCAGGGCTCGCCCACCGAGATCGAGTTGAGCACGAAATCGCTCCCTGGGAGCGCCTCGCGGCGGTCGGTGGTGGAGACGACCTGGAGCTGGGCGCCGGCCTCGCGGACCATGCGCCGCACGATGCGGGTCGAGGTCTCCAGGGCGGCGGGGTCCACGTCCACGAGGGCGATGGTGCTCCCCGCCAGCTCTTTCCGGCGGATGAGGTCGGAGGTGACGTGGAAGGCAAAGGCCGAGCCGGCCCCGATGATGGTGCATTTGATCGCTGGCATGTTGATCCCCCTGTGTTGAGTTTGCTGGTAGTGGCGGGTTGGGTCGCACGTCGAACGTCCACGGTCGAACGTCAACTGGCGCCGGCGAGCGCCCGTCTGTCCTGGCCACCCGCGCGAGCGCGGTACCGCACCATTATCGTCACAAATGGTACGCTGGCAAGGCGGCAGGGACACCGTAACCCCGCGGGCGGGCTGTCCGTATACTACGTGAGGGCTGTCCCGTTTGGCGCAGAGGAGGGCGTAGATGAGCGATGTGGCCATTCGCATGCTGGAGCTGTCCAAGAGCTTCGGCGCGGTTAATGCCGTGGCCCAGTTGTCGCTGGAGGTGCCAGCGGGGATCGTGTTTGGCTTCCTGGGCCCAAACGGCGCGGGCAAGACCACGACCATCCGCTTGCTGCTGGGCTTGCTGGAGCCCACGCAGGGCCAGGCCGAGGTGCTGGGCTATGACCCCCGCAGGCAGGCCCAAGAGATTCGCGCGCGCACGGGGGCGCTGCTGGAGCGCGACGGGCTTTACGGGCAGATGAGCGCCGAGCATAACCTCGAGTACCAGGGGCGCATCTATCGCCTCGGCGCGGCGGAGCGCCAGGCCCGGATCCAGCAGCTACTGACCCACCTGGGGCTCTGGGACCGCCGCCGCGAGCGCGTGGAGACCTGGAGCAAGGGCATGCGGCAAAAGCTGGCCCTGGCGCGGGCGATGCTCCACCGGCCCCAGTTGGTCTTCTTGGACGAGCCCACGGCGGGGCTGGACGTGATGGCCGCCGCGGCGGTGCGCGAGGACCTGGCGGCGCTGTCCGCCCGAGAGGGCGCCACGGTCTTTCTCACGACGCACAACATGGCAGAGGCGGAGAGGCTGTGCAGCCGCGTGGCCGTCATTCGCGGCGGGAGGCTGCTGGCCGTGGGCCATCCGGACGAGCTACGCAGGAGAGCTGGCGGCCTCCGCGTGGAGGTGCTGGGGCGCGGCCTAGATGAGGGGCTCGCGCGCCTGCTCAGGCAGCGGCCGGAGGTGGCGGCGGCCCATGCGGCGAACGGCCGGCTGCTGGTCGACCTGCGCGAGGGAGCCGAGTCGGCGCCGCTGATCAACGCCCTGGTTGGCGCGGGCGCCCAGGTGGAGGAGGTTCGGCGCGGCCAAGCCAGCCTCGAGGACGTCTTTGTGACGTTGATGGAGGAGGAGAAGCGATGATGCAGGACATCCTCACGGTCATGTGGCACGAGTGGCGCGCCCTGTTCCAGGCGCGCGGCGGCCGCTCCCGGTTCTTCATGGTCCTGCTCTCGCCGCTCTTTATGTCGGTGGTCGTGCCCTGGAACCTGGGGCGGGAGTGGCTGAGCAGCTTTTTGGTCACGCTCATCTCGGCCGTGATCGCCTTCCTCATCGCCGGTACGTTGATTCCTGACGCCTTTGCTGGAGAGCGCGAGCGGGAGACCCTGGAGACGTTGCTGGCGACTCGCCTGCCGGACCGAGCCATCCTGCTGGGCAAATGGCTAACCGCGGTTCTTTTTGCCCTGGGCGTCGTCGTGGCCATGCTGGGCGTCAGCCTGGTGGTGGCGAACATCCGGGCCTGGGAGGGGCGCGTGCAGTGGTATGCGCCAACCACCGGCTGGGGGAGCTTGGCGCTCGCCACGGTGGTGGCGACCCTGGTCGGCGGGCTGGGCATCATCATCTCGCTACACGCAGCCACGGTGCAGCAGGCGGCCGTGCTGCTGATGGCCGTCTTGCTGGTGCCGGCGATGGCCCTGCAGGCGGCGGCCCTCCTGATGTCCGACCGGCTGGCCAAGCTGTTGGACGTGCTGCAAGGGAAGCCGGTGCTGCCGGTGGTGATCGGCGTCCTGGCGGTGGTCGATGTGGCCACCTTTGCGCTGGCGCTGGCTCGCTTTCGGCGGGCCAAGCTGATCGCCAGCTAGGGCCCGGTGGACCCAGAGAGGAGGGCAGAGCGCCGCCCGGCGCCCTGCCCTTGGTGGGCTAGGGCGCGGCGTGAAAGAGGAGCGCCTTGATGTGCTCGCAGCTGGCGTCACGCTTGATGGCGTGGGCCTCCCCGGGCTTGACCAGGAAAGCGACGCCTGGCTCCAGGCGGATGACCTCGTCGCCGATTTGGGCGTAGCCGCTTCCCTCCAGCACGAAAAAGCCCTCCTGGTCATCGTGCACGCCAACCGGCGGGAACTCGTCCATGCCGTAATACCCCACGGCCATGCTGCAGCCGCTGGTGCAGCCGGTCTGCTTCCCCAGCAGCCAGAACATGCGCATGTTGGGGCGCTCCATCGGTCTCACGTCCTTGATGTTGACAACGTTGCTCATGGTGTGATCCTCTCCGGGCCGAAGCCCCTATTTGATGTAGCTCAGGTAGCGCGCTTGCAGCGTCAGCATGGTGTCCAGGGTCTGCTCGGCGGCGCGGACGCTCGTCACCACGGGGTCGACTAGGAGCGCCTGCAGGGCGGCGGCGCGCGAGCCGGTCAGCACCGCCTCGGCGGTGAGGTCGTGGACCGCCACCTGGTTTAGCAGCAGCCCGGCCAGGCCCTTGGGCATCTCGCCCAGCTTGAGGCCGTGGATGCCGGTCCCATCCACGATGGCGGGGACCTCCACCACCTGGGTGGAGGGGAGGTTGGTGATGTATCCTTCGTTCAGAAGGTTGACAGCCATCTCCTCAAAGCCGGCGTTGGTGATGATTCCGTCGATGAGGGGCACGACCCGCTCGCTCACCCGCTCACCGATCTGCGGATGGTGGCCGCCGCACCAGGCCTTGTAGAGCTGGTAGAAGGCCAGGATGCCCTCGTGGTCGGAGACCTCGTGGGCCCACTGGATGTACTCGCCGGTGTGGCTATCGGAGGTGATGGGGAGATACCCAAACTTGTCCAGGATGGTGCGAAAGAGGCCGCGTTCGTGCCACTCATCCGCGACGAGCGGCTCGGTGCCCAGGCGCAGGGCCAGGCGCTCCAGTTCCTCCGCCCGACCCTCCTGGCGAAAACGCTGGACCATGCGGGCCAGGGTCGGGACGCGGGCAAAGTAGGCGGGCGCCTTCTCGCGCACGACGGGGTAGAGATCATCGCCCGTATCGCGGCGGCGGCACTCGAGCATAAAGCTAAAGTGGTTCAGCCCCGCGGCGCGCACCAGCAACTGGTCGAAGGGCAGGCCAAGGATCTTGGGCAGGTGGGCGGGCAGCGAGGCGATCTCGTGGCAGAGCCCGACGAAGCGCAGGTCGGGATACTTGCGCTTCACCGTGGTGCAGATACGGCTCATGGGGTTGGAAAAGCTAAAGACATGCGCCTCGGGGCAGATGGCCATGATGTCGCCGCAAATCTCCAGGATCGGCGGGATGATGCGCAGCGAGTGAAAGAGCCCGCCGGGCCCGCCGTTCTCGCCATAGACCTGGCGGATGCCGTATTGCAGGGCCACGTTCCAGTCCTGCTCCCAGAGCTCGAAGCGGTTGCCCACCTCGATAGAGATGATGCAGAAATCGGCGCCCTGGAGCGCCTCACGGCGGTCGGTGGTGGCCGAGAGGGTGAAGGGGAGCGCCTTCTCCTGGATGTAGGCCTGGCCGACCTCCAGCATCTTGGCCAGGGAGGTGGGGTTGATGTCGTGCAGGACGATGTGGCTGCCCTTGAGCACGTCGCTCAAAAAGATGTCGGTGAGCGTCCCGGAGCCAAACTGGGCGCTTCCCGCGCCGATCAGGACGATGCGATGGGCCATGCGGAGCCTCCTTTGCTCTTTGACAGGAGTCGGGTACCGCGCTATAGTGCAGATGCGCCGCGTCTCGCGGCAAGGTCCTTATATTGTAGCCAGGAGGAACCAAATGTCCAAGATTCCCATCGGCCTGCAGTTGTACTCGATCCGCCACGAATGCGAAAAGGATTTGCCCGGCACCCTGGCCGAGGTGGCCCGCATGGGCTACGACGGCGTCGAGTTCGCCGGATACTATGGGCACAGCGCCGAGGAGCTGCGCAAGCTGCTGGATGATCTGGGCTTGCGGTGCTGTGGCACGCACATCCGCCTGGACACCCTGCTGGGCGATGAGCTGCCCAAGACGGTGGCGTTCAACAAGGCGCTGGGGAACAAGTACCTGATCGTGCCCGGACTGGCGGAGGAGCGACGGAACTCGCGCGCGGCCTGGCAGGGGACGGCGCGGATTTTCAACGACATCGCGGCGCGGCTGCGGCCCCAGGGGATGCTGGCCGGATACCATAACCACAATATCGAGTTCAAGCCGATGGATGGCGAGTTGCCGTGGGACACCTTTTTCGGCGGCACGACCAAGGACGTGGTGATGCAGCTCGACACGGGCAACGCGCGCGAGGGCGGCGCCGATCCGAGCGAGTTCCTGGCCAAGTATCCCGGACGGGCGATCACCGTGCACCTGAAAGAGTACTCGGCCACGAACCCGGCGGCCTATGTGGGCGATGGCGATGAGGACTGGGCCAAGGTCTTTTCGCTCTGCGAGACCATCGGCAAGACCAAGTGGTACATCGTCGAGTACGAGGTGCCGGGCGTCTCGCCGCTGAATGCGGTGGCCAAGTGCGTCGAGAACCTGCACAAGATGGGCAAGTAGGCCAAGACCGCGAGTTGGACGGGTACCACGACAGAGGAGGCGATGGCTCATGCCATCGCCTCATTTTTTTTCGGTAGTCGCCGGGTTAGCCCCAGAACGCGGCGGGGAGGGCCTTGGCCCAGGCGCGGATGGCTTCCCAATCGCGGTGGTCGCCTTCCATGCTTTTCATCATCTTGGCCATCAGGTTCCAGGGGAAGGGGGCCTGGCGCTCGCAACTAAGCGAGCCGCCAAAGAGCCCCACGCTGGCCGGCTTGAGGTTGGGCGCCGCGCTGCCCAGCATGGCGATATAGCCCTGCGCCGCCTGGCGGGCCGTGTCGGTGTCGTCGTTCATGGTCATGCAGGAGACAAAGTAGGCCACTGGCTTGCTGCTCAGCGCCGCGGCGTTGGCCCGCAGGAACCGCTGCGCGGCAGGGTGCACCTTGGTGGCGTGGACCGGCGTCCCGACCACCACGGCGTCATAGAGGGCGACCTCCTTGGCCTGCTTGGCGGCGAGGATATCCACGGTGGCGCCCGTCTCGCGCAGCGCCTCGCCGATGGCCTGAGCGACCTCACGAGTCGAGCCTGCCCACGTGCCGTAGGTGACCAATACATGCTTGCCCAGCTCTTTCATGACAACTCCTCCGGGGATAGGTCCGGCCCGGCGGGCAGCCGCCGTTCGCAGCTCACAGCCGCCGAGGCCGCTCTCTCTACGAAGATCGCCGCCCTGGGGTTGCAGACCAGGCGCGCCCATCGCGGCGCTCGGCGACCGGTCGCCTACGCCCCCATGCCTCGCAGGGCGATCTCGATCTCGGCGACGGCGCGGGCATAGCGCTCTCGGGCGTTGGAGAGCAACGCGGCGGCCTGCGCGCTCGTCGCGTGGCTGGCCTCCTTGGGGAACTGGCATCCCGGGAAGAGGACGTCGGCGGCCTCGTCAAGGGCATCGGCTTCGCCAGAAAGGTGCGTCGCGGCGTGCAGCAACGCCACCTGCCCTTCGGGGTAGCGCGGGGCGATCTCGCGCAAAAAGGCTGCGCCGGCCCGATGCGTGCTGCGGAACACGTTGAAGCAGTAGCGGTCGCCCATGGTGGGCAGCTTGGGCGGGTCGGCGGCGAACTCGCGCACCCAGCGGTCGTAGCAGGCCAGGCCGTACAGCATGACCCAGTCGCTGCCGCCGCAGCGGTCCACGTTGCGCCGGTCATGGGCGTGGCGAACCGCTTCGCGCAGGGCGGCGATCTCGGCTTCGCGCGGCTCGTAGGCGGCGTCGCGCTCGCCGATCAAGATGGCGCCGAGCTCGGGGGCGATGACGCCAGAGGTGGCTGGGCGGGTCTGGGCGGCGCTGGCATACGCCTCCCAACCGGTGTAAGAGCCGCGCCCGTAGAAGAGCCCCGTCACGTCGTCATAGCCGCAGACCACATCCCATTCGGCGTTGGTGAAGGCGTGCCAGACCAGCGCCGGGTGCCCCGCGCGGATGCTGTCGCGAACGCGATCGATCACATTGTGGATCTCTTGCTGCGGATCGCGGCCCTCGCCGCTCAGGGGCAGGTACTGGAACTCGTAGCCCAGCAGGCTGATCAGGTCTCGCGGCTCCATGGCGCAGCCGCAGGTGGGGGCGCAGGGGCAGATGCCCGCAAGGCGAAAGGCTGCGCCAGAGATGCCCTGGATGTACGCTGGCGAGTAAGGCTCCTCGCGGTAATCCAGGACCACCCGGATGCCCTCGAACATGGGCTCCACCACCCGATAGTGGTCCACACCCTCCAGAACGCAACGGTCGATCTCGCAGGTCTCCGCCATTTCGCATTCCCTCCTTGCTCGTCCTCTCCGGCCAGGAAACGGGTTTAGGGATCGCCCAGGCGAGGGAGAAAGCGGTGCGCGACGCGGCCAGGATGTGTGTTGCGGGCTTGCCCCCAGCATAACGCGAGAACCGCGATTTGTCAAGGAGTGGGTAAAAGACCACGTCCAGGGGCAGGCCGGTCGGCGTGACCGCCTGCTCCTGGACGGGTTGCCAAGTGCGGGCATGGTATGAGCTTGGTATCGAGGGCGCGATCAGGCGATGCCCGGGTACCAGGCGCGGGCGTTATCCAGGTAGAGCTTGCGCAGGACGCGATCCGGCAGGCCGATGCCCTGATAGGCGACCCCGCGCAGCGTGACCGGGCCATCCTGCTCATAGTAGGCCATCTCGCTGGCGTAGGTCTCCTCCAGGCGCTGCACCTGCTTCTGGCGGACCTCCGGGTCCATGGCGGCAAAGCTATCGCGGATGACCACGTCGGTGCCGAACAGGATGCGGTCAGGGTACGCGAGGAAGAACTCGCGCACGGTGGCCGGGTCCTGGTAGGCGAGGTCGCGGACGCGGGCGGAGGTGTCCACGGCGAAATTCGGGTAGGCGTCCAGCCGCTTGGCGATCTCGCGCACGTCAAACTCCAGGCTGCCCAGGTGCGCGCCGATGACGCGCAGCTTGGGGTGCTTGGCGAGGACGCGGTCGCGGGCGGCCATGATCTCGGCGTGGGAAGGATGGTCGGGCTTGGTGTACATGTGCCATTCCGGGTGCTGGCTATAGTAGCCATAGTGTGGATTGCCCTCCACCAGCGGCTGCCAGCAGGCCAGCGGCTCGGCGATGTGCATCAGCGCCGGCTTGCCCACGCGGATCAGATACTCGTAGATCGGGTCAAAGAGCGGGTCGTCGATCATGAGGAACTCGCCGCTCGGCTTGCGGACCTCCATGCCGATGTTCTTCCAGAACTTGCACGCCAGTGAGCCCGCGGCCAGATCCTGCTCTAGCTCGGCGATGACGCGCTCGGCATAGTCCGGCGAGAAATCGGGCAGGTCGATGGTGGTGCACCAGGCATAGCGCTCGGCATATCGCTTGGCGAGCTGCCGGTACATCTCGCGCTGAGCGCGCCAACCCATCGCAGACCCGGAGGCCACGCAGTTGTTGAACATCTTGATGTCCAGGCGGTCCAGCAGCGCGACGCAATCGGGGTGATCGCCAGAGACGTGAATATGGCTATCGATCTTGAGCATAGGGGCCTCTCCTGGGAGAGGCCCTTAGGGCCGTGCACGACCCTAAGGGCCTCCGGCTAGTGTCTAGAGCTTGATCATCTCGCCGGTCTCGGCGGACTTGTAGGCGGCCTCGATGATCTGGGCCGTCATGGCGCCCTGCCAGGCGGGGATGGGCGCCTCGGGCTTGTCCAGGTTCTTGACCCATTCCTCGATGATGGCGGCATGCCCGCTCACGGCGACCCTCGGGAGGTCGGGGATGATCTCGACGGCCTCGCCGTTCATGTCGTCATAGATGCGGACGGGGTGATCGGTGCCGTTGAGGACCGGGTAGCAGTCCGCCCCCATCTCGGTGCCGAGGACCTGGATGCGCTCGCCGGACTTGAGATACGCGGCCCAGCTAGCCTGCACCAGCAGGGTGGCGCCGTTCTCGAACATGACGCGGGTCACCACCATGTCGTCCACGTCGCAGCGCTGCGGGGGCGGGAGGATGTCGGCGCCCCAGCCGCCGAGGCCCATGGCGCGCGGGCCGAACTTGGCGTAGGACGAGGCGGCCACGGAGACGGGCTTCGGGTGGCCCATGATCCACAGCGCCAGGTCCAGATAGTGCACGCCGATGTCGAGCATGGAGCCGCCGCCGGCCATGTCCTTGTTGGTGAACCAGCTGCCATAGCCGGGGATGCCGCTGCGGCGCAGGTACTGAGCGTTGACATAATAGATGTCACCAAAGAGCCCTTGCTCGGCATACCGGCGCAGCAACTGCATGTCCGCGCGGGGGCGGTTGCTGAAGGCGATGGTGAGCTGCTTGCCCACCTTTTTGGCGGTGGCGACCATGGCCTGGGCATCCTTGTACTTCAGGGCCATGGGCTTTTCGCAGATGACGTTGGCGCCGCTTTCCAGCGCGGCGATGGTCATCTCGGCGTGGAACATGTTGGGCGTGCAGACGCTCACCAGGTCGGGCTTTTCCTTGGCCAGCATCTCTTTATAGTCGGCATAGGCGTTGGGCACGCCCGCGGCCTTGGCGGCGGCCTGCGCGCGATCCAGCTTGACGTCGCAGACGGCGACCACCTGCACATTGGACAAGCGCTGGTAGGCCGGGATGTGCGACCGGGTGGGAATCATCCCCGCGCCGATGACGGCGGCTTTCAGCTTTTTCTCCGTGCTCATGACTGTCTCCTCTGTTATGATGGTTTTCTATCGAGACAACGGCAGCCAGGGGCTACCGCTCTCCGCCGAACTCGACGTCGCTGACGTTCACGGCCTGGCCGCTCTTGGACGAGGCGTAACCCGACATGACGATGGCGAGGTTGTGGCGCGCCTCATAGACGCTCACCGGCATGGGGCCGCCGGTCTCCATGGCATCGAAAAAGCGGGAAAAGATGCCGGCAAAGGCGTTGACGTTGGGGTTCTCCAGCTCGACAGGCTTCCATTGCCCCTCGGCGTTGATATAGATCTCGAGCGGGTTGCCTCCGCGGACGAAGCGCAGGCTGCCCAGTGTGCCGTGGACCTCGCCCACGGCCTGGCCGCCGCCCTTGACGCCCCAGCCCGATTGCAGGCTGGTGGTGCCGCCGTTGGCGTGGGCCAAAAGGACCGCCGCGATGTCCTCCACGTCCTGGTGCTGCACCCAGGTGCCCACCCGGCCGTAGGCCTGGACGATGGGCGAACCCATCAGCGTCTCGGCCATGTAGAGGTAGTGGTAGCCGTTATCGATGAGCGCGCCGCCGCCGCCCCGGCCGGACTTGGTGCGCCAGTCGGGGTCGTAGCCCGCCGCGCCGGCATAGTGGCTTCCGCCGAGGTACTCGTAGCGGATCAGGAACGGCTGGCCGATGACGCCCGACTTGGCCAGCTCGATGGCCTTGGCCGCCGCCGCGCCATGGCGATAGTTGTGGATCACGCACATCTTGACGCCCGCCTTTTCCACGGCGTCGATGATGCGGTTGGCCGAGGCCATGGACGTGGTGAGCGGCTTTTCCGTGAGGATGTTCTGCCCGGCCTTGGCCGCGGCGACGATGGCCTCCTCGTGCAAAAAGTGCGGCAAGGCCATGTCCACGAAATCGAGGCCGTCCAGCTTGAGCATGTCATGATAGTCGGCGAAGCGAGCGGCCGCCGGGACGCCCAGACGGTCGCCGATGAGGTTGCGCCGCGCCTCCACCGGGTCCGAGACGGCGACGACCTGGACGCGGCCGGCCAGTTCCTCAAAGGCGGGGACATGTCCCTGCTCGACGATGCGCCCGCAGCCGATCAACCCTGCTTTCAACATGGTAAGGCTCCCTCCAGTTCATGCTATAGTGCGGTTCGCGCGCCAGCGGAGGCCACGCTGCGGTGAGGGTACCACGCCTCCCGCGTTTTGGCAAAAAACCAGACAGCGGAAACCAACCCGGCTCAGATGGCGGCCCGGATGCGGCGCCCGCTTGCTGCACCTAGGCGGAGCCGATTCTCCGGGCGCGAATCGAGGCGCCGCCGTTGCAGCGGAAATCCTCGCTCACGCCGACGTTGCCAAGCACCACCCAATAGTTGATGTCGGCGATGCCGAGGTTGCGAGGGTCGTCGATGTCGCTGA
>JAAYEA010000008.1 GCA_012689325.1 Chloroflexota bacterium
GTGGAGGTGACGATCTGGGCCAGCGAGATGGCGCAGGTGGAGCAGATCGCCTTGTCGGGCAATCCGGGGGCGTTTCACCTGCGGCAGACCAAGGCCACGCCCAGTGAGCCGGTGCCGAGCCTGAGCAGCCCGCCGCTGGTGCTGACGCAGACGCGGCTGGTGACGCCGCCTGGTGGGGACCGGATCACCATTGCGTGGGACGTGACGGACGCGCGGTATGGGGGGAGCGCGGCGGAGGGGAGCAAGACGATCTACGCCCGCTTGAAGTACAAGGACGGCACCTGGTCGCGGATGTACCTGACCACCGTGCGCTACTATCAGCACATGACGACCCCCACGCCCACACCGACGGCCACGCGCACGCCAGTTGGGTATGTCTCGCCCACCTGGACTCCCTCGCCCACGCCCATGGCGACCGCGACCCAGACCTATACGCCGTCGCCGACGCCGACGGTGGGGGAGCTGTGCGTGCGCGTGTTTCACGATCGCAACGCGGACCTGAGCTACAAGCCGGGCGCCGAGGAGCTGCTCCCTGGTGCGCAGTTGACCGTGTATGACAGCGCCTTCACGGTCCTGCGGCGCCATACCACCGATGGGAGCGGGCCCTTGTGCGTGGGCGGGCTGACCGCGGGTACTTATTACGTCCGCGAGGACGACCCGCCGGGCTATGTTTCCTCGGTCAGGTTCTTTAGCGTCCCTGTGGTTGCCAATCGTAGCATCACCCTCTCCATCGGTGATCATCTGGCTGCCGCCGGCCGCTAACGCGAGCATTCTATGCCAGGGCCCTTGGCGTATGTTCCATCGAGGAGCTGCTCCGTGAAGACCTCAAGCAGCGGGATCCGGGTCGCCTTGATGGCCATGATTCTGCTCGGCGCCATCTCGCGGGTGGCCGGGCTGGGCGCTCAGAGCTTGTGGCTCGATGAGGCCCACAGCGCACAGGTGGCCTTGCGCGGCTGGCCCAGCCTGATGTCCACGGCGCGCACCTATTTCGGCGGGCTATTCTATTACGCCCAACTCCACTTGTGGGCGAGCTGGCTCGGGGCCAGCGAGTTCGCGCTCCGCCTGCCTTCGGCTCTGGCCAGCCTGCTGATCATCCCCCTGCTGTACCAGCTCGGGCGGCGCATCGCGAGCCCGCGCGCCGCCCTCGTGGCTGCCTTGCTGGTGACCTGCTCGCCGCTAGACCTATGGTATGCGCAGGAAGCCCGCATGTACGCACTAGCTGCCTTTCTGGGTGTTCTCTGTGCGTATGGCTATGTAAGGTATCGCCAGACCAGTGCGTGGGGCTTTGCCCTGTGCTACGTCCTGTCTGGGCTGGCCGGGCTCTACACGCTCTATTCCTTCGCCTTCCTTCTGGTCGCTCTCGGCGCCCATTGGGCGCTGACCCTCGCCGGCAGCGCGCGGGAGGCCAAACCCCGGTCATCGACCCCTGCTTGGCTCACCTGGATAGCCGCGCATGGCCTGTTGCTGGCAGGCTTTGCGCCCTGGTGGCCTGTATTGTGGGGGCACCTGCGGTTGGTGGCTGAGGACATGGGGCGCTGGCAAGCCCTTGCGTCGCTCGTGCGCATCTCGGGGCCAATAGGGCTGAGCGGCTCCCTGTTGGTGCTGCTGATCGGGGTAGGCGCTGCGCTGCTGGCGCTGCTTTCAGGGCGCGGGCGCCGCTGGCTGGCTCGGGCCGCACAGCGCGTCTTGCGCCCTGGCGTGGTCCTGTGGTGGAGCTCATCAGCTTACCTGGCCTTAGCCCTGGTGGCTGGATGGCATCCCATTTCGTCCGTGCGCCAGGTGACCATCTTGACGCCTTTTGCCTGCCTGGCCGTGGCCTTGGCGCTGGATCGCTGGCGCCGGCGCCGTGCGGCGGTGCTGGCCTTGCTCCTGCTGGTCGCGGTCGCCTCTGCGGGCTATGCTCGCGCGACGGTGCAGAAGGAGCAGTGGCGGGAGGTCGCGCAGAGGATGGCTGCGCAGGAGCGGCCCGGGGACGCGGTGCTGCTCCACGCCTTTTACACCGAGCCCGCGTTTTCCTTCTATTACGCGGGCCACATGAAGGTATGGCGTTTTGCCCGCCCAGAGGACGAGACGCGGCTGATGCAGGTCGCTCAGGCACACGAGCGGGTCTGGCTGGTGCTCAGCCACGATGCTTTCGAGGACCCGCAGCGCTTGGTCGAGCGCTGGTGGGACGCCCGCGCCACCTTGGCCCAGGAAGTGACGCTGACGGGCATCCGTGTTCGGCTGTACGAGACCAGATGACGAGATGGAAGCAAGATGGGCTTGTCACCTCTCGTAGGGTTAAGTTGCGCATTTGGCAGGCGGTGATAGAATTACCCATACAGGCCTGCGGCGTGGGACACGCTGCTCCTATCCTTCACGGTAGAGTCCTGGGAGACTAGACGATGCTGGAGCGCTCAGGCTTTCGCTATCTGTTCTTCCTATACTTGGCGGATATCCTGGTTACTGTCTGCAGCCTGGCCTTGGCCACCTGGCTTCGCTACGAGTTGCCCTGGGGCCTGGGACTCACGCCGCAAGGCCAGCTCACTCCTCAAGTCTATGTCACAGTCATGTTTATCTGGACGGCGATGTTCTATCGCTTTTCCACCTACAATACCAAGTACCTCCTAAGCGGCTTCGACGCGATCGAGCGGGCCATTGCCTCGGTCTTGGCCTCCTGGTTGATACTGGCCGGCACCCTATTCATGACGAACCGCGGCGTCTCTCGCTTGCTCCTGGTGTATTTCCTTGTGTTGAACCTGGCTGGTGTCACGGTAGCACGGGTCCTCATGCGCTTGTTCATCAGAACGCTGCAGTCGCGCGGGGTCTCGGCTATCAGGGTGCTCATCATCGGCGCCGGAAAGGTTGGACAGGAACTTGCCGAGCGCCTGACCTCCCGAAAGCAACTGGGGCTCGAGTTGGTCGGTTACCTCGACGATAGCCCGGCCAAGGTGGGCAATGTAATCGACGGGTATCCTATCCTTGGCTCGCTGGACCAGGCGGCGGAGGTGGTCAGGAAGCAGGGGGTCGACGAGGTTGTCATCGCGCTTCCGCTTCACGCCTACAAACGCATGGAGCAGGTGGTGGCCTCGATTCAAAAGACCTCCGCCAACATCAAGGTGGTGCCCGATTTGTTCGCCATGACCCTGGCCGCAGCGATCCCAGAGGAGCTGGACGGCATTCCCCTAGTGGGCATCAAGGGACCAGTGATCCCGGATCATATACGGCTGCTGAAGCGGGTCATGGACATTGTCATTAGCAGTGCGGGCCTGGTGGTCCTCTCTCCACTGA
>JAAYEA010000571.1 GCA_012689325.1 Chloroflexota bacterium
CGGCAGAAAGGGGCGTCACACCCGGGGCAGAATCCGGTCAGCGAGTGTCCCATCCACCGCTCCTTTGCTCACTTCCAGGGACGATCCACGCATGTTCCGCATCTCTAGTATAGCGCGGGAGAGGGGGCGTTGTCAATGGTTGGGCGGGACGATTCAGCGTCGCCAGGGACCGGATGTCCCTGGCTAAAGCTTGCAAATCCCTGAGGGGATTTGCTGATCTGAGCCGTCGAATGGAATCCGCCGGCGATATGGAAATGCCGAGTCGCGCACAGATGGGCAGGGAGCAGTGGTCTGCCCGGTGCTGACCCCTACTCATTGACATCGACATGAGAGACTCGCTCACTTCAGCACCAGTGGCAGCCAGGCGCCTGTCATCGCAGCTGTAGCGGTCCGAGTTGGCGTCGCGGTCGGGATGGTTGTCGACGTAGCGGTGTGTGTGTTCGTTCGCGTGGGCTGACTAGTAGGCGACGAAGTCGCTGTGACCGTCCAGGTTGGTGTGTGGGTTGCGGTTGGTGCGATGGTTGGTGTGCCAGGCAGCGAGTAGCGAATCACCAGCTTGGGGTGGTGGTCGATGCCGCCATGCTCGTTGGCAACAAACTTGCGGTGGCCGGTTGCGCTGCCGAAAGCCTTTAAGACTAGCCCTTGGTTGCTATCTTCATCGGCCCACCAGCCCCGCACCATGTTCGCAACATCCCATTCGTACCAGCGGTTCACCACGCCAACTAACGTTTCGCTCTCGGCCGTCGCCGCGCGGTCGTTAGTCGTGTGGTTGCACCCGGCCATGGACCACAGGCTGTCTGCCTTCGCGCGGTTCCATGTGGCCTCCCCTGCGACCCAGACGCGGTTCACCCGATACGCTCCCACGGAGATTGGTGGGGTTAAGGTTGCGCTTTCAACTGCATAGAGCATCAGCCGAGCCTGGCTGATCTGCGCGCCGGTGGGCAACGCTCCCGCTAGCTCGAAGCGGACGAGTACCGCCAACTGGTCAACGGCGCGGATCTCAAATGTGTCGTTCAGGCCGCCTTCCCAGTTGACATCAGGATACCAGGAGAGGATACCTACGTCGCGTGCGCCCGTGTATCCGCCCACGTTCTGCTGCAACACCTTCTCATAGATCACTGGCGCGACGGTGCTGGTTGGGGTGACCTCCGCCGTCGCAGTTCGGGTCGCCGACGCTGCTGCCGTTGCCGTCCTGGTCGCACTTGCTACCGGCGTCGACGTCGGCTCGATCGATTCGCCCGCGCCGAGATAGACCCCCGCCCAGCCCTCGCCGGCATGGGGATTGAAGTAGCCTGGCGCACCCACCAGCAGATCAGCGAAACCATCGCCGTTCACGTCTCCCGCCGCAGCTACCGTATAGCCGAGTTGGACGTCGGGCAGACCCCCGGCGACGGTCCACTCGGCCTCCTGGTTCGGCCCTGCGGCAGAGCCAAGGTAGAGCGAGGCGTGTCCCTGGTTCCTCGGGCCCGAGGTGTCGAGCTCGCCGCCGGCGAGTACGTCATCGTAGCCGTCGCCGTTAGCGTCGCCAATTCCGGCGACACTGATGGTAGATGTACTGAGTGTCTCTGGCGCGGCAGGGAGCGCCCAACCCGCCGTAACGCCAGGGCCACTCGCCGAGCCATAGTAGAGGTATGCCAGTGCTGGGGCTGCTTGCTGGGTCCAGACGGACCAGTGAATTCCCACGATGATGTCACTGTAGCCATCGTCGTCTACGTCGCCCGCCGACGCCACCGACGAGCCGAACCCGCTCCAGATCAGGCCTTCACCACTCCAACAGGGGGTGCTGCCCAGCCCGTCAGCGGAGCCGCGAAAGACGCCGGCCCACCCGGAGCGCGAGCCAGCCGCGCCCGAAGAGCCGATGATCACGTCGCCATAGCCGTCGCCGTTCACGTCTCCGGCCGCAGCAACTGCAAGAGGACGGCCCACTGAGTCCACATGCCAGGCGGGCACCGCTGCCAGGCCGTCTGCCCCGCCGTGATAGACTGTCACACGACCCTTGCCCCATTCGGCGACCGGGTAGGCTGGTGCGCTGATGATGATGTCATCGTAGCCATCGCCGTTCACGTCGCCAGCGCCGCTGACGGCACTGCCGAGTCGCGCGTCAGCGCGGTCAGACTCGACGACCCAGGCAGGCGCGGCGGACAACCCCGTGGCCGAGCCGAGGTAGAGGTAAGCTCGGCCCTCGTCTCCCTGGTCGTGGTCGTAATCCGGTGCGCCGATGATCAGGTCGTCGTAGCCATCGCCGTTCACGTCGCCGGCGCCGCGCACCGAGTAACCGAAACGCGCCCCTGCCTGGTCACCCGCTAGCGTCAGGCCTGGCGTGGCCGATAGCCCCGCCGCCGAGCCATAGTAGATTGTAACACGCCCGGCGTCTCCAAGGCCACCCATGTCATAGTCCGGCGCGCCGAGGGCGACATCCGCATAGCCATCGCTGTTGACGTCTCCCACGCCATCCAGCGACTGTCCGAGGTGGGCTCCTTCCTGGTCGCTCTCTACCGTCCAAGCTGCTATGGGTAGGATCTCAGATACCTCTCCAGCGTCCGAGCCCGCGGCTGCCTCCAGGATGCCGTCCCAGAGCGATGCGCCCAGGCAGATGATCAGGAACCCTACCCCAACCCAGCTTCGATAGCCCGTAGTGCGCCGTCTGCTCATGTCGCCTCCTTGGCCGATTGCTGCTAGAACAGCTTCTCTGCTCTACTTCTGCGCTGAGTGCTAGTTTTGCTGACTCTGCGGGTCTTTTACGTATAATAACTCAGATATTCAGCGGCGTCAAAGAGGCCCGGGAAGTCGGTTCGCAAAGGGCGGCCACCGACTGGTAGCCCTGCTTGGCGCCCCTGTCACGGAGGTATCTCCGAGGCCGCCTGGCTCGGCCATCTTTTGCTATTTCCCCAGCGCGAGGGTATAATGGGTTCGATTCTGCCGATATGACGGAGGGTGGTGTATGCTCAAGACGCACAACTGCGGCGAGTTACGGGCCGAACAGGCGGGCCAGCAGGTGACCCTGGCCGGTTGGGTGAACCGGCGGCGCGACCACGGCAACGTGGTCTTTATGGACCTGCGCGACCGCTTTGGGATCACGCAGGTGGTCTTTGGCCCCGAGGCCGCCGCCGACGTGCAACAGGTGGCGCGGCAGGCCCGCCCCGAGTACGTGCTGCAGATCACCGGCGAGGTCCGGCCGCGCCCGGAGGGGCTGCACAACCCCGACCTGGCCACGGGCGATATCGAGGTGGTGGCCCAGCGCGCCCAGGTGCTCAACGAGGCCAAGACGCCGCCCTTCTATATCAGCGAGGAGCCGCAGGTGGACGAGACGCTACGGCTGCGCTATCGCTACCTCGACCTGCGGCGGCAGCGGCTGCAAAAGAACCTCATCCTCTACCACCGCGTCGCCAAGTGGATCCGCGACTATATGGACGAGCACCAGTTCCTGGAGATCGAGACCCCCATCATGATCAAGAGCACGCCGGAGGGCGCGCGGGATTACGTGGTGCCCAGCCGCATCCACCCCGGCAAGTTCTACGCCCTGCCGCAGTCGCCGCAGCAGCTCAAGCAACTGCTGATGGTCGCCGGCATGGAGCGCTATTTCCAGCTCGCCCGCTGCTTCCGCGATGAGGACCTCCGCGCCGACCGCCAGCCCGAGTTCACCCAGTTGGACATCGAGATGTCCTTCGTGGGCGAGGAGGACGTGCTGGGGCTGATCGAGGGGCTGCTCACCCGGATCGTGGAGCAGATCACCACCATGAAGCTCCTTTACCGGCCCTTCCGCCGCCTCACCTACCAGGAGGCCATGGAGCGGTACGGCTCGGACAAGCCCGACCTGCGCTTCGAGATGCCGCTGACCGACATCGGCGACCTGGTGGCGGGGAGCGGCTTCCGCGTCTTTGCCGAGGCGGTGGCCGCGGGCAAGCGGGTCAAGGCGATCTGCGCCCAAGGCTGCGCCGAGTACACGCGGCGGCAGTTGGACGAGCTGGCCGCGGTGGTGGCCCGCTTTGGGGCCAAGGGGCTGGCGACCATCGCCGTGCGCGAGGGCGAGCTGCGCTCGACCCTGTCCAAATTCATGTCAGCCGCCGAGCTGCAAGCGATCATCGAGCGGCTGGGGGCGAAGGCTGGCGACCTGGTGCTCATCGTCGCCGACGAGGCCAAGGTGGTCACCGAGGCGCTGGGGCGGCTGCGCGTCGAGATGGCCCAGCGGCTCGGCTTGCTGGATGACGACGTGCTGGCCTTTGCCTGCGTGCAGCAGTTCCCGCTGCTGGAGTGGAGCGAGGAGGAGGGCCGCTGGACGGCGATGCACCACCCCTTCACCTCGGCGCGGGACGAGGATTGGGACTTGCTGGAGAGCGACCCCGGCAAGGTGCGGGCCAAGGCCTATGACGTGGTCTGCAACGGCTACGAGGTGGGCGGCGGCAGCATCCGCATCCACCGGCGCGAGCACCAGGAGCGGATGTTCCGCGCGCTGGGGATCTCGCCGGAGCAGGCGCAGTCCCAGTTCGGCCACCTGCTGGAGGCGTTCGAGTACGGCGCGCCGCCCCACGGCGGCATCGCCCTGGGCATGGCCCGGCTGGTGATGTTGCTGGCCAAGGAGCCCAACATCCGCGAGGTGATCGCCTTCCCCAAGTCGGCCAGCGCCACCGATATCATGACCCAGGCGCCTTCCGAAATCTCGGAGCGCCAGTTGAAGGAGCTGCACCTGAAGCTGGATCTGTAAGGCCGGCGGTAAGGCTCCTGCCGCCAATCGTCCATGGGACCAGGGGGGAAAGGAGAGGGGACATGCACAAGAGAACACGCGTTGGGCTCATCTTGTTGGCGCTCCTGGCGCTGGTTGGCGTGGCCGCATCCGGCCAGGTCGCCGCGCTATCCGGCCATGTGATCTATCTGCCCATTCTACAGGTTCCGGCGGAGCCGACGGCGACGCCGACCGTGACGGCGACCCCCACGCGGACCGCTACCCGCACCTTTACGGCGACCAACACGCCCTCGCCGACGCCGACGAACTCGCCGACGCCGACGGCGACGCCCACGCCGCAGGCGGGCTGGCGCGGCGAGTATTTCGCCAACGCCACGCTCAGCGGCAGCCCGGCGGTGGTGCGCAACGATGGCGCCCTCGACTTTGTCTGGGGGGCCAGCGCGCCCGTCGCGGGCCTGCCCAGCGACGGCTTTTCCGTCCGCTGGACGCAAGAGCTGGCCTTTAGCGCTGGCGAGTACGTTTTCGAGGCTCGGACCGATGACGGCGTGCGCCTGTGGGTGGATGACAACCTGCTCATCGACGCCTGGACCGAGAAGGGGCCGGCCCCGCTCGAGGCCAGCATCTATCTCGACTCGGGCCTGCACAAGCTCCAGATGGAGTACTTTGATCGCGCCGGGTACGCGGCGGCCAAGCTCTCCTGGCAGGTCGCCTCGTCCTTCCTGTATTGGCGCGGCGAGTACTATACCAACAAGGGGCTGCTGGGCGAGCCGGCGCTGGTGCGCGACGATCCCCAGATCGCCTTCGAGTGGGAGCTGGCGGCGCCGGTGGCGGAGCTGCCGGTGGACGCCTTTTCCATCCGCTGGACCCGCAGCATGTTCCTGGTGCGGGGCATCTATCGCTTCCACACCCAGACCGATGACGGCGTGCGGCTGTGGGTGGATGGGAACCTGGTCATCGACAAGTGGACCACGCAAGACTATGTGGAGTGGATCGCCGATATCCCGCTGGAGACGGGCATCCACTTTATCCGCATGGAGTACTATGACGAGGTGGGGCGGGCGCGGGCGCGCTTCTGGTGGGGCCGGGTGGACTATTTCCCCAACTGGAAGGCGGAATACTTTCCGAACATCGACCTGAGCGGCGCGCCGGCGGCCACCCTCCACGAGGACGGGGTCAATCACAACTGGGGCGAGAGCGCGCCGGCGGC
>JAAYEA010000572.1 GCA_012689325.1 Chloroflexota bacterium
AAAGCCCTCAGGGTGCGGCGCGCGCCGGCCCTGAGGGCTCGAGTCTAGGCCCAGACCGTCAGCCGGTTATAGCCAGCCCTGATCGCGCAGGAACTGGGTCATGTACGGCACCTGGACGTACTCGCCCTGGTAGGCCAGATAGGCATAATAGATGAACGCCACCGCGGGCAGCAAAAAGATGGGCCACATGATGCAGGCCAGGCACCCCGCCGAGAGCGCGCTCAGGATCGAATAGACGATGGTCGCCACGATCTCGTAGAGCACGGTCACGGCCAGCAGCGTCAGCGCGTGCACGGCGTGGTAGCGCTGAAAGTCGCGCTCCTTGTTGGACTCGGAGAGCAGCATGATCACCGGCACCACCACCGGCACCAGCAACTGGGTGGCATAGCCCGCCGCCGCCCACAGGCGGTCGTTATCGTCGGGCGTGGGGCCCACCGGCGCGCTGGTCTCGCTGGGCAATGGGGTCAGCTCCCCTTCCGGGGGCAAAGGTTGCGTCTCATTCATGGTCATGGTCGGATTCCTCCCTGGTCAGTCGTTGATTGCCTGATCCTGTTATCAATACGCACAATCCGGCGCAGGGTTTCAGCCAGCCCCTGGACGCGAAAAGCGGCGCGGGGCACACCCCGCGCCGCTTCGTTGGTCCTGATCGTTACTTCATCTCGGGCTCGACGGTGACCCAGCCGCCGTCGCCATAGGCCGACTTGTACATCGCCTCCAGGATGGCCTGGGAGCGCCGCCCGTCGCGGCCGGTGCACAAGAGCGGCTCGCCGGTGCGGATCGCCGCGGCAAAGTTGTCGCCGGGGTTGAGCCAGGGCGCTTCCACCGGGTAAGGGGCGTCCATGCTCCAGGCGCCCTTGCTGTACCAGCGGGTCTCGCGCTTGTCCAAAAAGCCGCCGCTGGCCGAGCTATAGGCGGCCTCGGTGCCGTGGATCTCCATCCGGCTGTACCAGGTCGGCTGCGGGTAGCAGGTGGTGGCATAGAGCGTCACCACGAACCCGTTGGCGTATTGCCAGATCGCCGTGCCGGTATCCTCGGCCTCGATGGCGTGGTCTTGGGTCCAGATGGCGCACTTGACCTTTTCCGGGACGCCAAAGCAAAAGGCGAGCTGGTCCAGGGTGTGCACGTTCTGGTTGGAGAGCACGCCGCCGCCGTCCCAGCGTCGGGTGCCGCGCCAGCCGCCGTTCTCGTTGTAATACTCCATGGTGCGCCGAATCTTGGCCGCAGCCTCGCCGCTGAGCAGGCGGCCAAAGAAGCCCTGGGCCACCGCCTCTTTCAGCTCGAGCGCGTCGGCGTCAAAGCGCCGGGCAAAGTCCACGCCCAAGAGCAGCCCCTTCTCCTCGGCCTTGCGGATCATCATGTCGCAGCGGGCGACCGAGACCTCCATGGGCTTGGTGGAGAGGACGTGCTTGCCCGCCTCCAACGCCTGCAGGGCGATGTCGGCGTGGGCGCCGGTGGGGACCACGTCCCAGATCGCCTCGACGTCCTTGCGGTCCAGCCAATACTCCAGGTCGGTGGTGTAGGGCACGCCGAACTGCTCGCCAGAGCGCTTGGCGCGGTCCTCGCGCAGGTCGCAGACGCCGATCAGCTTGGCGCCGGGGGTCTGGGTGATCTCGCGGGCGCGGTTGTGGCCCATGCCCAGGCCGACGATGACAAAGCCCACGGGCTCGCCCTCGTAGGCGCGGGCCACCTTGCGCACCGGCTTGGCGGCGGAGCGGATGTCGCCGGGGGCGGCGGTGGGCCAGGCGGCGAGGATGGCCTTCACCACCTTGTGGGACATCTCTTCGTTGCTGATGGTGCGGATGGGGTTATGGGTCTCGGCGCTGACCGGGCCGGCCACGCCGGCGGCGGCGCAGGTCGCCAGGAGGCGGTCCCAGGGGAGCAGCTCCTTGCCGGCCTCGGGCACGGAGCCGTGGGCCTTGACGTGGATGCAGCGGCTGCGCTGGGCCAGGTTGACGATATACTCGGTCTCGTTGGCGCGGCGCTCGGGGGAGTCCCAGTGGCTGTTGCAATCCCAGGCCAGGCCCCACGACGGCTCGCCGATGGCGTCCACGAAGGCCAGCACCTCGGAGGGCTTGACGCCGCAGTTCTCAAAGGCGAGGGTCAGGCCGGCGGCCTTGGCCCGCTCCGCGATGGGCAGGAACATCTCGGTGACCTTGGCCATCATGTCCGGGCGGACGGCCAGCACGTCCTTGCTGTCGTCTTCGGGCTGCCAATAGAAAAAGGCCCGCACCAGGCGGCAGCCCAGGGCGTCGGCGGCGCGGATGAGGCCCTCCAGCTTTTTCTCCTCGGCGCGCTGCCCCTCAGCGTTGGGCAGATGCACCTTGCAGAGCGAGGACTGGAAGCAGCCGATGCTCATCTCGTGCTGCGCCAGGAGCTTTTTGATCTCGGCCAATTGCTCGTCGGTGAGGTTCTCGCAGGCGCGGCCAAAGATCCGCCCGCGCAGGTCCACGTGCTTGAGCCCCCAGGATTTGATGATCGGCAGGGCCTGGACGAAATCCATCGCCAGTTCATCGGTAAAGATCGAAGGAAACATATCTATCCACTCCCTTTCTGAAATCTGGCTTTTCCGCGCCAGTTGGGAGCATTATAAACGTTTAGATATCCGCTGGCAAATGCAAATCGGGCCAGCTCGCGCGTGGCCTCGCCTTCGCCGAGGTGCTTGGTCATCCCCACCGCCGCCGCGAAATCAAAGAACGTCTCTTGCTCGGCCATGCTGGTCTCCTCCTTGTGACGATCCAGCGCGCTTTTGCGCCCGCTTCATATACGTCCAGGCGTCGGATTTGTTTTCTATCAGGGTTAGGACAGGGCTCGCGCCAAGTCCTTGGACGCAGCAGAACCCAAGCTATGGCCCGTGGAGGTCGAGGCTTCAGCCGGAGCTAGGCGCGCCGAACCGGCTAAAGCCTCGACCTCCAAGATCGACGGCGCGACTTGCCAGGCCCAGAGGGTTGGGAAGGCGTTCTTGACGAGAGCGCGGGGATTGTGCTATCCTGGAGCATCTGACCGATAGGGGGGTGCAGCCATGCGACAGGTTCGGCGCGTCGTGATCATCGTCCTGGATAGCGTGGGCGTCGGGGCGCTGCCCGATGCCGCCGCGTATGGGGACGAGGGGAGCAACACGCTGGCGCACGTGGCCCGCGCCAAGGGCGGGCTGCGCCTGCCCAACCTGCAACGGCTGGGGCTGGGGCACGTCACGGACGTGCTGGGCGTGCCGCCGGGCCGCGCCGCCGGCGCCTATGGGCGGATGGCCGAGGCCTCGGCGGGCAAGGACACCACCATCGGCCATTGGGAGCTGATGGGGATCGTCTCGCCGCGCCCGCTGCCCACCTACCCCAACGGCTTCCCGCCCGAGATCATCGCCGAGTTCGAGCGGCGCACCGGCCGCCGCGCCCTGGGCAACACTACCGCCTCCGGCACCGCCATCATCGAGGAGCTGGGGCGAGAGCACCTGGCCACCGGCGACCCCATCGTCTATACCTCCGCCGATAGCGTCTTTCAGATCGCCGCCCACGAGGCGGTGATCCCGCCCGAGGAGCTCTACCGCATCTGCCAGATCGCCCGCGAGATCCTCAGCGGCGCGCACAACGTGGGACGGGTGATCGCCCGGCCCTTCGAGGGCGAGCCGGGGCGATTCGCGCGCACCTCGCGCCGCCGCGACTTTTCCGCGCCGCCCCCCGGCGTCACGGTGCTGGACCAGATCACGGCGGCAGGGCAGACGGTCTGGGCGGTGGGCAAGGTCGAGGACATCTATGCGGGACGCGGGATCAGCGTCGCCGTCCACACCAAGGACAACGAGGACGGCGTGGACCAGACGCTGGCCTTTATGGCGCAAGCGGGGCGCGGCTTGATCATGACCAACCTGGTGGATTTCGACATGCTCTACGGCCACCGCAACAACGCCGCGGCCTATGGCGAGGCGCTGATGGCCTTTGACCGGCGGCTCCCCGAGCTGCGGGCGGCGCTGGGCCCCGACGACGTGCTGGTCATCACCGCCGACCACGGTTGCGACCCCACCACCACGAGCACCGACCACTCGCGCGAGTACGTGCCGCTGCTGGCCTGCGGCGGGCCGATCCGCCCCAACCGGGCGCTGGGGACGCGGGGAAGCTTGGCCGACCTGGGCGCCACGGTGGCCGAGTGGCTGGGCGTGCCGCCGCCCGCCTGGGGCG
>JAAYEA010000573.1 GCA_012689325.1 Chloroflexota bacterium
CCATCATCCCTCCTCGGCCACGGGCAGCCGCAGCCGGAAGGTCGTCCCGTGGGCGCCGTCGCTCTCCACCGCCACCGACCCGCCCATGCGCACCATCCACGTCTTGACCCACCAGAGGCCAAAGCCCAGCCGCCCGTTGCGCGCGGGCCGCTCGGGATAGCTCGCCTCAAAGAGCCCGTCTTGCTGCGCGGGCGGGATGCCGGGGCCGCTGTCGCTCACGGAGACGAGGACCTGGCCCTCCTCCCGCGCGCCCTCCACGGCCAGGCTCCCCCGGCCCTGCATGGCCTCGCGGGCATTCTCCAAGAGGTTGACAAAGACCATCGCCAGGCTCTTGTGCGCGCCTTGCACCGGCGGGAGCTCCTCCAGCCCCTCCAGCCGGACCGCCAGGGTCGCGGGGAGCCGCGCCGCGGCCAGCGCCTCCCGCGCGCAATCGGCCACGCTCACCGGCCCCAGCCGCAGCGGGTAAAGGTGGGCCACGTTATCGCGCACCACCTCCATGGCCTCGGCGGCGCTCCGCTCGATCTCGGCCAGGTTGGCGGCGAGGTAGGGGTCGGCGGCCACGGCGGCGGCGCTCTTGTCCTGGATCCCCTCCACGCGCACGGGGATGGACCCCACCTTGTTGTTCAGCCGGTGCAGCAGGTTGGCCGCCAGATCGCCCACGGCGGCAAAGGTCTCCGCCACGGCCTGGCGCTCGCGGGCGGCGCGCAGCTCGGCCTGGCGGGCCTCGTTCTGCGCCGCCAGCGAGGCGTAATGGGCCAGAAAGGTGAGCACCTTGGCGTCCCATTCGGATTCGGCAAAGCGCCCCGGCTCGGCCCCGGCGCTATAGACGCTGAACGCGCCCCAGGGGCGGCCCTCCTCGCGCCCGGCGATGGGCACCACCAGGGCGCGGTTCCACCCCTGGGCGCGGGCCAGGTCCGGGCGGTGAAAGCGGGGGTCGCTGGCCATGTCGTCGGCGGTCACCGGGGCGTTGGTCAGCACCGCCTGGCCGGCCAGGCTCCCCGCCAGCGGCAGCCGCTCGCCGTGGCGATAGCCGGCGTTGGCCGCCTGCAACACCAGCTCATCCCCCTCGGCCTGCCAGATGGCGCTGGCGGCGGCGTTGAGCAACTCGCCGGCCAGCCCCACCAGGTGCGCGAAAACCTCCTGGCGTGGCTGGGCCAGCAGGATCGGCACCACCTCTTGCAGCGCGTCCAGCAGCCGCACGTCCTGGATGGCGATGACGGCCTGGGTGGCCAGCGCCTGCAAGAGGTGGCTATCCTCCTCGGTGAAGGCGCCCACCAGGGGGCTCTCCAGGTTCAGCACCCCCTCCAGCCGCCCGCTGGCGCTCACCAGCGGCACGGCCAGCTCGGAGGGCATCTCGATCTCGGCGTCAAAGGGGTAATAGATCTCCGCCCAGGGCTCCGCGCGCAGGTCGCGGATCAGCACCGGCTGGCGATGGAGCGCCACCCAGCCCATGATGCTGCTCTCGTCCAGCGGCAGCGCCTCGGTGCGCGGGTGGAGGTTCTCCCCGGCGATGGCGCGGGTCACCAGGCGGCGCCTCTCCCGGTCCACCAGCCGAAAGATGCCGTATTGGGCGTTGGTCACCTCCAGCGCCATTTGCAGGATCGCCTCCAGCGTCTCCTCCAGGCGGAGGTGGGAGGAGATCAGCATGCCGGCGCGCTGCAGGCGGTTCAGCTCTTCCTGCTTGCGGGCCAGGTCGCGTTCCACGCTGGCGACGCGGCGGGGGTGATAGATGGCCATGGCCGCCAGGTTGACGAAATTCTCCAGCATCAGCAGCTCGAGCTGGGTGAAGGGGCGCTCCTGGTAGAGATAGACGTACAGCGCGCCCTGGGGCTCGTCGGCGACGATGAGGGGGAAACAGGCGGCGGCCCGGGCGCGGGCGTTCTCCGGGTGGATCTGCAGGTCGGCCTCCTCGTACGAGAGGACGGCGCGCCGCTGGCGGATGGCGCGCATCCCCAAGCCCTCGGGCCGGGGGACGTCGCGGGCGGCCTGGGCGGTGCCCTCCCCCGCCGAGACGCGCGAATCCGGGTCGAAGGCGCCGGCCGCCGCGTCGTAGGCATAGATCACTGCCGAGGTGCCCGGGGCCACCTTGATGGCGCTCTCGACGATAAAGCGCAGCGTGGCCTCCATGCTGGCCTCCCCGCCGGAGCCGATGCGGTTGATCGCCGCGCCGATCCAGTTGAGGCTGCCCAGGGCCCGCAGCAGGCGGGGCTCGTCGCTATTGCCCATCGGATTGCGGTACTCGGCCATCTCTTGTCGCTTTCCCGAGCCTAGAAAGACCCTAAAGGTCTTCCTAGACCTTTAGGGTCTAGAACATCCTTCCCGCGATTATACCGCCGAGCTTCCCCCAAGACAAGGACAAGCCCTAGGGGTCGGCAGGGCCCCTAGAGCTTGCGGGGAAAAGGGAGCGGCCAGCGAATGGCCTCTAGATGTCGTAATACAGGGTGTACTCGTGCGGGTGCGGCCGCATCCGCACGGGGTCCACCTCATACTCGCGCTTGTAGGCCAGGTAGGCCTCCAGCAGCTCGGTGGTAAAGACGTCGCCCTTGAGCAGGAACTCGTGGTCGGCCTCCAGCGCCTCCAGCACCTTGTCCAGCGAGCCGGGGACCTGCTTGATCTTGGCGGCCTCCTCCGGCGGCAGGCCGTAGAGGTCCTTGTCCATCGGCTCGCCGGGGTCGATCTGGTTCTGCACCCCGTCCAGCCCGGCCATCAAGAGGGCGGCGAAGCAGAGGTACGGGTTGCAGGCCGGGTCCGGCGCGCGAAACTCGATGCGCTTGGCCTTGGGGCTCTTGGAATAGACCGGGATGCGGCAGATGGCCGAGCGGTTGCGCTGCGAATAAGCCAGGTTCACCGGCGCCTCATAGCCGGGGACCAGCCGCCGGTACGAGTTGGTGGTGGGGGCCACGATGGCCAACAGGGCCGGGGCGTGCTTGAGCAGCCCGCCGATATAGTACTTGGCCGTGTCCGAGAGCTGGCCATAGCCCGCCTCGCTGTAAAAGATGTTGGCGTTGCCCTTCCAGAGGCTCTGGTGCACGTGCATGCCGCTGCCGTTATCGCCAAAGATCGGCTTGGGCATAAAGGTGGCGGTGAGGCCGTTCTGCCGCGCCACGTTCTTGGCGATGTACTTGAACTTCATCACATTGTCGGCCATGGCTACCAGGGTGTCGAAGCGCATGCCGATCTCGGTCTGGCCGGCGGTGGCCACCTCGTGGTGGTGCACCTCCATCTCGATCCCGATGCCCTGCAGGGCCAGGACGATCTTGCTGCGCACATCCTGCAGGCTGTCCATGGGCGGGACGGGGAAATAGCCGCGCTTGGCCGGGATGGTGCCGCCCAGGCTGCCCTCGTTGCCGCTGTTCCACCAGCCTTCCTGGCTGTCGATATAGTAAAAGGCCGAGTTGGTGTTCGAGCCGTAGCGGGCGCTGTTAAAGATAAAGAACTCGGCCTCGGGGCCCCAGTAGCTGATCTCGGCGATGCCCGTCTGCTTCAGGTAGGCCTCGGCCTTGCGCGCCACATAGCGCGCGTCGCGGGTGTAGGGCTGGCGCGTGATGGGATCATAGATGTCGCACATCACCGTCAGCGTCGGGACCTCGAAGATCGGGTCGATGAAGGCGGTGGTGGCGTCGGGGATGAGCAGCATGTCCGACTCGTGGATCTCTTTGAAGGCGCGGATGGACGACCCATCGAAGCCGATGCCGTCCTCGAAAAGGCTCGCGTCGAGCCGGATCACCGGCACGGTGAAATGCTGCCAGGTGCCCAGCAAATCGACGAACCGCAGGTCCACCATCTTGACGCCCTTGCCCAGCTCGAGCACATCTGCCACGGTCTTGGCCATGAGTAACCTCCCAGTAGATTAACAGACTCGCGGGGCCGGCCAGGCCCGAGGGCCTGACCCGCGCCCATCACTCCGCCAGTATAAGCCCCGGCGGGGCGGGGGTCTATGACCCGAACGGGGCATCTTCGCACAGCCCCCGCTTGCGCCGCCTGACCCGCTGGATATAATGCGCCACGCGGGCTCCAACTCGAGTCCAGCGCAGGGCGTCGGAGACGGCTATCCGGCAGGCATGTAGTGACGACTTAGTCGTTCCGGCCGCGGCCAGGAGGCGACTGAAGTCGCTACTACATGGTTGTGACCTTTTCTGGTGTGTAGGCCTGACCTTGTCATCATCGTTGGAGCGGTCATGTCTCAGGACATATGCCCACGGTGCGGCAACCCGATCCCTGATTGGGCGCAGGGCGGCTGCCCTGTCTGCCGCAGAATCGAGCAAGAGAAGGTACGGTTCGGACGCGGAGGCTCCTTCCCAGGCCGGAGCGTCCCGCCATCTGGCTCCCAGCGCACGCGTCGAGCCAAGCAGACGCGGCCCCGCACCCGCCCTCGGCCAGTCCAGTCCAGGCCCGACAGAGGCTTCTGGGGGCGCGAGAACCCTGGGACCATCCCTCCTGGCTTTCGCGCCCGCCTCGAGGGGTTCAATGCCTTCCTGGAGGATGTATACGCCAGGCCGGTGCGGATCAGCCATATCCTTGCGCAAGGTGGCATCTCGCAAGAACAGATCGCGATCTGGCGCCAAGATGCCTTGTGGCTGCTTCTCTTCATGCACAAGCTGGAAACGCGGCTGGCCACGGCTCTGACAGCGGCCCTGCCTGGTGCGGACGCAGGGATTCTGTCAGCCTGGTATGGCTTGGGCCGCGAATGCTCGATGCAGACGATCCGCCAGTCGCGGTCCGCTCCCAAGTGCCGCGCCGAGCAGCGTCGCGTGGTGGCCTTTCTGCGCTGCGCCCTCGGCAGGGCCATGCTGGAGCAAATCATGGTGGATTCGGCCCGGGAGATCATGCAAAAGGTCGAATAGGAGGCGCTTACGCTACCCTTTGACATCGCGCTGGTCACCCCGCCGCTGGACGCCGACACGGCGGCGCAGATGCGGGTCATCTTTGATGGCAGCTTTCCCCCCGAGGAGCGCCTGCTCTTCGCCGAGATCGCCGCGAGCATCGACCGCGGCGAGCGGCTCTGCTTCCTGGCGCGGGAGGCGGGCGAGGCCGTGGGCTTTGCCATCGTCCTCCCCTTGCCGGACGTGCCCGGCGTCGCCCTGCTGGACTATCTCGCCGTGGCCGAGGCGCGGCGCGGCCAGGGGCTGGGCTCCGCGCTCCTTGAGGCCCTGCGCGCGCGTCTGGACCGCCCCGGCGCCGTGGGGATCATCCTGGAGGTGGAGCCGCCCCACACCGCCCAAGATGCCGCGGAGCGCCGGCGGCGGGAGCGGAGAATCGCCTTTTACCAGCGCCACGGCATCCGCCTGCTGGAGCTGGCGCGCCCCTACATGATGGACGCCTATACCGAGACGGGCCTCCTGGAGATGCGGCTGATGTGGTGGCCGCTGGGCCCGGCGGGGGGCCTCCCCTCGGCAGAGCTCGTGGCGCGCTGCATCCGGAGCCTCTTTGTGACGGTCTATGGCCGCTCGCCGGACGACCCGGCGCTGCGCGAGATGCTGGGGGAAGCGCGGATGTAACCCAGCCCGCGCCCGCTGCGTATATATCTCGGTCTGAGCGATATACCCACAGGCGCGGAGGTCATCCTATGAAGATCCTGCTCGCGGTCCTCTTTTGGCTGGTGGTCGTCCTGGTTCTGCTGGTTTCCCTCATCCCCGTCATCGCGGCGCCGTTCGTCACCGCCGTGCCGGGCTGGCTGGGGGCGCTCCTCGGCGCGGCGGATGTCGCCGTCCTCGTCCTGGCGCTGCGCGCCGGGCTGTCGCACTGGGGCAAGGGGCTGACGCTGGCCGGCGGGTTCCTTGCCGTGGCGTTGGCCGCGGTGCTCCTCTCCCAGCTCCTGGCCCATACCCCGCCCATCCTGGGCGCCGATGGCAAGCCGCTCCCCGGCAGCATCGCCACGCTGGAGCGGGTGGAGCTCAACGGCAGCCGCCAGTGGGTCAGCATCCGCGGGCGGGACGTGAACAACCCCGTGCTGGTCTTTCTTTCCGGCGGCCCCGGCGGCAGCGAGATCCCCTCCACGCGGCTGCACCTGGCCGAGCTGGAAGAGCATTTCGTCGTGGTGAACTGGGACCAGCCCGGCGCGGCCAAGTCCTTCTTTGCCGTGCCCAAGCGCGAGCTGACCCCGCAGCGCTACATCGACGACGGGCGCGCCCTGGTCGAGCAGATGCGCCAGCGCTTTGACGAGGAGAAGGTCTTTCTCATCGGCGAGTCGTGGGGGACCATCCTGGGCGTCTGGCTGGTGCGCGACTATCCCGAGCTCTTTCACGCCTTTATCTCCAGCGGGCAGATGGTCAACACCACCGAGGACGACGTGATGGGCTACGAGCTGGCGCTGCGAATCGTGGAGGAGCGCGGCGACGCGGCCAAGCTGGAGCAGTTGCGCCGCAACGGCCCGCCGCCCTACACCACCGGCAACCTGAGCCTCACCTACCAGAGCTACCTGGGCGTGCTGACCGACTATATGTCCGAGCGCGCCCATGGCGTCGGCCCTGGCGCGGATGCCGACATCCTCACCGACGCCCTGCGCGAGCCCGAGTACGGCCTGGCGGACAAGGTCAACTGGCTCTTGGGCCTGATGACCGTCTTTAACCGGGTCTACCCGCAGATCGCCGACCTGGACTTTGTGACCCAGGCCGCCAAGCTGGAGGTGCCCATCTATTTCATGGTGGGGCGGCACGACGTCAACGCCATGACCTCGCTGGTGGAAGCGTACTACGCCGCGCTGGCGGCGCCCCACAAGGAGCTCATCTGGTTCGAGGAATCGGGGCATCCCCCGCTCTACTCGGAGGCGGCCAAGACCGTCGACGTGGTGGTGAACCGCGCCCTGGCGAACTCGGGGCGGTAGAGATCACCCGCCCTTTTGCCTTCCCCCGCGCCGCCGCGTATAATGTGCCCATACAGGCATGGGCTCCTCGGCGAAAGGGGGAGGGCATGGGCGGCAACCGTCGCATGTTGGCAGCGCTGCTGGGCTTGCTGGCCCTGGCGGCGCTGCTTGCCATCGTCGTCTTGGACCCCGGCGGCTGGGGCGGCTTTCTGCGCGATTGGGCCATCACGCTGATCCCCCAGACGGCGGCGGCGGTGCTGCTCTGGTGCCTGGCGGTGCTGGCGTTCTACCTGCTGCGCGCCGTCGCTGGGGTGCGCCCGCCGATGGCGCTGCTCGATCTCCTCTTTCCCCTGGCCGCCGCGGCCTCGCTGTGGGCGCTGCGCGTCGTCTATGGCTGGGAGCCCGACACCTACGACTATCTCTGGGCCATCATCATGGTGGCCGTCTTTTTCCTGTGGCCCGCGCCCCGGGCCTTTTTGCGGCGCGAGTTCCTCGCCGCGCCCGTGGCCCCGCCGCGCGCCCGGCCCCAGCCATTCACGCCGACCCAGCCGAGCCCCGCGGCCATTTTCGACGATGCCCGGCTCTCCCCGCGGGCCCGAGGCTCGTTTCGGCAGCTCCTGAGCCTGGTGGAGGGCGATCGCGCCGAGGCGCGGCGGCTGGTGCTGCGCGCCCGCGACCTGGACCCCTCGGGCAGCGACGCCGATTGGGTGGATGCCGCCATCGACGAGCTGCTGGACCAACAAGCCTGATTCTAGTGGAGGTCACTCTATGAACTCACGAGAACGCGTCCTGGCCGCCTTTGCCCATGCCGAGCCCGACCGCGTGCCCATCAACTATTTCGCCAACCCCGGCATCGACGCCCGGCTGAAGGCGCATTACGGCTTGGACGCCAAGGACGACGAGGGGCTGCGCCGCGTGCTGGGCGTGGATTTCCGCGGCGTGCGCGCGCCCTATGTCGGCCCCAAGCTTCACCCCGACATCCCCGGCCGCAGCGTGGACCTGTGGGGCATCCACCGCCGCTACATCGAGCACGAGAGCGGCGGCTATTGGGACTATTGCGACTTTCCCCTCCGCGACGCCGACGAGGAGGCCGTGGCGGCCTGGCCCCTGCCCTCCCCCGACGATTTCGACTATAGCACCATCGCCGAGCAGTGCCGCCGCTACGGCGAGTTCGCCCTCAACGGCTCGGCGGGCTATGGCGACATCATCAACGGCAACGGCATGCTCCGCAGCATGGAGCAGACCTTCATCGACCTGGTCACCGACGACGCCGCCGGCCTTCTCCTGGCCGACCGCCGCATGAACATCCTGGTGGAGGTGACGGAGCGGGTGCTCGAGGCGGCCCAGGGGCGCGTCGATTTCCTCTGGATCGGCGAGGACCTGGGGACGCAGCTCGGCCCCAGCATCAGCATGAAGGTCTTTCGCAAGCACATCCGCCCGCGCTACCAGCGCTTTTGCGACCTGGCCCGCGCGCACGGCCTCTATGTGATGATGCACTCGTGCGGCTCCAGCAGTTGGGCCTTTGAGGATTTCATCGAGATGGGCATTCACGTGGTGGACACGCTCCAGCCCGAGGCCAAGGACATGGCCCCCGCTTATCTCAAGGAGCGCTACGGCGGGCGGCTGGCCTTCCACGGCTGCATCTCCACGGCGGGGGCGGTGGCCTATGGCACGGTCCCCGAGGTGGTGGCGGACGTGCGCAGCACGCTGGAGGTGATGATGCCCGGCGGCGGCTATTGCCTGGCCCCCACGCACCAACTCCAGGACAACTCGCCCACGGAGAACGTGGTGGCGATGTACGAGACCGCGCACCAGTACGGGAGATATCGGTAGGCGAGGCTATCGCCCCCACTCGTAGCGGATCACGTCGTGCGGGCACTCGTCGGCGCAGGTGGCGCAGAGGATGCACTCGTGGTTTGTCATGTCGCCGCGCTGGACCATCTCGGTGACTGGCAGGCTCATCGGGCAGGCGCGCGTGCAGCGCTGGCATTGGGTGCACGCCGCTGTGTTCGCCTCCAGGCGCAATTGGGGCAGCCGCAGCCGGCGCCCCAGCCTGGCGGTCGCCATGTTGATCACGCCGAAGGGGCAGAGATAGTGGCAAAAGGCGCGCCTGCCCAAGAGGACCGCTGGCAGGAGCGGGATGGCGATGAGGAAATAGTACATGGCGAGCCCGCGGAGGCTGTCCGCCGAGACGCCGCTCTCGGTCATGTAGAGCAGGTTGACCGTCCGGTATCCCCCGCCAGCCAGGGCCGCCAGCACGATCCCGGCCACCCAGGCCGCCGCCAACAGGTACTTGAGCAGCGCCAGGTAGCGCACCCGCGTCAGGGGCCGCCCCAGCACCTTGTCCGCGACCATCTGCGCCGCGCCCAGCGGGCAGATGTAGGCGCAGGCGATCCGCCCTATCAGCAGCGCCGTCAGCGCCCAGCCGGTCCAGAGGAAGAAGGAAAAGGTCGCTACCCCCTCCGCCGACCCCTGCATGATCAGGTAGGGTGAATAATAGTTGTACAGGATGGGAAAGGCCAGGAACAGGACGAGCAAGAGCCCACGCCGAACCCGCTGCCGCGTGCTGAGCATGTGGCGCCTCCCCTACGTGCGATTGTCCCCATTGTAGCACTGGCGACCAGGGCTGTCATCGGCTGAAAGGCGTAATATGTCCGCCTACTGCCGCGGCGCGACCTCTTTCAGATAGTCGAGCAAGAGCTGGGCGGCCTGGGCCATGAGGATGCGGCAGCTCAGCGGCCCCGCCGGGCCATACGGCCCGTGATCGCGCAGGTCGCGGCAGATGGGGCCGCCGATCTCGGCGATGAACCGCCGCTGGAACGCGACCACGTGGTCGTAGAGCGGCTCCTTCGGCCCGCTGGCGTCCGCGCGCCCGTAGAGCAGCCCCAGAATCATCACCGACGCGCTCAACGCGCCGCAGAGGTGCTCCTTGGTCCCGCCGACGCCGGCGGCAAAGCCGTGCGCCAGGCGCGTCAGCCCCCGGTCAAAGCCCTCGCCCCAGAGGTGCTCGCCCACGGCGAGCAGCACCGTCTCCGATCAGGTGTAGCCTTGCTCTCCCAATTGCATCGCGCGCTGTCCGATGGCTTCTCGTGGGTCCATGGGCCTCCGCTCCTGTGGTTGCTGGGGTTGCTGGAGGGCCATTGTAGCCATCCCCCCCGTTTCGGCAAGCGGCAGGGCGAACACAAGAGGGCGTGCACAAGAGGGCGAACACAAGGTTCGCCCCTACCGGATGCGGTGTAGGGGCGAACCTTGTGTTCGCCCCGTCCCCTGTTCGCCCTCCTCCCCACGCCATAGGACGAATGTCCCATTGTGCCCCCGCTCTCCAGAACCTATAATGAGCGGTAATAGCCGAGCGTTAGGGGGCAGACCATGACCACCGTTCCAATCGAGCCCAAGGCTGGCGGGCTTTTCGCCGAGCCGCGCACCATCAAGGCGACGGGGCTCTCGGCGGGCTTTCTCTCCGACCTGGCCGCCAAGACCCTCTATTACGAGAGCGTTCTCTCTGGTTTCGATTTGGCCGAGCGCCTCAAGCTCCCCTTCCATAGCGCGCTGGAAGAGCTATTGGAGCTGATGCGCCGCGAAAAGCTGGTGGAGGTCCGCGGCTCCGCCGGGGGCAGCCTCATCTCGGGCTCGTTCCAGTACGCCATCACCCAGCTTGGGCGCGAGCGCGCCAAGGAGGTGCTGGAGCGCAACCAGTACGTCGGCCCGGCGCCAGTGCCGCTGCCCCTCTATGCCGAGGCCATGCGCGCCCAGCGCATCCGCGACCTGGCCATCGGCCCCGACGTGGTGGAGGAGGGCCTCTCGCACCTGGTCCTTTCCCGCGAGCTGCTGGAGCGCCTGGGCCCGGCGGTCAACTCGGGGCAATCGATGTTCCTCTATGGCGCCCCGGGCAACGGCAAGACCGTCATCGCCGAGGCCATCGGCCAGCGCATGCTGCGCGGCAACGTCCAGGTCCCCTACGCCGTGGAGGTGGATGGCCAGGTCATCACCGTGTTCGACCCGCTCACCCACCGCCTGGCCGATGCGCCCGCCCCGGGAAACGGCCGCGCCGATGGCCGCTGGCTCTATTGCGGGCGGCCGGTGGTGGTCGCCGGCGGCGAGCTGGTGATGGAGAGCCTGGACCTCAACTATAACGTCGCCGCCAAGTATTACGAGGCGCCGCTGCAAATGAAGGCGAATGGCGGCGTGCTCCTCATCGACGACTTTGGCCGCCAGCTCGTCAAGCCGCGCGACCTGCTCAACCGCTGGATCGTGCCGCTGGAAAAGCAGGTGGACTATCTCACGCTGCACACTGGCAAAAAGATCGCCATCCCCTTCGAGGAGCTGATCATCTTTTCCACCAACCTGGAGCCCAAGAGCCTGGTGGACGAGGCTTTTCTGCGGCGCATCCGGCACAAGATCCTGGTCCCCAACCCCACCTGGGACGAGTACCGCGAGATCTTTCAGCGGATGTGTGCGGCGCGGGGCATGGCCTGCGACGAGCCGACGCTGGTCTACCTGCTGGACGCCTACTATGTGAAGGGCAAGCGCCCGCTGCGCGCCTGCCAGCCGCGCGACCTCATCGACGAGGCGCGGGATATCGCCCACTACCTGGGCCAGCCCATGGTCCTGACCAAAGAGCTGGTGGACCGCGCTTGCCAGGTCTATTTCGCCGACCTGTAGCCTTTTGCCGCCCGGCCGATTCGCTCTACAATAGAGGCAACCCACAACGTCTCCTGCATAGGGGACGTTGCCTTTTGTGGCGGGAAAGGAGCGAGACCATGCCGATGATCCAGACCGTGCTGGGCCCGGTGCCCGTGGAGCGCCTGGGCCTGATCCTGCCTCACGAGCACCTCTTTACCGACCTGCGCGGGGCGGACACCCCCGGCCTGGGCGAGGCCGATCTGGACGACGTGCAGGCCGCCATGCAGCGGCACCTGGACGCCGCCTGGGCCGCGGGGATCACCGCGCTGGTGGAGTGCACCCCTGCCGGCGTGGGGCGCAACCCCCTAGCCCTGAAGCGGCTGGCGCAGCACACGCCCGTGGCCATCGTCGCCGCGGCGGGGCTCTATCGTCAAGAGTTCCTCCCCCGCTGGGCGCTCGCCGCGAGCGAGGCCGAGGTGGAGGCGCGGATGCTGGCCGAGCTGAACGAGGGCATCGACGGCAGCGGCGTGCGCGCCGGGTTCATCAAGCTGGCGGTGAGCAACGAGGGGATCACCGAGCTGGAAAAGCGCGACCTGCGGGCCGCCGCGCGCGCCGCCGCCCAAACCGGCGCGGTCGTCGCCAGCCACACCTCCGGCCTCCTCTCCGGCGCTCACGCCCTGGAGGAGGTGGAGATCCTCGAGTCCGCGGGGCTCCCCGGCAGCCGCTTCATCTGGGTGCACACGCAGAACTCGCCCCACCTGGCCGAGCATCGCGCCGTGGCCGCGCGCGGCGCCTACCTGGGCTTCGACGGCCTCTCGCCCGAGCGGGAGGAGGCCTTTCTGAAGCTGGTGCTGGACGCCCTCGGCGCGGGGTTGGGGAGGCAGATCCTCCTCTCCCACGACGCCGGCTGGTACCGCCCCGGCGAGCCCGGCGGCGGCAAGGTCCGCGGCTATACCTACCTGGTGGAGCGCTTTCTCCCGCGCCTGCGCGAGCGCGGCGTGGACGAGGCGACCATCCGCCTGATGACCGACGAGAACCCCAAGCGGGCGTTTGGCAAGACCCGATAGGCGAGGGTCACGACCCGACGCAGTAACGACTTGATCGTTCCGGGCGCAGCCAGGAGCGACCAAAGTCGCCACTACATAGGAGCCGCCAGACTTGGCTTACCAGTCCGGCGCACAAGTAGGGACGACATGACGACACAACCGTGGTGGCAGTCCGGGGTGATCTACCAGATCTACCCCTTGAGCTTTGCCGATAGCGACGGCGACGGCATCGGCGACCTGCGCGGCATCATCCAGCATCTCGACCACCTGGGCGGGGCGCCGGACGCGCTGGGCGTGGACGCCATCTGGCTCTCGCCCATCTATCCGTCGCCGCGCCGCGATTTCGGCTATGATGTGAGCGACTATACCGCCATCGACCCGGCGCTGGGCACGCTGGCCGATTTCGACGAGCTGGTGGCCGACTGCCACCGCCGCGGCATCCGCGTGATCCTCGACCTGGTGCTCAACCACACCTCGGACCAGCACCCCTGGTTCGCCGAGTCGCGCGCCAGCCGCGAGAGCCCCCGGCGCGATTGGTACATCTGGCGCGACGGACGCGGCCCAGGCCAGCCGCCCAACAACTGGCTCTCCACCTTTGGCGGCCCCGCCTGGACCTACGACGCCGCCACGCGACAATGGTACCTCCACGGCTTTTTGCCGGAGCAGCCCGACGTCAATTGGCGCAACCCGGCGGTGGAAGGGGCCATGCTGGACGTGGTCCGCTTCTGGCTGGAGCGCGGCGTGGACGGCTTCCGGCTGGACGTGGTCAACCACTATGTCAAAGACGCCGAGTTCCGCGACAACCCCATCGCCCGCCCGCTGGCCCCGCGCCCCTATGACCGCCAGCAACACCTCCACGACAAGGACCAGCCCGAGCTGCACGGCATCCTGCGGCGGCTGCGCGCCTTGCTGGACCGCTACCCGGAGCGCATGAGCGTCGGCGAGGTCCATAGCGACCGGATGGCCGAGGCAGCGGCGGCGCTCTATGGCGCGGGCGACGACGAGCTGCACCTGGCCTTCAACTTTGCCTTCACCCGCTCCCCCTGGGACCCCGCGGCGTTTCAGCGGGCCATTCTCGAGTGGGAAAAGCTCTTGCCGCCGGGGGCCTGGCCGCCCTACGCCCTCAGCAACCACGACCAGACCCGCCACATCACCCGCTATGGCCGCCGCGACGCCGAGGCGCGGGCGCGGGTGGCCGCGGCGCTGCTCTTGACCCTGCGCGGCGCGCCCTTTCTCTATTACGGCGAAGAGATCGGCCTGCCCCAGACCTTCATCCCCCGCGACGAGATCCTGGACCCGCCGGGTCGGCGCTATTGGCCGCTCTATCGCGGGCGCGACGGCTGCCGCACGCCCATGCCCTGGGATGGCTCCCCGGGGGCCGGGTTCACCAGCGGGCGGCCCTGGCTGCGGCTGGGCCCTGACGCGTCTTTGCGCAACGTGGCCGCCCAGCGCGCCGACCCGCGCTCGCTCCTGGCCTTCTACCGGCGGCTGATCCGCCTGCGGCGCGAGACCCCGGCGCTGCGCCTGGGCCGCCAGACCTTCTTGCAGGAGCAGCCCCGGGAGGCGCTGGGCTACCTGCGCGAGACGGAGGGGCAGGCGGTGTGGGTGCTGCTCAACTTGGTCGGGCGGCCCATCTGCTATGTGCCGGAGGTCCGGCTCCCCTCGCGGCGGTGGAAGGTGCTCTTGTCCACGGCGGGGCGGCGCGGCGAGGAGCTCCCCGGCCTGGCCCCGGTCTTTGCCCCTTACGAGGTCGCCATCCTGGAGGCGCGACCGTAACCTATCACTTTGGAGGCTATCACTGACCATGAAGATCCTCATCACCGGCGGCGCCGGCTATATCGGCTCGCTGCTCACCGGCGCCCTGCTCAGCCAGGGCCACCAGGTCACCGTGCTGGATGACCTGCTCTTTGGCGGCGACGCGATCCTGCCCTATTTCATCCACCCGGCCTTTGCTTTCCACAAATTCGACGTGACCACCGGCGACCTGGCCCCGCACCTGGAGGGGGTCGGCGCGGTCTATCACCTGGCGGCGTTGGTGGGCTTTCCCGCTTGCCAGCGCGCCGGCGACGAGGCGAGCTGGGCGGTCAACACCGGCGCGGTGGAGCGCGTCTTTCAGGCGGCCGAGGCGGCGGGGGTGGGGCGCTTGGTCTTTTCCTCCACCTATTCCAACTATGGCATCGCCCCCGATAACCGCCCCGTGGACGAGAGCTCGCCGCTGCACCCCCAATCCACCTATGCCGAGACCAAGATCGCCGCGGAGCAGTACCTGCTGGGGCAGGCGGCCACGTCCCGCTGCGCCCCGCTGGTCTACCGCTTCGCCACGCTCTATGGCCTTTCGCCGCGCACCCGCTTTGACCTGCTGGTGAACCAGTTCGTGCTGGAGGCCGTCACCACCCACGCGCTGCTCATCTACCAGCGCCGCTACGCCCGCTCCTTCGTCCACATCCGCGACGTGGTGCGCGCGCTGGCGCTGGCCCTGGACGCGCCCGAGCCGCTCATCCGCGGCGAGGTCTATAACGTGGGCAGCGACGACGGCAACTATACCAAGGAAGAGCTGGCGCTGTTGGTGGCCAAGCACGTCCCCGGCACCGAGATCACCTTCAAGGACATGGCCTTCGACGGCGACATGCGCGACGTGCGCGTCTCCTTCGCCAAGATCACCTCGCGGCTGGGCTTTCGCGCCGCCTATGACATCGAATACGGCATCCGGGAGATTCGCGACGCGCTCGAGTTGGGGCTGATCAAGGAGCCCTTCAACGACCGCTATCGCAACGCGCCGTCGCTGCTCAAGGGGAGCTGAGGCGCGGGGAGGAGGGCGACCCGATGGAACCCCAGTGGCTGGAGTGGGCGCGTAAGGTGCAGGCCCTGGCGCAGAACGGCCTGGCCTATACCGATAGCGCCTACGATCGCGAGCGCTACGAGGAGCTCCGCGAGGTGGCGCTGGAGATGCTGGCCGCCGGCTCCGGCGCGGAGCTGGCCGAGCTGCGCGAGCTTTATGCGGGGGAGACCGGCTACGCCACCCCCAAGGTGGACGTGCGCGGCGTCGTCTTTCGCGAGGGGCAGCTCTTGCTGGTGAAGGAACGCGTGGACGGCCAGTGGACGCTCCCCGGCGGCTGGGCCGACGCCTGGGACACGCCCAGCCAGGCGGTGGAGCGCGAGGTGTGGGAGGAATCGGGCTATCGGGTGCGCGCGGACAAGCTGCTGGCCTGTTGGGACCGGCGGCTGCATGGCCACCCGCCGACGGCCTTTCGCATCTACAAGCTCTTTTTCCGCTGCGCGCTGCTGGGCGGCGCGCCGACCCAGAGCATGGAGACCGACGAGATCGGCTTTTTCGCCGAGGGCGAGATCCCCGAGCTCTCGCTGCCGCGCACCACGCCGTGGGAGATCGCGCGGCTCTTCGAGCACCTGCGGAATCCGG